>NZ_JBKJYW010000001.1:0-7244 GCF_046715635.1 Serratia sp. (in: enterobacteria)
GGCCAGACCGTCGCCAGCTATTTTGGCGTGTCGCCGATGGATTACGGCAAATCCATGCTTTAATACCGCTTTTAATGACGCTGGCCTTCACGCCAGCGTCTTTTTTTCAATGAATTGAGGGAAGTGATTATGGCAACGCCACATATTAATGCTGAGATGGGTGATTTCGCTGACGTAGTGCTGATGCCGGGGGATCCGCTGCGTGCTAAATACATCGCAGAAACCTTCCTGGAAGGTGCGGTAGAAGTTAACAACGTGCGTGGCATGCTGGGTTTCACCGGTACCTATAAAGGCCGTAAAATCTCGGTAATGGGCCACGGCATGGGCATCCCATCCTGCTCTATCTATGCGCGTGAACTGATTGCCGAGTTTGGCGTGAAGAAAATCATCCGTGTCGGTTCTTGTGGCGCGGTACGTGACGACGTCAAACTGCGTGATGTGGTGATTGGCATGGGAGCTTGTACCGATTCCCAGGTTAACCGCATGCGTTTCAAAGGCCACGACTATGCGGCCATTGCGGATTTTGACATGGTGCGTAATGCGGTAGACGCTGCGGCTGCACAGGGCATCCCGGCACGCGTAGGTAACATCTTCTCCGCCGATCTGTTCTACACGCCAGATCCGGATATGTTCCAGGTGATGAAGAAGTACGGCATCCTGGGCGTGGAGATGGAAGCGGCGGGCATCTACGGCGTGGCCGCAGAGCTGTATGAAGAGTTCGGTTGCAAGGCGCTGACCATCTGCACCGTATCCGATCATATCCTGCGTCACGAGCAGACCACTGCTGCCGAGCGTCAGACCACCTTTAACGAGATGATCGTTATCGCGCTGGAATCTGTCCTGCTGGGCGACAAAGCGTAATGACCTCGCGGGCGCAGCACGCTGCGCCCCATTTTATCTATTCACCCTTCGCCAACCTTGCTAGCTAATCCTTTACCTTTCCGCTAATTAGCGCTATTACTCTATTCATCTATCTATTCACTAATCTATTCAGCGATGAGCACAGTAGAAAAAATTCTGCGTAATGGACCCGCCTCTTCCCGGGAACTGACTGCTGCATTGGGGATCAGTCAACCCACGCTGTCGCGCCGTATCCGCGATTTGGCGGGGTCGGTACTGGTCATCGACAAAGGCAGATCCACGCGTTATGCGCTCAGGCGGGAGGTGGGTGGTGAGTCGCATTTCCCACTGTATCAAATCGATAAGCTGGGTAAGGCGCATCTGTTTGCCACGCTCTATTGCCTATACCCGGCAGACAACTGCGCGGTGTTCGATGAACAAAGCGGTGAGTGGCAGTTGTACGATGGTTTGCCTTGGTATCTGAACGATCTGCGCCCAGTAGGTTTTCTTGGCCGCGCCTGGGGGAAAGCCGTTGCACGGCGGCTCAAGTTGCCGGAAGACGTGCTGCAATGGAATGAAGAACAGCGCCTGGTAGCGCTTTGTCATTATGGTGAGGATATGAGTGGCGATCTATTGCCGGGCGCAGAGAGTTATCAGCGTTGGTTAACGCGCGCAGCTGAAATCCCGGTACCGATGGCGGACAAAACCAAGCATTACGCTAAGCTGTCTGCACGCGCATTAGCGGGTGAACTGATTGGTTCTTCTGCCGGTGGCGAACAGCCCAAGTTTACTGCCTATGCCGAACTGGCGGGTGGCCGTCGTCGTCATGTGCTGGTGAAGTTCAGTGCTGTACCGGACAACCCCATTGCGCAACGTTGGAGCGATTTACTGATCGCCGAGTCATTAGCGCTGCAAGTGGTCGCAGAGGCTGGGTTATCTTCTGCATCGGCAAAGGTGCTGTTAGCCGATAACCGACAGTGTTTTTTAGAGATTGAGCGGTTTGATCGTATTGGAGCATATGGCCGAGTCGCTCTGGTCTCACTGGAGGCGCTAGATGCCGAATTTAGCGGCAGCGGTGGTGCTAATTGGGCTATTGCAGCGGAAAAGCTATTGCAGCAGGGGATCATCGATCATCAAACCTGGAAAACAATCGGTCTGTATTGGGCATTTGGCAGGTTGATCGCCAATAGCGATATGCACCAGGGGAATCTATCGTTCCTGCGTATGGAGCAGTGGCCGGTGGTATTGGCTCCGCTGTATGACATGTTGCCGATGGCGTTTGCCCCTGCCAATAGCGGTAATATGCGAGAAACAGCGGTGGAAATCAGATTGGGCAATGAGGTCAACGGCCCCCTTTGGCGGCAGGCCGAGTTGATGGCGCTTGAATTCTGGCAGCGTACGGCACAACATCCGCAGATCAGCGCATCGTTCCGGGCCATTGCTGCTCAAATGCTGGTACAGCTTCAGGCGCTGAACGATCGTATTCAGCGCTTAGCTTAATCTTTCTTCGTCTCTTCCTGCTCTGCCGGCTTCTCGTCATCACCATCGTCGACCGTGTTACCTTCTGCCAGCGGTGTGTTGGCGGTTAGCAGGTACGGAGACTGCTGCCAGCGGCTGCGGCGGCCTTGCAACAGGGTACGGGCCAGAATAATGCCGATGGCCAGCGCCAGCAGGATCATCAGGCGTAGCAGGTTGGTGGTGTTATCCACCTGCTTGGATTCGGTGGCCAGTACGTGGGTATCCAGCGTTACACGGATAAAGCCCAGCGGGCCATCTTTGCCCTGGATTGTCTCGACGATCTGATGGTTGAAGTAGCTGCCCGCGCGTTTGCCATCCAGCGCCAGGCGATCGCGCACGCTAATCTGCTCGCCGGAATGGGCGATCAGGGTGCCGTCCAATTGGTAGACGCTGGCGTCCAGAATGCGGCTGTGATCGGTCAGCTGTGTGAGAATGCGCTCAACCTGCTGATTGTCTATGTCGCTGTCGCCATCCATCAGCGGAGTCAGGCTAAAAGCCACCTGCCTGGTCAAGGTTTGCGCCAATTCTTCGACCTGTTCCGATCGCGCCATTTGGTGGCTCAGGCTAAAATAGGAGGCACCTTGCATCAACAGCACCAGCAACGCCAGGCAAATCAGGATAATAGCGGTGCGATGCAGGCGGAATTTCAGTTTAGCTTTAGCCATAAGGCTTCCTTTAGGGCGGTCATCCGGGAGTCACGAGTTAACCGCCTGGCAGTAACTTGAGATTCATAGGGTAATATGTTGCCAGAAGCAATGGCGATAGGATAGCTTGATGCGTCGTTTTATCATGCAGTGTTATTCAGGAGTTAAGGATGCCAAATAGTCTGACCTATTGCGATCTCCCCGCTGAGATCTCTCAATGGCCGGGGTTGCCCCTTTCGTTGAGCGGTGACGAAGTTATGCCGCTGGATTATCGGGCGGGCCACACCGGGTGGCTACTATATGGCAGAGAACTGGATAAAGAGCGTATTACTCAGTTCCAGCGCAAGCTGGGCGCCGCGATGGTGATCGTGACGGCCTGGGCGGTGGAAGATTATCAGGTGGTGCGCCTGGCGGGGACGCTGTCTGCGCGTGCCAAACTGTTGGCGAACGAAAACGGGCTAGACGTTGCCCCACTGGGCAAAATCCCTAACCTGCGCAAGTCGGGCCTGTTGGTGATGGATATGGACTCGACGGCCATCCAGATTGAGTGCATCGATGAAATCGCCAAGTTGGCCGGGGTCGGCGAGCAGGTCAGTGAAGTGACCGAACGCGCGATGCGTGGCGAACTCGATTTCACCGCCAGCCTGCGCCAACGTGTAGGTACGCTGAAAGGGGCCGACGCCAATATCCTCAAGCAAGTGCGTGACGATTTACCGCTGATGCCTGGGTTGACCAGCCTGGTGCGCAAGCTGCAGGCGCTGGACTGGCACGTCGCCATTGCCTCCGGCGGCTTTACCTATTATGCCGAGTACCTGCGTGACAAGCTCAAGTTAGTGGCCGTGGCTGCCAATGAGCTGGAGATCCGCGACGGTAAGCTAACCGGCGAAGTACTGGGGCCGATCGTGGATGCGCAATTCAAGGCCGATACCTTGGTGGCGTTGGCAGAGAAGCTGGGGATCCCACTGCAGCAAACCGTAGCGATCGGCGACGGTGCCAACGATTTGAAAATGATGCAGGTGGCCGGGTTGGGCATTGCCTATCATGCGAAGCCTAAGGTCTATGAGAAGGCGCAGGTCTCGATCCGCCATGCCGATCTGCTGGGAGTGCTTTGTGTGCTCTGCGGCAGTTTGAAACACGATGTGAGGTAAGTTGTGGCAAAAGCAGTAAAACGGGCGTTTGTCTGTAATGAATGCGGCGCTGATTATCCGCGCTGGCAGGGGCAATGCAGCGCGTGTCAGGCCTGGAACACCATTACAGAAGTGCGCCTGGCTGCGTCCTCCTCTTCTGCTGCCCGTAGCGAGCGTTTAAGCGGCTATGCAGGCGATGCCGGTATCAGCAAGGTGCAGAAGCTTTCGGACATCAGTCTGCAAGAGCTGCCGCGTTTCTCTACCGGTTTTCTGGAATTTGACCGCGTGCTGGGCGGCGGCGTGGTGCCGGGCAGTGCGATCCTGATCGGCGGCAACCCCGGCGCGGGGAAAAGTACTCTGCTGTTGCAGGTGCTGTGCAAGCTGGCTGAACAGATGAAAACCTTGTACGTCACCGGTGAAGAGTCGCTGCAACAGGTCGCGATGCGTGCTCATCGTCTTGGATTGCCCACCGGTGGCCTGAACATGCTGTCTGAAACCAGCATTGAGCAGATCTGCCTGATCGCCGAGCAGGAGCAACCGCGGCTGATGGTGATCGACTCGATCCAGGTGATGCATATGGCGGATATCCAGTCATCGCCGGGTAGCGTGGCGCAGGTGCGCGAAACGGCGGCCTATCTCACCCGCTTTGCCAAAACGCGTGGCGTGGCGATCGTGATGGTTGGCCACGTGACCAAAGATGGCTCGCTGGCCGGGCCGAAAGTCCTCGAACACTGTATCGACTGTTCCGTGTTGCTGGATGGCGATGCTGATTCCCGTTTCCGTACGCTGCGCAGCCACAAAAACCGCTTTGGTGCGGTCAACGAGCTGGGGGTGTTCGCCATGACCGAGCAGGGGCTGCGTGAGGTGAGTAACCCTTCCGCCATCTTCCTCAGCCGGGGTGATGAAGTGACCTCCGGCAGTTCGGTGATGGTGGTCTGGGAAGGCACCAGGCCGCTGCTGGTTGAGATCCAGGCGCTGGTAGATCACTCAATGATGTCTAACCCACGCCGCGTTGCTGTGGGCCTGGAGCAGAACCGTTTGGCAATCCTATTGGCGGTGCTGCATCGTCATGGTGGCTTGCAGATGTCCGACCAAGACGTTTTTGTCAACGTAGTGGGCGGCGTCAAGGTTAGCGAAACCAGTGCCGATTTGGCGTTGCTGCTGGCGTTGGTCTCCAGCCTGCGCGACCGCCCATTGCCCAACGATCTGGTGGTGTTTGGCGAAGTGGGGCTGGCAGGGGAGATCCGCCCGGTGCCTAGCGGCCAGGAGCGTATTTCAGAAGCGGCCAAACACGGCTTCAAGCGGGCGATCGTGCCATATGCCAACGTGCCGAAGAAGCCACCGGCCAATATGCAGGTGTTCGGCGTCAAGAAGCTGGCGGATGCGCTAAGTGTTTTAGACGAGCTTTAAGTGAGCCGATAACATTGTCTTGTTTAGTATATTATACCCAATAGCTTTCATGTCACAGCTAGGCGACAAGCGCCCTGATCCCCAGGAGCTTAGTTTACTAAGTGACTGGGGTCAGGGCGTGCAGGTAACAACGCTGTGGCTTGAAAGATGAAGGGTATATAAACGGGAGGGGTTATGCGGCAGTTCGATTATCTTAAAGCAGCGATTAAGCAACAGGGATGTACCTTACAGCAGGTAGCTGATGCCAGTAGCATGACCAAAGGCTACCTCAGCCAGCTGTTGAACGACAAAATCAAAAGCCCGAGCGCGCAGAAGCTGGAAGCCCTGCACCGTTTCCTGGGGCTTGAATTCCCACGCCGTGAGAAGAAAGTCGGCGTGGTGTTTGGTAAATTTTACCCGCTGCATACCGGCCATATCTATCTGATCCAGCGCGCCTGTAGCCAGGTCGACGAGCTGCATGTGATCCTGTGCCACGATGAACCGCGCGATCTGTTGCTGTTCGAGAACAGCTCAATGTCACAGCAGCCGACGGTCAGCGATCGTCTGCGCTGGCTGCTGCAGACTTTTAAATACCAGAAAAATATCCATATTCACTCTTTCGACGAAAAGGGCATCGAGCCTTACCCGCACGGCTGGGACGTGTGGAGCAACGGCATGAAGAGCTTTATGGAGCAAAAGGGCATCGTCCCGAGCTTTATCTATTCCAGTGAAGAGCTTGATGCTCCCCGTTACCGCGAACATCTGGGGATTGAAACCATCCTGGTGGATCCGGAACGCTCCTTTATGAATATCAGCGGCAGCCAGATCCGGCAGGATCCTTTCCGTTATTGGGACTACATCCCCACCGAAGTGAAGCCGTTCTTTGTACGCACGGTGGCGATCCTCGGCGGTGAGTCCAGCGGTAAGTCAACGCTGGTCAACAAGCTGGCGAACATCTTCAACACCACCAGCGCCTGGGAATATGGCCGTGACTACGTCTTTTCCCACCTCGGGGGTGACGAGATGGCGTTGCAGTATTCCGATTATGACAAAATCGCGCTTGGGCAGGCCCAGTACGTGGATTTTGCGGTGAAATATGCCAATAAAGTGGCGTTTATCGACACCGACTTTGTCACCACGCAAGCGTTCTGTAAAAAGTATGAAGGGCGGGAGCATCCGTTCGTTCAGGCGTTGATCGATGAATATCGTTTCGATCTGGTGATCCTGCTGGAAAACAATACCCCTTGGGTGGCTGACGGCCTGCGTAGCTTGGGTAGCCCTGTCGATCGCAAGGCGTTTCAGTATTTATTGGAAGAGATGTTGCATGCCAATAACATCGAATATGTGCACGTAGAGTCGAGCGATTACGAGGAGCGCTTCTTGCGCTGTGTCGAGCTGGTGCAGCAAATGCTGGCGGCGGATGCCAGCCGGTTGGTGAAATTCTAGCTCGGTTTAATGCCCCCTCACCCTAGCCCTCTCCCACAGGGAGAGGGGACCGATCGAGTGTGTTTGAAATTGTCGTGACTCACCTTGGATAAGGGGACGATCGAGTTTGCTGATATGACCTCTTTACTTCCAAAAGAACAGGGGCTATCAGCTCCCTCTCCCTGTGGGAGTGTACAGACCGGGGACATGGTAGACAGGTGTTCAAGGACATGGTGAACACTTTTTAACATCCTTTACCCATGATGATCGACCTATTTCTCAGGTCGATCATCCCCACTTT
>NZ_JBKJYW010000002.1:0-4432 GCF_046715635.1 Serratia sp. (in: enterobacteria)
CGCAAAAATAATCGGCATCACCGCTGTCAGAGAAGGATTTTTCGGTATGTTTTCCCGCTTGTGTCTGAGGGCTGGGCTGTTGTTAGTCGCTCTCGGCAGTGCTGTAAGCGTTTCGGCCGCTACCAAACCCGTAAAAGAAGCCCCGGTGGGCCAGTTCGCCGCCACCCAGATCCGCCATATCGCGACCTACTTCCCCGGCCGTATGGCGGGCAGCCCGGCAGAATTACTGGCCGCAGATTACCTGAAACAGCAGTTTACCGAGATGGGCTACCCGGCTGACACCCGCACCTTTGACGCCCGTTATCTCTACACCAACAAAGACACTAGTGAAAACTGGCGCAAAATCAGCGTCACTTCGGTGATTGCGACTAAAAAAGGTGAGCGGCCCCAGCAGGTCATCATCATGGCGCACTTCGATACCTATACCCCGCTTAGCGACGATGAGGTGGACAATAACCTCGGTGGCCTGACGCTACAGGGGGTTGATGACAACGCCTCCGGCGTGGGCGTAATGCTGGAGTTGGCCAACCGACTGAAAAACATCCCCACCACCTATACCCTGCGCTTTGTGGCGATGAGCGGTGAAGAGCTGAAGTCGGTGGGAGCTAAAAACTACCTTGGCCGGATGACGCCGGAAGAGCGCAAAAACACGCTGCTGGTGATTAACCTCGACAGCCTGATCACTGGCGATCGCCTCTATTTCCATTCCGGGCGTAATACCGAGCCGGAAGTGGTGGTCCGATCCCGCGATCGAGCGCTGAGCATTGCCCACCGTTATGGCATTGAAGCGGGCATCAACCCTGGCAGCAAAGGTTTTCCAACGGGTACCGGTTGCTGTTCCGATCAGATAGTCTTCGATCAGGCCAAAATTCCGGTGATGGCGGTAGAAGCCACCAACTGGTCGCTGGGGGATAAGGACGGCTATCAGCAACGCGCCACCAGCCCAAATTTCCCACAGGGGATTACCTGGCATCGTCCGCAATACGACAATCTGCAATATCTGGAAACCCACCTGCCAGGGCGGATCGACAAGCGCAGCCACGACAGCGTGCAGATCCTGTTACCGTTGGTTAAAGAGTTGGTACAGGCGCATCCCGCCCCTGAGCCGAAGAAGAAAAAGAAGAAATAGTACGTTACAGCCCCTCACCCTAACCCTCTCCCACAGGGAGAGGGGACCGATCGAGTTAGGCTGAAAGTAAGTGATTCATCATGAACACCGAGTAATTCGCCTCAGCTGAGAGTGAACTTCTTTCTCCCAACAGAGCAGTGACTATCAGCTCCCTCTCCCTGTGGGAGAGGGTTGGGGTGAGGGGACATCAACCTTCGTGCAGACCACACTCGCGCTTCAGGCCGAAGAAGCGGGTTTCTTCCTCGCTCATACCTTCCTCCCATTTACGGGTAGTGTGGGTATCGCCCACCGACAGGTAGCCCTGATCCCACAGAGGATGGTAGCTCAATCCATGTTCGGTCAAGTATTGGTAGATCTGGCGGTTATCCCAGTCGATGATCGGCAGGATCTTGAACACCCCACGCTGCACCGCCAACACCGGCAGATTGGCACGGCTGCCCGATTGCTCACGGCGCAGGCCAGCAAACCAGGTTTGCGCACCTAGCGTTTCCAGCGCGCGGTTCATCGGCTCTACCTTGTTGATGTGATTGTACTGCTCAATGCCCTCAACGCCCTGCTCCCACAGCTTGCCGTAGCGCGCCTCTTGCCAGGCTGGTGAATGCTCGGCACGGAATACCTGTAGGTTCAGGTTCAGCTTGTCGGCCAGTTGGTCGATAAACTGGTAGGTTTCCGGGAACAGGTAGCCGGTATCGGTCAGGATCACCGGGATATCCGGCTTGATGCGCGTGACCAGATGCAGACACACCGCCGCTTGAATACCAAAGCTGGAGGAAAGCACAAACTCCCCCGGCAGATGTTCCAGCGCCCAGGCAACCCTATCCTGTGCCGAAAGCTGTTCCAACTGGCCGTTAACGACCGCCAGTGCCAGCGCCTGCCCGGATTTCGGTAGCGCGTTCAGCGCCGCCAGATCCAATTCAGCCATGATGCGATCTCCTGAAAGTGATGATGTGGGCCCTCACCCTAACCCTCTCCGTTAGTGAGAGGGGACCGATTGTGCCCGTATTCAGCATATCGCCCACATAGCAGCAAACAGCGTATCACTCTACAACGTGACAATAGCGCCAATGCAGCATCGAGCCTCGGGCTTCCCCCTCTCCCTGTGGGAGAGGGTCGGGGTGAGGGGGCTGGCTGCACCGTAATAACATGCAGCCGTGCAAGGTTAGTCCCAGAAATCCTGCGCGGGATCCACCACCGGCCGGATAATCCCGGTGCGAACGGTGAAATCGCCAAAGCCTTCGCCAGCAGTACGCTCTGTTGCCCAACGCTCTACCAGTTGGTCGAGGGTCTGCAGGATTTCGTCTTCATTAATATTTTCCCGATACATGCGGGGAATACGCGTCCCTTCACGGTTACCACCAAGATGCAGGTTGTAACGACCGATCGCTTTACCCACCAGGCCAATCTCCGCCAGCAGCGCTCGGCCACAGCCGTTCGGGCAGCCGGTGATACGTAGCACCACGTGCTCATCACCCACGCCATGCCGATGCATGATGCCTTCTACCTTGGTCACAAACTCCGGCAGGAAACGCTCGGCCTCCGCCATCGCCAGTGGGCAGGTGGGATAGGACACGCAGGCCATCGAATTCTTGCGCTGCTCGCTGATGCCGTCGTCGATCAGGCCATGCTGGCGCGCCAGGGCTTCGATCTTCGCCTTTTCACTTTCCGGTACACCGGCCACGATCAGGTTCTGGTTTGCCGTCAGACGGAAGTCCCCCTGGTGGATCTTGGCGATCTCGGCCACGCCGGTTTTCAGCGGACGACCTGGATAATCCAGCAGGCGACCGTTTTCAATAAACAGCGTCAGGTGCCAGTGATTATCAACCCCTTTGACCCAGCCGATGCGATCGCCACGGCCGGTAAACTCGTACGGACGCACCGGCGCAAAGCTGATGCCAGCCCGCTTTTCGACCTCGGCGCGGAAGGTATCAACCCCCACCCGCTCCAGCGTATATTTGGTTTTGGCGTTCTTACGGTCGGTGCGGTTGCCCCAGTCACGCTGGGTGGTCACCACCGCTTCGGCGACGGCCAGCGTGTGTTCCAGCGGAATATAGCCAAACTCACTCGCCGTACGCGCATAGGTTTTCTTGTTGCCATGCTCGATAGACAGACCGCCACCCACCAGCAGGTTAAAGCCCACCAGCTTGCCGTGCTCGGCAATCGCCACAAAGTTCATGTCGTTGGCGTGCAGATCCACATCGTTCTGCGGCGGGATCACTACCGTGGTTTTAAACTTGCGCGGCAGGTAAGTGGCCCCCAGGATCGGCTCTTCGTCCGTGGTCGCGACTTTTTCTTTATCCAGCCACACTTCGGCATAGGCACGGGTACGCGGCAACAGGTGCTCAGAGATTTTCTTCGCCCATTCGTACGCCTCCTGATGCAGTTCCGACTCCACCGGGTTTGAGGTGCAAAGGACGTTACGGTTCACGTCGTTGGCGGTCGCCAATGCATCCAGCCCCAGGCGGTTCAGCAACTGGTGCACCGGTTTCACGTTGCCTTTGACGATGCCATGGAACTGGAACGTCTGACGGTTGGTGATACGGATGCTGCCGTACAGCGTGCTTTCCGCAGCGAATTTGTCGATCCCCAGCCACTGCTGCGGGGAAATAATCCCGCCCGGCAGGCGACAGCGCAGCATCATGGCATGGCGTGGCTCGAGTTTTTGTTCGGCACGTTCGGCGCGAATATCGCGATCGTCCTGCTGATACATGCCGTGGAAACGGATCAGCAAGAAGTTATCGCCGGTAAAGCCGCCGGTCAGGCCGTCTTGTAAATCTTCGGCAATGGTTCCGCGCAGGAAGTTACTCTCTTTCTTCAGACGCTCGGCATCGGCCAGTTTGCCTTCAACCACCAGAGGCCCGGGGTGTTTATCACTCATCAGTAAACGTCTCGCTGATAACGGCGCTCAAGGCGCAGCTCGCTTAAGAATTCGTCTGCCAGCTCGGTATCCATACCACCGTGCTCGGCCACCAGTGCTAACAATGTGTTTTCAACGTCTTTCGCCATGCGGTTGGCATCGCCACAGACATAAATGTGCGCGCCTTGCTGGATCCAGTTCCAGACTTCCGCACCTTGCTCGCGCAGCTTGTCCTGCACATAAACCTTATGTTGTTGATCCCGTGACCAGGCCAGATCGATACGGGTCAGCAGGCCATCTTTGACATAACGCTGCCATTCGACCTGGTACAGGAAGTCTTCGGTAAAGTGCGGGTTGCCAAAGAACAGCCAGTTCTTGCCCCCAGCACCATCGGCTTCACGCTGCTGCATAAAGGCGCGGAACGGAGCGATACCTGTGCAGGGGCAAAT
>NZ_JBKJYW010000003.1:0-18212 GCF_046715635.1 Serratia sp. (in: enterobacteria)
TGGGGTCATTCATAATATGGCGGAGGAGCAGAGATTCGAACTCTGGAACGGTTTCCCGTCGACGGTTTTCAAGACCGTTGCCTTCAGCCACTCGGCCACCCCTCCGTAATGCAGCGAACTATAAACACAGCCGATCCCGTTGTAAAGCCTGAAACCGTTCAACCGGACGAAAAAACGGCATCTGCAATCTGACCGATGAAGAAATCGGCAATCAAGGTTCAGCAATACCCCAGTAGTCACGTAGGGTAAAGAATGGTAAACAATCTTTAATCAATGGCTTGCACTGCACTATCATCATGATCAATTTTGTGATGACCTGATAAGAGAGATCATATGGACCGCATTGTCGTCTCATCCTCCTCGCGCGACTCTTTGCTAAGCACGCATAAAGTCCTGCGTAACACCTATTTTCTGCTGTCGTTAACGCTGGCCTTTTCAGCACTGACCGCAACCGCCAGCACCATGCTGGGCTTACCGGCTCCTGGGCTGCTGTTAATGCTGGTCGGCTTTTATGGTTTGATGTTCCTGACCCATAAGCTGGCCAATAGCCCTGCCGGTATTCTGGCGGCCTTCGCCTTCACCGGCTTTATGGGCTACGCCCTTGGCCCGATCCTGAGCTCGTTCCTGAACGCTGGCGCGGGTGATTTGATCATGCTGGCGCTGGGCGGTACCGCAGTGGTGTTCTTCTGCTGCTCGGCTTATGTGCTGACCACCCGTAAAGACATGTCGTTCCTGTCTGGCATGATGATGGCGGGCTTCGTGGTGCTGCTGGTGGCGGTTATCGCCAACCTGTTCCTGCAGATCCCTGCCCTGCACCTGGCCATTAGCGCACTGTTTATTCTGTTCTCTGCCGGTGCCATGCTGTGGGAAACCAGCAACATCATTCATGGCGGCGAAACCAACTATATCCGTGCCACCGTCAGCCTGTATGTCTCGCTGTATAACATGTTTATCAGCCTGCTGAGCATTCTGGGCTTTGCCCGCAGCAACTGATACAGCGAAGCGGGCGCAGCATGCAGCGCCCCTAAGTTTTGCTGGCCCCAGTGAGGGAATGTCAGCAATATAAAGCCCCGCCATGCGGGGCTTTATTTTTGCCGGGGCAAAAGTTTGCTAGACTGTGGCCCGCAATGAATTACCGATTACCGAGGCTGTATGTTGGAGTTTGCAGGTCAGACGATTGAAACTGACGCCCAGGGCTACCTGAAAAACAGCGCCGACTGGCACGAAGGGCTGGCCCCGCTGTTAGCGGCCCAGGAAGAGATTGAACTGAGCGAAGCGCATTGGGAAGTCATACGCTTTGTGCGTAGCTTCTATCAGGAATTTAATACTTCGCCAGCCATTCGCATGCTGGTCAAGGCGATGGCGCAAAAATACGGCGAAGAGAAAGGCAGCAGCCGCTACCTGTATCGCCTATTCCCGAAAGGCCCGGCCAAACAGGCGACCAAGATCGCCGGGTTGCCAAAGCCGGTGAAGTGCATCTAGCCCCTGTTTAATAGCGGATACTAAAGCCCTTATATTCAACAACTCCACGCGGTTCCACCAGCACGCGGTCAACGCGTGCGCTGCGTGGGCCGCCGCTTTTCAGCCATGCCATCAGTTGATCAACGGCCTGTTGCTCGCCACAGGCCAGCACTTCCACGCTGCCGTCATCCAGATTACGTGCATAGCCGGTTAACCCCAACGCAGTGGCCTGGTGTTGAGTGTTATAGCGAAACCCGACCCCCTGCACCACACCATAGACATACGCGGCAATACAAACTTGTGTCATAATCGGCTCCTGATCGATTTCATTACAGGCATTCTCTGCGCTGATGCCCAGAGTGTGTCACTCTTTTTTCTCTATCTGGCAGCATACTTAATTATGACCGCACGCTTGACCCTTGCCAAAGGACGTGAAAAGTCCTTACTCCGTCGCCATCCGTGGATTTTCTCTGGCGCTGTTCTCCGTGTCGAAGGTAAAGCCCAGTCCGGCGAAACCATCGATATCCATGACAGCCAGGGTAAATGGCTGGCACGCGGTGCCTATTCACCAGAATCGCAAATTCGTGCACGCGTCTGGACCTTCAAGCAGGACGAAGAGATCGACATCGCCTTCTTTATCAGCCGGCTGCAGCAGGCACAGAGCTGGCGCGATTGGGTCGCAAAGCGTGACGGGCTGGACGGTTATCGCCTGATCGCCGGTGAGTCTGACGGTATGCCGGGGATCACTATCGATCGCTTCCAGAACTTCCTGGTTTTACAGTTACTTTCCGCCGGTGCCGAATATCAGCGCGCCCCGCTGCTTTCTGCTCTCCAGCACTGCTATCCAGACTGCGCGATCTACGATCGTTCAGACGTTGCCGTACGTAAGAAAGAGGGCTTGCCGCTCACCCAAGGCCCGGTGCTGGGCGATCTGCCCCCGGCCCTGCTACCGATCACCGAGCATGGTATGAAACTGCTGGTGGACATTCAACAAGGCCACAAGACCGGTTTTTATCTCGATCAGCGTGATAGCCGCCTGGCGGCACGTAATTATTCCGCAGGCCGTCGCGTGCTCAACTGCTTCTCGTACACCGGCGCTTTCGCAGTGTCTGCCTTGATGGGCGGGTGTGAGCAGGTCATTAGCGTAGATACGTCACAGGCCGCGCTGGACATCGCCAAGCAGAACATCGAACTGAACCAGTTGGATTTAAGCAAGGCCGAGTTTGTGCGTGATGACGTATTCCAACTGCTGCGCAACTACCGCACGCAGGGTGAGAAATTCGACCTGATCATCATGGATCCACCGAAGTTTGTCGAAAACAAAAACCAGTTGGCCAGCGCCTGTCGCGGTTATAAAGACATCAATATGTTAGCCTTCCAGTTGCTGAACCCGGGCGGCATTCTGCTCAGCTTCTCCTGCTCAGGCCTGATGCCGACCGATTTGTTCCAGAAAATTTTGGCCGATGCCGCTGTAGATGCCGGGCGTGATGTACAATTTGTAGAGCAGTTCCGACAGGCTGCGGATCACCCGGTGATTGCGACTTATCCTGAAGGCTTGTATCTGAAAGGGTTTGCGTGCCGGGTGATGTAACTTGAAATGCGCTGTATTTGTCCTCATATAGAGTTTAATGCACTGTTTCTCAGGAGGTCATATGATAGCCAGCAAATTCGGTATCGGTCAGCAGGTTCGTCACCGGCTGCTGGGGTATTTGGGGGTGGTGATTGATGTCGATCCAGAATACTCTCTGGAACATCCAAAACCAGACGAGATTGCGGCCAACGATGAGTTGCGTCTCGCCCCGTGGTATCACGTGGTGATGGAAGACGATGAAGGCCAGCCGGTTCACACCTATCTGGCCGAAGCCCAGTTGGCGGGAGAAGCACAGGATGCGCACCCTGAACAACCTTCTCTGGATGAGCTGGCGGAATCTATTCGCAGCCAGTTGCAGGCCCCCCGGCTGCGTAACTGAGCGTCAAACCTGAGAAACCAGCGCCTCTACGTAGCGTAACTGGTTGAAGTCTATCAGCAGTCTCAAACGCCAGGGCCAGCCCTGGCGTTTTCACTTAATCAGCGAGCCAATCCCAGGCGCGGGATCTCAATCTTCGGGCAGCGATCCATAATCACCGTTAACCCAGCCTGTTTGGCCAATGCTTCCGCCGGTTCGTTGATCACCCCGATTTGTAACCACAGCACCTTGGCACCTATCGCGATGGCCTCCTGCGCCACCCCGTACGCCGCCTCCGAGTTACGGAACACATCCACCATATCGACAGGGTGAGGAATATCCTCCAATGTGGCATAAACCACCTGCCCAAGCAGCGCCTGCCCGGCCAGCTTCGGGCTCACCGGAATGACCTGATAGCCTTGCGCCAATAAATAAGCCATTACGCCATAGCTGGCTCGGGCCGGTTTATCACTGGCGCCCACCAGCGCAATGGTTTTGACCTGCTTGAGTACCTCTGCAATTGCTGGGTCTTGCATTTTTCGCTCCTGATATTTTGCCGGAAATGGCCTTTCATCAGTGTAACCGAAACGCCAACATCGGTTAAAATTTGTTATCAGTCCACGACTATACTGTTCGCTGGTCGGTTGTAATCAGTGATATATTTCAAAAATTATCTAAACGTATATAAATGTAAATTAAACGGTATTCTGAAAAGATTTGACATAACTAGTGGCGTATCCAACACTAGTCAGCCTGTTCCAAGAAAAGGAAGTAACAATGAAATTTGGTCTGGTGGTTGCGGGGCTGCTTGGAATATCGCTGAGCGTTTCGGCCGCAGCTACGACCCTGAAGCTTTCCCCGGACATCGAGCTTATGGTGGTCGACGGCAAGCAAATGACGGGCTCGTTGTTAAAAGGAGCCGATAGTCTGGAATTGAATGACGGGCAGCATCAGTTGCTGTTCAAAGTCACCAAATCCGTTCGTAAAGAGCCACGCTCTCAGGTGCTTTACACTTCATCTGCGCAGATTGTGGTGTTTAACAGTCAAAACGTCAGCGCCGTCACCATTGAGCTACCGCGTATCGAAAATGAGCAGGATGCCCAGCGGTTTGATAAAGCACCGAATTATAAAATTCTGGGTAACCACGGCAAGCCGTTGGCAATCAAACGGGATGTATTAGCGCTAACGGCTTCACCCAATGATAATGACCTGGAAAAGATCGTTGCCGATTATAACGCTCAAAATCGCCAGGCCTCCGTTCCGGCGTTAGCACATCTGCGCGCCAGTGTGATCGCAGCAGCGCCGGGTAGCCCAGCGGTTACCCCCCTGAACGGTGATAACGTTGCCGAGAAAATGCTGCAATACTGGTTCCTGCGCGCCGATCCCGAAACGCAAAAGCGGTTTATCGTCTGGGCCGGCCAATCTCGCAACCGTTAAATACAACCAACCACGCCATTCTCCCTTAAAGGCGTGGTTGGTTCGCAATTTCCCGCGTTAGCACTAGGCAGTGAAATGCAGTTTCAGTAATCTGTGGCGAATCATTCGATTTTCCGAGGATAGCGACATGGAACAAACCACCCGCACCATCGCAGCACGCAAGCATATTGCGCTCGTTGCTCACGACCATCGCAAGCAAGCCTTACTGAAATGGGTTGAAGACAATAAGGAAATACTTGCGCAGCATCAGCTGTATGCCACGGGCACCACCGGCAATTTGATCCAGCGGGCCAGCGGTATCCCGGTGCAGAGCATGCTGAGTGGCCCAATGGGCGGCGATCAGCAAGTAGGCGCACTGATATCCGAAGGCAAGATTGATATGCTGATCTTCTTCTGGGATCCGCTAAATGCCGTGCCGCACGATCCCGATGTCAAAGCTTTGCTGCGCCTGGCCACGGTCTGGAACATTCCGGTGGCAACCAACCGCTCCACCGCAGATTTCCTGATCGACTCCTCGCTGTTCAAAAGCGAAGTGGTAATCGCTATTCCTGATTACGAAAAGTACCTCGCCGAACGCCTGAAATAATGCCACAGGCCTGTGGTTTACGGTTTTCTCTGCGATGGCACGCCAATATCTTGCAACTGTTCAATAAATACCGACGGGCGTTCGCGATCCTGGAGTAACCAAACCTGATGCCTCGCCCGCGTGAGGGCGACATAGAGCAAACGCCGCTCCTCCGCATCAGGGAAATCCTCTGGCTGAGGCAATAATACCTCTTCAAGCACGGATTCACGGACCTCCGCCGGGAATCCATCCTTGCCTTCATACAACCCGGCAACGATCACGTAATCGGCCTGCTGGCCTTTGCTGGCATGGATCGTCATAAACTCGATGTCTAACTTCGGCCAACGCGTCGCCGCCTTTTGCAACACCTCCGGCTTGAGATGATGGTAGCGCGCCAGCACCAAAATACGTTCCTGCGGCTTCGCGTAGCCACTCAGCTTGTCCAGCAACGCTTCCAACTGCTCCTGCGGCAGGATAACCACCGACTTTTTGTTGCCCTTGGTCAGGCTATTGAGCGGCTTTTTCAACTGGTGCGGGTTCTGCTGTACAAAGCCGTTGGCCACTTCACCGATCCGATCGTTAAAGCGGTAGGTGGTATCCAGGGCACACTGATCGCCTGCGCCAAAGTTCTCGGCAAAGGCGGTGGTCAGCGACAGTTCTGCCCCGCTGAAACGGTAAATCGCCTGCCAATCATCCCCAACGGCAAACAGGCTGGTCTGCTTGTTTTGCTTACGCAGTGCCGCCAACAACTGCGCACGCTGCGGTGAGATATCCTGGAACTCATCCACCAGGATATGCTTCCACGGGCTGATAAAGCGCCCCTTTTCCAACAGATTGACGGCTTGATGGATCAACCCGGCAAAATCGACCGCACCTTCGTCCTTCAGCGCGGTTTTCCACGCTTTCAGCAAGGGGGCCATCAGGCGAATGCGTTTGCTGAACAGATCGCGGATCTCCTCGTCAGCCTGCTCTATCATCTCTGCCTGGCTACCTCCGTGGGTACGCATCAAGCCAAGCCAGCGCTCCAGACGCCCGCTCAAACGCTCCGCCAGACGCGAGTCATGCCAGAAGTCGCCCTCGGGCAATTCCCACTCCAGCTCTTCCGTTAACCATTGGCGCCAGCCTTTGGCCTGCGCTTTTTTCTCGCTGCACTGCTGTTGCCAGTGGGTGATCAGCAACGCCCGGCGCGCCTTGCTGTCGGTTTCCAACTTGCTGATCGCTGGCGCTTTGCGGCTACCCTGCTGGATAATCTGCAGCGCCAGCGCATGAAACGTTTTCGCCTGGATCGCTACGCTGCCCAAGCTTTCCTGAATGCGTTCGTTCATCTCTTCGGCGGCTTTGCGGCCAAATGCCAGCAACAGGATCTGCTCAGGTTCGGCCTCTTGGCGCAGTAGTAACCAGCCTGCCCGCGCCACCAGTACCGAGGTCTTGCCACTCCCCGCCCCCGCGAGTACCAATACGGCATCCTCGCCGTTCACCACGGCCCGGCTTTGCGATTCATTCAACGGTGAAGTTTCAACGGTCTGGAAGAAATCCTGGTGGTTTTCCAGCATCCGGTCGCCCCACCGTTGATTGCGTTGTGCCACGCTGCGCAGGCCAGATTTGAGCCACTGCAAGCACAAGTGATAACTTTCCCGACAGTTTTCAAACTCATCCAGCCGCGCCACCGGCATGGGTAGTGCGCCAAATGACTGGCGGATCTGCTGCTGTAAGTTGCTCAATTCGGCACGCTTGAACCACTTGTCCTGTTGCTCAATTTGGTGGATACGATCAACCTGCTGTTGCAATACCTCGGCGCTCACTTCACTCATCTCGCTACTCCACTGCTGCCAGGACTGCTGCAGATAGTGGTAAAAGCGCTGGGTTTCCTGCCATTCGGTACCGTGCAGGCGCACGACCTTTTCATCCGGCAGCTCAAACTCGAGTTCCCCCCAGACGATCCCGCGTTTACAACGCACCTGGATCAACTGGTTGAAAGGGATCAGGTATTCATGCTTCTCGCCGCTCACCTCAACGCCGGCATGCAGCAACCGTACGCGGTTGTAAGGATGCTGTGCCAGGTGCTTGCCCAGCGATGTCGCTTTAAGTTCCATATGCCCATGCCATAATCATGTTGAGATATACCCGTCGTCTTTCAAGCTGCAGCTTGAAATCCATAGGGTAGAATTGCTACCAGTTTACCTGCGTTAAGCAATGGCACTCTAGCGTTAAAAAAAGGGTAGAATAGTTTTTGCGTTATGCTGATGAATACTTCCCCCGTGCCGTTTGGCCATCATTAGAGCAGAATGACGACTATGCGTACTGTGTTGAACGTTCTTAATTTCGTGTTGGGTGGTTTTTTCACCACTCTTGGCTGGCTGATTGCCACCTTCTTCAGCGTGGTGCTGATTTTCACCCTGCCATTGACCCGCTCCTGCTGGGAAATCACCAAAATCTCCTTGCTGCCATTTGGCAACGAAGCGATCCATGTTGATGAATTATACCCAGAGAAAAGCAATACCCTGCTGACTGCCGGCGGTTCTTTGCTGAATATCGTCTGGCTGGTCCTGTTCGGCTGGTGGCTGTGCCTGTCACACATTGTTGCGGGTATCGCCCAGTGCATCACCATTATTGGTATTCCGGTGGGCATTGCCAATTTCAAGATAGCCGCTATCGCCCTGTGGCCAGTCGGCCGCCGCGTCGTTTCCGTTGAGGTGGCCCAACAGGCACGGATCGAGAACGCCCGCCGCCGCTTTTAATCGCGTTTACTTTTCTCCCATTTAGGAGCTTGTAGTGCTCTCTTTAGCACCCAAAATTCGGCGTTATACCTATAACAGCAACCTGCTTTATAACTTGCGTATTTTTATCGCTCTGACCGGGGCCTCTGCGGTGCCGTGGTGGTTGGGGGTTCCTAAACTGACCATTCCATTAACGCTGGGTGTCGTTGCTGCCGCGCTAGCAGATCTGGACGACCGGCTAGCAGGACGATTACGTAATCTGCTCATTACGCTGGTTTGCTTTTTTGTGGCCTCGGCATCGATTGAACTGCTGTTTCCTTACCCCTGGCTGTTTGCCCTTGGGCTGACGACCTCAACCTGCGGCTTTATCCTGCTGGGGGCATTAGGGCAGCGTTACGCTACTATCGCCTTCGGTGCCTTGCTGATCGCCGTCTACGCCATGCTTGGCACCTCCATGTACGACGCCTGGTACCAGCAACCTACCCTGCTGATTATCGGTGCCGTTTGGTATAACTTGCTGACGCTGATCGGTCATCTGCTATTCCCTATCAAGCCACTGCAGGAAAACCTGGCCCGCTGCTATGAGCAGTTGGCCAACTATCTGGATGCCAAGGCCAATCTGTTCGATCCGGATGCCGAATCGGACACCGATTTGCCGTGGGTGGACGTGGCGATGGCCAACAGCACCTTGGTCACCACGCTTAACCTGACCAAGGCTTCTCTGCTGACCCGCTTGAAAGGCGACCGTGGCCAGCGCGGCACCCGCAGAACGCTGCACTATTATTTTGTTGCCCAGGATATCCATGAACGAGCCAGTTCCTCCCACGTACAGTATCAGGCTCTGAGCCAACAGTTCCGCCACAGCGATATCCTGTTCCGCTTCCAGCGGCTACTGGCCAAGCAGGCTCGAGCCTGCCAGCAGCTGGCGCAGTCGATACTGCTACGGCAGAAATATGTGCATAACCCCCGTTTTGAACCCGCTTTTTCGCGCCTGGAAGAGGCGCTAACCCGGATTACCGTTACCGCAGAAAATCGCGAACTGACCAGAGCGCTATCCCACCTGCTGAAAAATTTACGGGCCATTGACGCCCAGTTGGCCAATATCGAGTCTGAACAATCCTTGGCGAGTGGTCAGACTGAGGAAAACAGTCTGTCAGATGACCGGCTCACCGGCTGGAGCGATATTCGCTTGCGTATCGGCCGCCATCTGACACCACAATCCGCCCTATTCCGCCACGCCATCCGTATGTCCGTGGTGTTGTGCGTGGGCTATGCGTTTATTCAACTGACCGGGATGCAACACGGTTATTGGATCCTGCTGACCAGCCTGTTTGTCTGCCAGCCCAACTATAACGCCACCCGCAGGCGCTTGGCGTTACGGATCATCGGCACTCTGGCGGGCATTTTTATCGGCTTGCCAATCCTGTATTTTGTCCCCTCGCTGGAAGGGCAATTGATCCTGATCGTGATCTCTGGGGTATTGTTCTTCGCCTTCCGTACCGTGCAATATGCCCACGCCACGATGTTTATTACCCTGTTGGTCTTGCTATGCTTTAACCTGCTGGGCGAAGGGTTTGAGGTGGCGGCTCCACGCGTCTACGATACCTTGCTGGGTTGTGCCATTGCCTGGGCTGCGGTGAGTTTTATCTGGCCAGACTGGCAGTTCCGTCAGTTACCAGCCATGGTGCGTAAGACACTGAATGCCGACTGCCGCTATCTGGATGCCATTCTGGTGCAGTACCATCAGGGCAAGGATAACGGCCTGCCTTATCGTATTGCCCGCCGTGATGCTCATAATAGCGATGCTGAGTTGGCGTCAGTGATCTCTAACATGTCTGCCGACCCCAAGGCCGATAAAACCCTTCAGGAAGCGGCATTCCGCCTGCTGTGCCTCAACCATACCTTGCTGAGCTATATTTCCGCCCTGGGTGCCCACCGTGAGCGCCTGGAAAATGCTGCCGTGCTGGACTTGCTCAACGATGCGGTTTGCTATGTTGATGGCGCATTACACCACGATGCTCATGATCATCAGCGTATCATGCAGGCACTGGAAGCCCTCTCCGAGCGTATTACAGCGCTGGTTCCGGAGCCGGAAAGTAAAGAACAGCTGGTGTTGCAGCAAATTGGCCTGGTGCTCGAGTTGCTACCAGAGCTGACGGCACTTAATACGCAAATTGCCAAAGCAGGTTGATAATTCAAGGATGTGGGCCACAGGCGCGGTCTTCTGATCGCGCCTCGAAGCAGGGAAGGAGCGCGTTTCTTTTGAACCATTCGGTCAACGCTTCTCTTTGCCGATTAGGCAAGGCGGCATGATGGTAGCCCGCCATGGCCCCCGCCAGTGACATCAGCACTTTCATGCCCAGATTTTTTTGCTGTTGCAGCAGCTTCAGATAGCTATCCTTGGCCCCCAACAACCGAAAATCATAAATATTACATATCCCTGCTCGCCACAGCTGCCGCTCTAATGAGGCATCGATATTCGGTAAATCTTTCAATCTGCCATTGCAGCGTTTTTTTACCTTAATTTCTTTACGCGTCTCACAAAGAGCCTGCCAGGCAAGCGCACACAGCTCGCGACGCTGCCCCCATAGCTCTTCATTCACCCAGTAATAGCGCATGATCATGGGGACCCCACGCTTTAAATAGGTCATATTCACCATGCCACGCTCACGGAACGCGGTTTCTAGGCTTTCTGTTGCACGTAAATACAGCTCACCTTCGGCAATGACCGCGAACATTGTGCCGTCCGCCAGCAGAGCATAGCCGCCAAACTGCGAGCGTATGGCAATATTTCCCAGGGCGGCAAAGCAGGCCTTTGCCTGTTCGATCCTCCTTAGCGATCCTCCATTCATTAACATCTCCTTATATAATCCATTGTCATTGGGCATTTTTTGTTGGAATAAACGTAACCTGAACAACTAATTAAAAAAAATACGCATTATCCCCAGCCGTGCCAATCATAAAATCAAGGCGTACAAAAAATAATCCCAATTATGCGAAGCGTTACGAAAATTTGGGTTGATCTTCTGTTTCGATGGCTATACTGTATATACATACAGTAACACTACGGGCGGGAGACGACATGCGTACTCAATCACTTTATCAACCTCATTTTAGCCAATCCTCAATGCCTGCGGAGCAAGCGGTGATCCCTGCGCAAGAGGGCAACGAAAATGGCCTAATCAGTGAGCTTGTTTACAATGAGCGGCAACCCGCCGTAGCCCAGTTATTGGTGCCTCTGTTGCAGCAGTTGGGCAGGCAATCACGTTGGTTACTGTGGTTGACCCCACAGCAGAAACTGAGCAAAACCTGGCTGCAACAGGCCAGCCTGCCGGTTGATAAGGTCGTTCAGCTTAATCAGATCAATCCACTGGCTACCGTAGACGCCATGGAGAAGGCTTTACTGACAGGAAATTACAGTGTGGTGTTAGGCTGGTTACCAGAATTGACACAAGCGGATCGTCTAAGGCTAAGTCGAGCAGCAGAGTTGGGCAATGCCTATGGGTTCATTATGCGCCCCCAACGTGACATCGTTGCTGCCGACAGACACTGCTCAACCTTAAAAATTCACTCTTCTTTGTATCATTAAGTAAATTTAGGATTTTTCCCATCATTTTTATCGCTTGCTCTGGCAACTCCAGCGAAATCGGGCGAAAAACGAGGTTGGCTGCGGTTCGGCGTCACTTTTCATGCAAAGAAAAGCCTCGTTTAGCGGCCCGATATGTTAGAGGATATGTCTAATTCCATGTTTTTTTTTAGAGCTTTATCACATCACACTTGTAACTTTCGCGCCACGTTGTAGACTTTACATCGCCAAGGTTGCTCTATAACGCCAGAAAAACTGGCAGAGTAACAAACGAGGGCTCAAACCTTGGCGAAGGAATTTAAACCAAGGGCTTAAAGCAGCTTTAAAGCTCATTGCCTATTTGGATGATAACGAGGCGCAAAATGAAAAAGACAGCTATCGCATTAGCAGTGGCACTGGCAGGTTTCGCTACAGTAGCGCAAGCCGCACCAAAAGACGACACTTGGTACACTGGTGCTAAACTGGGTTGGTCCCAGTTCCATGACACCGGGTTCTACGGTAACGGTTACACCGTTGATAACGACGCGCGTAAAGACCAGATTGGTGCTGGTGCATTCGCTGGTTATCAGGCAAACCAATACCTGGGCTTCGAAATGGGCTACGACTGGTTAGGTCGTATGAAATACACCGGTGCTAACCGTGGTTCTTTCAAAGCTCAAGGCGTTCAACTGGCAGCTAAACTGAGCTACCCAGTCGCTAACGATCTGGACATCTACACCCGTCTGGGCGGCATGGTATGGCGTGCAGACAGTGATGGTGTTGGTTCTAACGGTGGCAACCATGACACTGGCGTTTCTCCATTGGCAGCAGTGGGTGTTGAATACGCACTGACTCGTGACTGGGCTACCCGCCTGGACTACCAGTGGGTTAACAACATCGGTGACGCTGGTACCGTTGGTGCACGTCCAGACAACGGCATGCTGAGCGTAGGTGTTTCCTACCGCTTTGGCCAGGAAGAAGCAGCTCCAGTAGTTGCTCCAACCCCGGCTCCAGCTCCAGTTGTTGAGACCAAGAAGTTCACTCTGACTTCTGACGTTCTGTTCGCGTTCAACAAAGCGACCCTGAAGCCAGAAGGCCAACAGGCTCTGGATCAGCTGTACACCCAACTGAGCTCACTGGATCCGAAAGACGGTTCTGTTGTTGTTCTGGGCTTCACTGATGCAGTAGGTTCAGCAGAATACAACCTGCGCCTGTCTGAGCGCCGCGCACAAAGCGTTGTAGATTACCTCGTGTCTAAAGGTATCCCTTCAGACAAGATTTCTGCACGTGGTATGGGCGAAGCTAACCCAATCACTGGTGACACCTGTGGCTACCGTTCAGGCCGCGCAACTGCAGCTCAGATCGCATGTCTGGCTCCAGATCGTCGCGTAGAGATCGAAGTTAAAGGTATCAAAGAAGTTGTTTCTCAGCCTCAGGGCTAAGTCAGCGCTTCTTAGTAAAAACCCCGCATTGCGGGGTTTTTTTTGGCCTAAATATCAGGCAAATGCTATTTATCATCCTTACCCAGGATCGCCTGTAGATCCTGTTTCAGCGATGACATCTGGCTAGCATACTTCTCTTTGCGCTCGGCATCTTCGATCAACTGAACGACGGTTTCCGACAGGGTGACGCCACGGCGATGCGCCAACGCAGCCAAACGTTGCCAGACCAGGAACTCCAGATCGATCGATTTCTTGCGCGTATGCTGATGTTCCGAGTTAAAATGACGCTTACGCCGAGCACGGATGGTTTGCTTCATCCGGTTATCCAGCGTCGGATTCATGTGCTCATCGATCCACGCCAGCACTTTTACCGGTTCATTTTCCAGTTTCAGCAGTTCGTCAATGACCTCCTGAGCAAGGCTGTTTTCAATGTAGCGGGTGATCGCTTCACCTTCCCGGTGCTTTTTGACCAGGTACTTCCATTTCCAACCGCTCTCCAGATTTTCCAGTTGCTGATATTTCATCGTGAACTCTGCTGTGACCGTGTAACTTTAATAAGCATAACAGCTTTAGCCAACTTTTCCTCGGCAATTACCGACCGTTTTTGCCGGTTTTTTGCACAAAAACCATGCAATACCCAACTCCGATGTTCAACAATGACTCTGGATGTATCAAGCTGGCGTTATTCTTGTATAATCGCGCTTTCCCTTTTTGACGATTGCATCTAACACTTTGACCAATAACCGACTTGAATGGCAATCTCTGTTGCCTGCTGCTACGCCTTATCAGGCGATTTTCGATTCCGCTGCTCAATTGGCACCTGCGGCCTTTTCTGCAATCCAGCCCCGTTTGGAGAATGCGCTGACGCTGTTTTTGCATCCGCTTTCTCTGCCACGTTTTATGCTGTTGAAAGCACAGGAAACACGTGAGTATCTGGCGTTGATCGCCCGAGCGGCAGAAGAGTTGCAACCGCAGAATACCGTTAAAGGCAGTCACTACGTGATTGAGGGCGACACCGTCAGCATCAAAAATGCTATTCGCGGCGATGAACCTTTTGCCGCCGGTGGTGCTTGCGTTTACCAGGAATGGGTTGAGCCAGAACAGTTATTTGGCTGCGTCAGAATGCACAATGGTGCGATCACCTTGCAGCCGGGCCTAGTCCATCAGGCCAATGGCGGTGTACTGATCCTGTCGGCGCGTGCCCTGTTGGCACAGCCGCTATTGTGGCTGCGCCTCAAGCAGATGATTACCCAGCGCCAATTCCAGTGGCTGACGCCAGATGAAACCCGGCCGCTGCCGCTTTCTATCCCTCCCATGCCACTGGAGTTACGCCTGATTGTGGTGGGCGATCGCCATGGTCTGGCTGATTTCCACGATATGGAGCCTGAAGTCTGCGGTCAGGCCGTCTACGGTGAATATGAAGACGACCTGCAGCTCACCGAGCCAGACGATATGGTGCAATGGTGTGGCTATATCAATAGCGTGGTCGCCGAGCAGCAATTACCGCCGTTGGCAACCGACGCCTGGCAGCCTCTAATGGTTCAGGCGGTACGCCATACCGGTGACCAGGGTAACCTACCGCTATCGCCCCTGTGGGTCAGCCAGCAGCTTTCTGAGGCCGCTCTGTATGCCGAAGAGGAGCAGATCACAGCTAAAGCGTTAGAAGCGGCGTTAAATGCCCGTGAATGGCGTGAAAGTTATCTTGCAGAACGCATGCAGGACGAGATTGAGCTGGGCCAGATCATGATCGAAACCGAAGGTGAGGTGATTGGTCAGATTAACGGCCTTTCGGTGCTGGATTATCCAGGGCATCCGCGCAGCTTTGGCGAACCTTCGCGCATCAGTTGTGTAGTCCACCTGGGCGATGGCGAATTCACCGATGTGGAACGCAAGGCCGAGTTGGGTGGCAATCTGCACGCCAAAGGCATGATGATCATGCAGGCGTTCCTGATCTCCGAACTGGATCTCGATCAGCAACTCCCCTTCTCCGCCTCGATCGTCTTTGAGCAATCCTACGGCGAAGTTGACGGGGACAGCGCCTCACTGGCCGAGCTCTGCGCCCTGATCAGCGCATTGTCACAGCAGCCGATCACCCAGCAAATCGCCGTGACCGGTTCCGTTGACCAGTTTGGTAACGTACAACCGATTGGTGGCGCAAACGAGAAAATCGAAGGTTTCTTCGAGGTCTGCCTGCGCCGCGGCCTGACGGGCAAACAGGGCGTGATCCTGCCAGCCAGCAACGTGCGGCACCTCTGCCTGCGCCCAGACGTCGTCGACGCGGTACGTGAAGGGCAATTCCATCTGTGGGCGGTAGATAGCGTTGCAGAGGCCTTGCCGTTATTGACCGGTTATCCGTTCGCCGATGAGCAACAACCTAGCCTGCTGGCCGCCATTCAGGAGCGGATTGCGCAGGCCATATTGCCAGAACGGCGTCCGTTGCCATGGCCATTACGCTGGCTTAACTGGTTCAGCCGTGGCTGATCGGACTTGTTCAGCGTACACGTGTAAGTTAATCTGCGTCCTTCATCAAAATAAGGTTTACTGAGAACATGGTAGATAAACGCGAATCCTATACAAAACAAGATCTCGAAGCATCGGGCCGTGGCGAACTGTTTGGCGCCGGTGGCCCGCCATTGCCATCAGGTAACATGTTAATGATGGACCGCGTGGTCAAGATGACCGAAGACGGTGGTAGCCACAATAAAGGCTACGTAGAAGCTGAGCTCGATATCAATCCGGACCTGTGGTTCTTCGATTGCCACTTTATTGGCGATCCGGTCATGCCAGGCTGCCTGGGTCTGGATGCCATGTGGCAGTTGGTAGGTTTCTACCTCGGCTGGATGGGCGGCGAAGGCAAAGGCCGCGCACTGGGCGTTGGCGAAGTGAAATTCACCGGTCAGGTGCTGCCAACCGCCAAGAAGGTCACCTACCGCATCAACTTCAAACGCGTGATCATCCGCAAGCTGATTATGGGCGTGGCTGACGGCGAAGTGCTGTGCGATGGCAAAGTGATCTATACCGCTAGCGATCTGAAAGTAGGCCTGTTCAAGGACGCTGCGGCGTTCTAATGCCCTGCGGCGACCTTTCTCGGTCGCCGTTTATTTCCCAACAATAATTAATACCTGATAGGTTATTTTATCACCACATAGTAACTACAATAAATGTATCCACTGAGAGGGCTGCATGAAAAAAACCAGTTTTGCAACGACTCCCTGCCCAATCGCCCGTTCTTTGGGGCGTGTGGGGGAATGGTGGAGCATTCTGATCCTGCGCGATGCCTTTCATGGCCTGAGCAAGTTTGACGAGTTTCAGCAAAGCCTGGGGCTATCTCCCACGCTGCTGACCCGCAGGCTCAAATTCCTGGTGGAAAGCGGCATTCTGTATAAGCAACGCTACCAGACTCGCCCGGTACGCTACCAATATCTGTTAACCGAGCGTGGCAAGGATTTCTTCCCGGTGCTGGTAACGCTGTTTCAGTGGGGCAATACTCATCTGACCGAAGGGGCGCACAGCGCAGAACTGGTCGATCGGCGCAGCGGTCAACCGATACAGCCTCAATTAATCGATGCGCTAACCCAGCAGCCTATCGCCCTACAGCACATCACGTTGGCGGCAGGTCCTGCGGCTGGGGAAGCCATGTCACGCCGTGCTTCTCTGATGCAGCATCACTACGCCTTACTTAGCGAATCATCCAAGGAGTCATTATGAGCAGTCGTCGTATAGTTATCACCGGTATGGGGGCCGTCTCTCCTTTAGGTTGCGGCGTAGAGCCAATCTGGCAACGCCTGTTGGCGGGCCAATCGGGTATCAGCCCGTTGCCAGAACAGATGGTGGCAGATTTGCAGGTCAAGATTGGTGGCCAGGTCCCCACGCTGGAGCAGGATGCCGTTGCCGGTTTTGATCCAGACCTGAGCGTGGCACCGAAAGACCAAAAGAAAATGGACCGCTTTATTCTGCTGGCGATGGCCGCCGCTGACGAAGCCATCAAGCAGTCTGGCTGGAACGCCGATAGCGAGGAGAAACAGGAACGGACGGCCACCGTGATCGCCTCCGGCATTGGCGGCTTCCCCGCTATCGCCCATGCGGTACGCACCACGGATAGCCGTGGGCCGAAGCGCCTCTCTCCTTTCACTATTCCTTCCTTTTTGGTTAACCTGGCCGCTGGTCATGTCTCCATCAAGCATCAATTTAAAGGGCCGATCGGCGCACCGGTCACCGCCTGTGCGGCAGGCGTGCAGGCCATTGGTGATGCGGTGCGGATGATCCGCAACGATGAAGCCGATATTGCCTTATGTGGCGGAACAGAAGCCGCGATCGATACCGTTAGCCTGGGGGGCTTTGCCGCAGCCAGGGCCATGTCTACCGCTCCAGCCGATGCCGCGACCAAAGCGTCACGCCCATTCGACAGCGCCCGTGACGGCTTTGTGATGGGTGAAGGTGCCGGAATGTTGGTGATCGAAACATTGGAGCATGCATTGGCACGCGGTGCCAAGCCATTAGCGGAGATTGTCGGTTACGGCACCAGTGCGGATGCCTACCATATGACCTCCGGGGCCGAAGATGGCGACGGCGCCTACCGGGCGATGAAGATTGCGCTGAAACAGGCTGGTGTCACACCCGATCAGGTTCAGCATCTGAACGCGCACGCCACCTCAACCCCGGTTGGCGATCTGGGTGAAATCAACGCCATCAAACATCTGTTCGGCACCGACGGGCATATCGCTATCACCTCCACCAAATCGGCCACCGGCCATCTGCTGGGAGCCGCAGGCGGGCTGGAAACCATTTTCACCGCCCTGGCGCTGCGCGATCAAATCGCGCCGGCAACCCTGAATCTGGATAATCCCGACCCCGCTGCAGCCGGTTTGCATTTGGTGGCTAACAAAGCGCAACCGATGGCAATGACCTATGCCCTGTCGAACGGATTCGGTTTTGGGGGAGTTAACGCAAGTATTTTGCTAAAACGCTGGCAGGGGTAGTTTGACGCTTAAAACGAAAACCTCCGCTTGTTTGGCGGAGGTCGTTCCTTAATTCATGACAGAGAGCCGCTTAAGCGGTCACAGCCCTGTCCTCCATGGC
>NZ_JBKJYW010000004.1:0-6216 GCF_046715635.1 Serratia sp. (in: enterobacteria)
TGGTTAAATGTTCGAAGAAAGTCTGCCAAATCCCTTCACAGGGCAGCAATGAGGCCAACAGCACCACCATCAGCAGCACCAGTAAAAACTTGTCGATACGTAGACGTTGTAACCAGGACATCCTGCACAATTCCTTGCCATTAATGCGTAAAAAAGGGTTCAGAAGCGCTCTGAACCCTGCTGCTATTGCTGATATTAACTGACCGGCATCGCTTTTTGCTGTTTGGCCGACTCAATGCCCAGCTCGATCATTTCCATGACCTGTATCGCCTCGCTGGCCGGAACCGGGTTGGTACCGGCACCGGAAATCGCGTCGCGAATGGCGGCATAATACGCCGGGTAATTGCCAGGAATAGTCAACAGCGGTTGTTCAGCCAGCATGCCATCACGTGACAACGTCACCACTCCGTCACGCATATCGTAACCCCAGTCGGCCTGCGGCAAACGCTCGCCGGCTTTCAGACGGTCTTCCTGCGGATCCAGACCATATTTGATAAAGCTGCCCTGCGTACCTTGCACAATATAACGGGCAGTTTCTGCTGCTGCCAGCACCGTGCCATGCAGCACCACACGCCGATGGCCGTAATTGAGCACCGCATGGAAGTAATCTACCGATTGTGAACCCGGACGTAGCTCGCCGAGATCGACAAACAGCGTTTGTGGCTTGCCAAACAGCTGCAACGCCTGGTCGATCAGATGCGGCCCCAGATCGTACCAAATACCGCTGCCAGCCCCACCTTGCTCACGCCAGCGCTGGCGGACTTCCGGGCGGAAACGATCGAAATGGGATTCAAAATAGACCACTTGCCCTAAAGCGCCGTCTTTCAGCAAGGCTTTTAAAGTCAGGAAATCGCTGTCCCAGCGGCGGTTGTGGAACACCGAAAGCAGTTGTCCACTCTGCTCTGCCTGCTGCTGTAGCTGCTGCGCTTGTGACAGTGTCACGGTGAACGGTTTGTCCACCACCACATGTTTGCCCGCCGCCATCGCCTGCTGTGCCAGCGGGAAGTGGGTATCGTTCGGCGTTGGGATGACAATCAGGTCAAGCGAGGGATCGTTAAACAGCGCCTGCGGGTCGCTGACCACCGTCATCATCGGCCAGTCGGCGTGGACTTTACCGGCGTCGCTGCTGGAAACGGCGGCCAACTCCATGCCAGGGGTTCCCGCGATCAGCGGAGCATGAAAGGTCTTGCTGGCGTAACCATAACCCACCAGGCCAACGCGGATTGTTTCAGACATCTTGTTTCCTCATACAGGGCGATATACGCATCAATTCCAGGCAGTTGAAATGCTACGTCCATATAAGTTGGGGGCAAGAAATCCGCCCCTGAGTGTTGCCGCTAGAAAAAGATGAAGTCGTGATTGATTCGATTTGACACCATGATGCGGGCCGGAACAAGAGCTAAATGCAGATTGTTAACAAACTGGCAATAATCCAGGCGGCGCGGTATGCCGCCAAGCGAGCGAGGCATAGGGTTAATCGGGCACCGCATGCAGCTAAGCGGGCGCAGCATGCGGCGTCCCTACGTAACTGAACAGGTTGAGGTTGTGTATTACAAACTAACGGGCAGCGGCAACCAAAGGCCGATGCTGGGAATGGTTCACCGGATAGTTGATCTCCAGGCTACGGCGGCGAAAATCGCTGGGGCTGACGCCAACCCGCTTGCGAAACACCCGGGAAAAATAGAGCTGATCGTCATAGCCAACTACCCGGCCAATAGTGGCAATCGACTCCTGAGTGGTTTGCAGCAACAGTTTGGCGCGGATCACCCGCTGATCTTCACGCCAGCGCAGGATATTAATCCCTACCTGGTCACGGAACAGATGTGCCAGCCGCGAAGGCGAAAGGCAAACATGGCGAGCCACTTCATCGATACGCAGCTCCCCTGCCAGATTGCCGGTAATAAACTGGCAGGCCTCAATCACTCGTGGGTCCATAATCTTCTGCGGGCTGAGGGGATCTTCCTCCATCGCGCGCAGCAACAGCCGCTCCAACAGGTTCATGCCAATCTCTTCGGCAAAACGACGACCAGAACGTTGGGTCTGCTCTATGTTGGCAAACAACCGGTCAAACTCGGTCAGCAACTGGTTGTTGGGCAAGGTCAGACGCCCTACCTGATGCGCCTTACTGTGCCATTCCAGCCAGTCGGCCCAATAGGCCCGCGGGCGGAAATAAACCCAGCGGTGATACCAGCAGTCACTATCGGGTGATCGGCCATAGTTATGTGCCGCCTTGGGCGGAAACAGCAGCAGATCGCCGGGGTTACAGTAAAACGTCTCCTCGCCGTCAAACACTTTGCCCTGGCCTTTAATGGTCAGATTGAGGATGTACCCCTTCATGCCGCCAGGGCGGTCGATAAAGAAATCTAGTGGCCCGTCCGCCATAATCGGCGTCAACCCGGCAACCAGGTAGGCGTTAAAGGTGTAACCCGGCAACAACGGGTTCGGTTGGGGTTCCTGAACCATGCGATGATACATCTGGCCTCCAAAAGTGTCTTACCTATATCCCTGCGCCTGGCAATTGCAGCGCAATACTTGACTGACTGGGGGAGTAAGGGGGAGCAGCGATCGCTGAATAAACGACAAAACACTGTCCCACCTTTAGCAAGTTTACCCATCAGGCAAAATGCTGCTCATAGCAATCACAAAATTGTGATGGGTCTTCACGCCCCGCTCTTCGCTTTTTGCTTGTAGCGGTCAAAAATCACCGCAGCCAGCAGGATCACGCCGCGCACCACATACTGCGAGAACGGCGAGATATTCAGCAGGTTCATGGCGTTCTCTACCGTGCCCAAGATCAGGATCCCAGCGATTACGTAGGAAATTTTGCCGATGCCCCCTTTGAGCGAAACGCCCCCCAGCACGCAGGCGGAGATCACGATCAGTTCATAACCGATGGAGGTCATCGGCTGGCCACTGGTCATACGCGAAGCCAAAATAATGCCCGCAGCAGCTGACACCAACCCGGAAAGGACAAAGATGATGATCTTGGTACGCACCACCGGCACCCCGGCCAGACGAGCCGCTTCCTCGTTGCCTCCGATGGCCAGAGTATTACGGCCAAAGGTGGTTTTATTAAGCAGGAAACCAAACAGGATCAGACAGCCAATGGTGAGCCAAATCGGTGCGGGCAGCCCCCACCAGTTGGCATAGCCAAGCGCGAAGAAACGTTCGTCTTCAATACCCACCGCTTTGCCATCGGAAATGATATAGGCCAGACCGCGGAAGATCTGCATAGTGGCCAAGGTAGTGATCAGGGCATTAATTTTCAGCCGGGCGATCACAAAGCCATTGATCAGCCCAGAGATCACCCCCAACAGCAAACCAGCAGCCACGCCGATCCACAGGCTCTCGGTCATGTTGATGACCACCGCAGCGGTGACCCCTGCACAGGCGATAACCGACGCCACCGACAGATCAAAATCACCCGAGGCCAGGCAAAACAGCATGCCGCACGCCACCATACCGGACATGGAGATCGCCAGCCCCAGGCCCTTCATATTGATAAAACTGCCAAAATTCGGCACAAACGCGACGCAGGCGACAAACAGCACGGCGAATACCACCAGCATGCCATAGCTGTCCCAGATACGCGCCAACCCAAGGCCGCCACGGTTTTTCACAGAATTGGTTGTCATGCTCGACATCTCTTGCTCCTTCACAATCAGGCCATCGCCGCTGCAATATCGGGGGTACGTAACATCGCCAGGCTGAGGGCTTTTTCCTCAGTGGCCTCGCTATGGGTCAATTCGCCAGAGATCGCCCCTTCACGCATCACGATGATGCGATCCGCCAGCCCCAGCACTTCGGGCAAATCGCTGGAGGCGAACAGCACCGCAATACCCTGCTGTGCCAACTGATAAATCACGTGGTAGATTTCGTGTTTTGCGCCAACGTCAATGCCGCGGGTCGGCTCATCCAGCAGGATCACCTTCATCTCTTCCGACAGCCAGCGGCCCAGGATCGCCTTCTGTTGATTACCACCGGAGAGGTTCATGATCAGCTGCTCTGCCGTTGGAGTTTTGATATTCAGCGCGCGGATATGGTGATCGGCATTGCTGGTTTCCCAGGCGTTATCGATCAGGCAGCCCGCCTTGATGCTTTTGCGGCGTGCGCTGATGTTGATATTGTCGCGCACCGAGTGCACCGGAATGATGCCGTCGGCCTTACGATCTTCCGGGCACAGCATCACGCCCGCACGGATAGCATCGATCGGTGAACGAACATCGAGCCGCTTGCCATCGAGCATCAATTGGCCCGCAGTGACCCGCGTAGCGCCAAAAATCCCTTTCATCAATTCGCTACGCCCTGCACCCACCAAACCAAACAGGCCGACAATCTCACCCGCACGCACGTTAAGGCTGATAGGCGTTTTCACTCCGGCGGCCTGCAACCCGGTAAGCTGCAACCGCACCTCTCCCAGCTCGCGTGGCTGATAGCCATAAACATCACCGAGATCGCGGCCAACCATTGCCTGAACCAGCACTTCATTGTTCACCTGCTGCATATCGTCGAAGGTGCGCACATAGCGGCCATCCTTAAACACGGTGATGGCATCACTCAGCGCAAAGATTTCCTCCATACGATGCGAGACATACAGGATCACTCGTCCTTCGGCACGCAACTCGCGGATCACCCGGAACAGTTGTTCAATTTCACGTGCCGACAGTGAACTGGTCGGCTCATCAAACGCAATCACTTTGGCGTTACGTGCCAGGGCCTTGGCAATCTCCACCATCTGCCACTGGCCAATCGACAGGTATTTCAACGGGGTATCCGGATCGATGTCCAACCCGAGGTGTTCCAACTGTAAGCGGGATTCATAACGCAGCAGTTTGCGATCCACCAGGCCATGCTTGGTCGGCAGCTGGCCCAGGTAGATGTTCTCTGCCACGGTCATTTCCGGCACCAGATGCAGTTCCTGGTAGATAATCGCCACTCCGGCGTTCAACGCGTCAGTGGTATTGGCAAACTGCACGGCTTGCCCCTGGAGGTGGATCTCCCCTTTGCTCGGAGCGTAATTGCCGCTGAGGATTTTCAGCAGCGTCGATTTCCCGGCGCCGTTTTCCCCCATCAGCGCGTGGATCTGCCCGGCCTGACAACTGAAACTGATCTCATCCAGCGCTTTGACGCCAGGGAAGCTTTTACCGATGCCTTTGAAAGCCAGATAGGGCGTGACGGCAGTCATAGTGCTTTCCTCAATGCTGTGCGATAAATGGCCGCCCGCTTGGTACAGGCGGCACGCTCCTTACATCAGGCCTTTTTTCTGCAGTTCCACCTGGAAGTTGTCGCGGGTGATCAGCACCACGTCGGTCACTTCGGTAAATTTCTGCGGCTCCACGCCTTTCTCTACCCAGTCATGCAGCATCTGAATGCTCTTGTAGCCGTGAATATCCGGGCTTGGCAGCAGTGAACCGTAGAAGCCGGTAGCCTGTTTCTTGGAAAGCTCGCTCACCGCATCAACGCCGTTGATACCAATGCCGATCACATTAGGCGCTTTAAAGCCCTGGCCTTCAGTAGCTCGCACTCCGCCCAGCACGGTGTTGTCATTCATCCCGACGATCAGCCAGTTTTTCACTTCTGGATGTTGCACCAGCATCGAGTTGGCAGCATCGAACGCCCCTGGAATATCGTTGGATTTGGTTGGTACTTTGTAGATTTGCTGTTCCGGGAAACCCGAGGTTTTCAGTGCTTCCATGGAGCCACTAGTACGGCGGCGAGCGGTGTCCAGTTCATCGGAGGTGATCGCCATGACGCCGGTCTCTGCCACTTGCCAGCCACGCTTGTTCATCTCTTTCCACAGCTCTGCGCCTTGGCGTTCACCAATCTTGGTGGCCGCCATCATCACTAGCGGCACGCTCTCCATCGGTTTGCCTTTGGCGTTAACAAACTGGTCGTCAACCGCGATCACTTTCAGGTCGTAGCTGCGCGCCTTGGCGACAATCGCCGAGCCGAGTTTCGGGTCTGGGGTGCAGATGACAAACCCTTTAGCCCCGCTGGCCGCCAGGCTGTCGATGGCATTGAGGGTTTTCTCGCCGTCCGGCACGGCAATCTTGATCACTTCAAAGCCCAGGTCTTTACCTGCCTTGTCGGCAAACTTCCATTCGGTCTGGAACCAGGGCTCTTCTGGCTGTTTAACCAAAAAACCCAGTTTCATGGTCTCTGCGACAGCTGAATGTGACATAACCGCCGTCAGACCAATCACTGCCAACGCCTTAG
>NZ_JBKJYW010000005.1:0-7462 GCF_046715635.1 Serratia sp. (in: enterobacteria)
GTTGGTGGCGAAGAGTCTGCTGTAACGGGACGCAGGAAACATCATTCAGCCAGGTCAATTCAGGCTCTTTTTTTAGGGCGGTTAGTCGGGCATTGGCCTGAATGTAGCCGATCTTCTCCTGTCGTTCTCGGTACGCATCAGTTCGCCAGCGGAGAACTGAATTGTAGACAAAACGCACACAGCCGAAGGTTTGAGCTAAAAACTCAATCTGATCCTGTGTTGGATAAAACCGATATTTGTAGGCGCGTTTCATATGTACAAAATTACAGGGGTTATAGTGAAAAGACAAAAAGAAGTTAGCTTGAAAACCGCCTCCTTTCCTCCCCGGCCTAAAGGCCCAGCTTTCCCGGAGGCAATCTGATGAGCACGGATCCCAACCAGCGCCTGCTGGACAAACTGCAACAAGATCTGACCAGCGCTGGCGCTATGCCGCTCTACTTGCGCTTTAACGAATCGGTACGACAGGCCATTGAGCTTGGCATCTTGAGCCAGGGGGATTTTCTGCCCAGTGAGCGCCATTTCACCGAACGGCTGGGGATCTCGCGCATTACGGTACGCAAAGCCCTGGCCTGCCTGGAGCAGGACGGCATCATCGGCCGCTCGCGGGGCTATGGCACCTTCATTCAAAATACCGTGGCTCAGCCTAAACTGGCCTACTCGCTGGCGGATGTGAAAGGTTTTTCACGCGAAGTGATGCTGCAAGGCCGCAAGCCGGACACCATGTGGCTCAGTCGTGAACAAATCCCGGCGGATAGCGCACTGGCCGAGAAACTGGCACTTGCCGAGCATACGCCGGTATACAAACTCAAACGTATTCACTTTATCGATCAGCGCCCCATGTCGGTAGCGGTGTCTTATGTGGTGGCGGAAGCGATAGCCAACGTTGATGATATTGGCGTTTCTCTCTATGACTACTTCCGTTTGAACAACGTTGAGCTGGGGTCGCTACGTAGCCAGGTCAGCGCCGCGATGAGCGATGACGAAACCCTGAAAGCGCTACAGCTGAAAGAAGCAATGCCGCTGCTGATCATCAAGCAAACGCTGTTCGACAGCCACAAAAAACCGATCGAATACAGCGAAAGCTTCTGCCGCAGCGACATGTACGAGTTTATCAGCGAGGATTAAGCTCCTCGCTGGCCAGGAGCTGAGCCAGGGTTGGCGCACAATCCCCACCGGCCTGCGATACCACGTAACCGGCTATGCTATTGGCTAGCGTCATGCTTTGGCGGGCGGTCAGACCCAGTGCCAACCCGGCGAGCAAACCGGCACTGTGGCTATCGCCAGCACCAATGCTGTCTACCACTTTGACCTGACGAGCGGCGATCCAGCCTTGATCCTCCGGCCCGGCAAAGTAATATCCGCCTTCCCCGCCGCAGCGCACAATCACCAGTTGCCCGGTGGTTGACCATAACTGCTGACAAAAGCCGGCAATATCTTCCTGCATGCCAAGGTGCTGGGCTTCACGCTGATTTAGCGTCAGGATCACCCCAGGGCGGATCAGGCGTTGCAGCAGGCTCTCTGCCATCACATCGATGCGCGGGCCAATATCCAGCACCACCCGCACCTGTTCGGGCAGGTGTAACAGCCAATCCACCAGCACGTTGCCCTGCTTGGCACCCAACTGATAACCGGAAAGGTAAACCAGCCCGCTTTGTGGCGTCACGTCTGCCAACCACTCAGGCTGCCACTGGTTCTCTATGCCATCGATAGAGATAAAGGTACGTTCACCGTCCGGTTCGACCAACGCCAGACACCAGCCGTTATCCTCACCACCCACTTGCAGATCGGAACTCACGCCGCGCTGCGCCATCTCGCTGCGCAAACGCTCCGCCCACACGCCTTCTCCCACCGGCAGCAGATTGCGGCTGGTAATGCCCAACTGGCGCAGAGCCACGGCGATATTCAGCGCGCAGCCCCCTAAATGCAGCCCCTGCATCTGGGCCGACACGTCACCACCGCGCACTGGCAAGGCATCGGCGCTCACCACCATATCCATCACCGCTGCGCCAATCACCGTAACCGGGCACTGCTGATGCCAGCCACCCTGGGTTAGCGTCTGCAATAACTCGCGTCTTTCGTTACTCATTCAACCTCCTGCCAGCGCTGGCGGAAACGGAGAAAGGCCTGCGCGTAGTGGTTGATATCCAGCGGATTCACCCGCTTTAATTCTGCCAACATAGTCGCGTCGAACGCGTCGATACCGTTCAGAGCACCGCAGATCGCCGTAGCCATCGCGCCGATGGTGTCGGTATCACCGCCCAGGTTGGCGCACAGGATCGCACAGCGGGTAGGATCGGTTTGCGCCAGTTCTACCATCGCCAACGCGGCCGGTACGGATTCTATGGTGCTGACCCCTGCGCCGACCAATTGGTAGACCCGTTCTGAGGCCTGCTCGGTACCGCCAGCCTGTTCGACGACCTGGAAGGCCAGTTCGATACGTGCCGCTAAAGAAGCGCTGAAGGTGGTGCTCTGGCGGCGCTGAGCGTAATCCGCCACCCCCGGCAACGCCAGGCGGATCTCTGCCCAACTGGCCCCTTCGACCGCCTTGGCAACCGCCCAGGCGATCACTACCGCCCCGGCAACGGCGATATCGGATTTATGTGTCGGGCTGGAGGCTAGCCAAACCTGCTGGCAAAACTGCTCCAACGGCGCAGAAGGTAATACGCACCCCAACGGGGAAACCCGCATCGCCGCGCCGTTGGTCACGCCATTGTTTTCCAAATCGCTAATCGGCGTGCCCTTCTTCTGCTCCCCCAGCGCCAGTTTGGAGCTCGGGCCAAGGATGTTTTTGTTGAAGGCGTCAAAACTATCGACCCAGCGGATCACGTTGCGGGCAATCAGCTCCGGCAGCACTTCACCGTCGGCCTCGATCAATGCGTCGGCGAGCGCCAGAGCCATAGAGGTATCATCGGTATACTGCGCTGCCGTGAAATAGCAGGCGGCGTTGTTCTCCGCCGGGCCGTCGAGGAAGCGGTCGATCCAGCCAAAGTGGCGCTTAACCCGCTCACGCGGCCACAGCTCGGAAGGCATGCCGAGCGCGTCGCCCAGCATTTGGCCATAAAGTGCACCCACCACGCGTTGTTCCTGGGTTAACTGCTTCATCTGTTTCTCCTGAATTTTTACCTTGCCGGGCAACACGCCCGGCGCAACGAATTAAGACCGTGCCACGTCAATCGGGGTGATGTTGTCGCTGCGTTCACGGAAGAACAGCAGGAACAGCAGCATGACGCCCACCACCATCACCGCACCAACGCCCCACACGGCGAACCAGTCAAACGTCATCCCGTCGCGTGGCTGATCGAGGGCGAAAGTGGTCATTGCACGCCCCCCGAGCCAGTTACCGATAAAGCTGCCCAACCCCTGGCAAATCAAGGTGATCAGGCCTTGAGCGGCGGTACGCATATGCGGCGGCGCTTTTTTGTCGACGTAGATATAGCCGGTCACGAAATAGAAATCGTAGCTGACACCGTGCAGCAAAATGCCCAGGAACAGCATGCTGTAGGCCCAGACGTCGGCAGTGCCGCCGTAGATAAAGAACACATAGCGGATCGCTGCGGTCACAAAGCCCAGCAACAACACCTTTTTGATGCCGTAACGCTTGAGCAGCAACGGTAGCGCCAGCATGGCGAAGATTTCCGAAACCTGCCCCAGCGTCATCCAGCCGGTGGCATTTGGCAGCCCAACCTGCGTCAGATAGCCATTGGCAAACTGGTAGTAAAACGCCAACGGCATACAGAACAGAAACGAGCACAGGGCGAAGGTGGCAAATGATCGGTCCTTCAGCAGGCCAAGCGCATTCAGGCCCAGCAACGCCTTGATATCCACCGGGCCAGAGCCCTTGGCTGGCGTATTGGGCAGCACAAAGCTGTATAAACCGAGCACGATCGAGGCCACACCGGTAATGATTAACGGCAGGTTGCTATCGGAAATATTGCCTAACCCCAGCAGTGGCGGCAGCATAAAGCCCACCACCAGACCGGAGGCAATCCAACCCAAGGTGCCCAATACGCGGATGCGCGGGAACTCTTTTTCAGTATCGGTAATGTTGGCAAAGGCGATGCTGTTGGTCAGCGCCACGGTCGGCATATAGGTGATGGCATAAATCACCAGCAGCGGGAAGAAGGTGGCAAAGGTGGTTTGCCAGGCGATGATAAACATCAGCACCCCGCCAGCCAGATGCAACCAACCCAAGACTTTTTGCGCGGCGAAGTAGCGATCGGCAATAACGCCAACCAGTACCGGCGAGAGGATTGCCGCAATCGCCGTACTGCTGTACGACCAGGCAATTTCGCCCGGCGTAAAGCCCAGCTTGTTGAGGTATTGCCATAGGGGAACAAACCACGCTCCCCAGATAAACCACTCGATAAACATCATGACAGACAGCTTCAGATGAGGACGTTTCATTATTATGTATCCTTGCTGGCTACCTTCCCGGCATCGGCTCGGGAAAGCGGTGTAGGGTTCCTGGTATTAGCATCATTACGATACCTATATAATACCTTAATGATACCTTTAATCCTTTGCAGCGATCCCGCTCACACTTCAGGCAGTCAGCTTTGTTTAAGTTTTGTTTACCTTTGGCACTGCGCTGTTTATCCTGCGTTTATCAGTCATTGCCGATAATCAATCGATGACAGAATGAAACGATCAGGGAATGGTCAGCTAGCGCGTTTCCACAACGTGGGCAACAGCGTGTAACCTTTCAGTGTGGGTGTCTGGTGTTTCACCCACCTAACAACAGGAGTCTGTACCATGCGAGTACTGGTTGTTGAAGACAATGGCCTATTGCGCCACCATCTTAGTGTGCAAATGCGTGAAATGGGGCATCAGGTCGATGCCGCAGAAGATGCCAAAGAAGCCGACTATTTTCTGCAGGAACATGCGCCAGATATCGCCATTGTCGATCTCGGGTTGCCGGGTGAAGACGGCCTGAGCCTGATCCGCCGTTGGCGTGCCAACCAAATGAAGTTGCCGATCCTGGTGCTGACCGCCCGTGAAAGCTGGCAGGATAAGGTGGCGGTGCTGGAAGCCGGTGCCGATGATTACGTCACCAAACCCTTCCACCTGGAAGAAGTGATTGCCCGCATGCAGGCCTTGATGCGCCGCAACAGCGGCCTGGCTTCACAGGTGATTGTGCTGCCACCGTTCCAGATCGATCTTTCACGCCGTGAGCTGAGCGTCAACGAACAGCAAATCAAACTGACGGCCTTTGAGTACACCATTATAGAAACGCTGATCCGTAACGCGGGTAAAGTGGTCAGCAAAGATTCATTGATGTTGCAACTCTACCCGGATGCCGAACTACGCGAAAGCCACACCATCGACGTGTTAATGGGCCGCTTGCGTAAAAAGCTACAGGCGGAATACCCACAAGAGGTGATCACCACCGTGCGTGGCCAGGGTTATCGTTTCGATGCCAAGTGAGCATGATGTTCAACAAAGATAAAAAGCCCTTCTCACTGCGCGCCCGCTTTCTGATGGCTACCGCCGGGGTGATCCTGGCGCTGTCGCTGTCTTATGGGCTGGTGGCGGTCGTCGGCTATATCGTCAGCTTTGATAAAACCGCTTTCCGCCTGCTGCGCGGTGAGAGCAACCTGTTCTTCAGCCTGGCACAGTGGAAAGACCAGAAGCTGACCATTGCCATCCCGCCCGACCTCGATCTCAACTCCCCGACGCTAGTGTTTATCTACGACGATAAAGGCAACCTGCTGTGGAGCCAGCGCTCGGTGCCAGAGCTGGAAAAACTGATCCAGAAAGAGTGGCTGCAAGAGTCCGGTTTCTATGAGATCGACACCGACACCCGCGTCAGTAGCGAAGTCCTCGGCGATAACCCCAAAGCCCAGGATCAGCTGAAAGACTATGACGATACCGACCATGAGGCGTTAACCCACTCGGTAGCCGTCAATACCTATGCCGCCACCCCACGCCTGCCCGCCTTGAGCATTGTGGTGGTCGACAGCATTCCGCAGGAGCTGCAACGTTCGGACGTGGTGTGGGAATGGTTCAGCTACGTTCTGCTGGCCAATCTGCTACTGGTAGTGCCTTTGTTGTGGCTAGCCGCGTATTGGAGTTTGCGGCCGATCAAGGCGCTGATAACCCAGGTCAGTGAATTGGAAAACGGCGAGCGCGAGCAACTGGATGAAAATCCCCCCAGTGAACTACGTGGCTTGGTACGTAACCTGAATATCCTGGTGCGCAACGAACGCCAGCGCTACACCAAATACCGCACCACGCTGTCCGACCTCACCCACAGCCTGAAAACTCCGCTGGCGGTATTGCAGACCACCCTACGCTCGCTGCGTTCCAGCAAACAGACCACCATCGAAGAGGTCGAGCCGATCATGCTCGAACAGATTGGCCGTATCTCGCAGCAGATTGGTTATTACCTGCACCGGGCCAGTATCAACTCTGGTCAAACCGTGCTGACCCGCGAGATCCATTCGGTTTCTGCCCTGCTCGACAGCCTGAGCGTGGCGCTGAACAAGGTCTATCAGCGCAAAGGGGTAGTGATCACTCTCGATATCTCACCAGAAGTCACCTTTATGGGCGAGAAGAACGACTTTATGGAGGTGATGGGCAACGTGCTGGAGAACGCCTGTAAATATTGCCTGGAGTTTGTGGAAATCTCCTCGCTGCACTCGGACAAATACCTGACGATCGTCATTGATGACGACGGCCCCGGCATCCCGGAAAGCAAGCGAGAGGTGATCTTCCAGCGCGGCCAACGCGTCGATACTCTGCGCCCTGGCCAGGGGATTGGTCTGTCGGTCGCCGCCGAGATCATCGAACAATATGACGGGCAAATTACCATCAGCGATAGCCCGCTTGGCGGTGCACGGATGGAGGTCACCTTCTCCCGCCAGCACGACTCTCACCATCACGATTAAATTCTGTCGCTCAGGCTCCGATCCACGGGGCCTAACTTCCGTTATAATCCCTGCAGGCTCACTCTATCCTGGAATAGAACATGGATTACCAAATAGATCTGGACTGGAACGACTTTTTGCAACGTTATTGGCAAAAGCGTCCGGTGATTATCAAGCGCGGTTTCAACAACTTTATCGATCCGATTTCCCCGGATGAGCTGGCCGGATTGGCCATGGAAAACGAGGTGGATAGCCGCCTGGTGAGCCATCAGGATGGGCGCTGGCAGGTTGGCCACGGCCCGTTCGAAAGTTTCGACCATCTGGGGGAGAACAACTGGTCATTGCTGGTGCAGGCCGTTGATCACTGGCATCAACCTTCCGGTGCCCTGATGCAGCCATTCCGTAAACTGCCGGACTGGCGCATGGACGATCTGATGATTTCGTTCTCGGTGCCGGGCGGCGGCGTTGGCCCGCATCTCGATCAATACGACGTGTTCATCATCCAGGGCACTGGCCGCCGCCGTTGGCGCGTGGGTGAAAAAGTGCCGATGAAGCAGCACTGCCCGCACCCTGACCTGTTACAGGTAGAGCCGTTT
>NZ_JBKJYW010000006.1:0-3866 GCF_046715635.1 Serratia sp. (in: enterobacteria)
TTTAAATCAACAGGGGAAAAATTATGTCCGGCACATTAAGCAACGATCAGGAACTGGTCTCCGACCTGGTTGCCTGCCAACTGGTTATCAAGCAGATCCTGGATGTGATCGACGTGATCGCGCCGACCGAAGTACGGGACAAAATGGCCAGCCAGCTCAAGAGTATCGATTTTACCAGCCACCCGGCCGGAGCAGATCCGATCACCAAGCGGGCGATTGAAAAAGCGATTGCACTGATTGAGATGAAGTTTAATCGCGAGTAACCGGGTCATCTTCTGTCCCTGACGGGCAGGGAGATCTAAACGGCCGGTTAAACTTCGTTTAAGTTGTCTATGTTAGCATGGTAATTACGTTAACAAGATAATCATGAGGCTGCTAAGGTTTGGGGCGTAATAAACTGCTGGTGATAGCGGCAACGCTGGTTGCCTGCTTACTTTTCTATCTGCTTGCTTTGGATAGCTATTGCGATCAAGGTGGGAAGTTTGCACTGGGCATTTGCTCTATCACGCGTATTGTTCCCTGGTAACATGGCGAAATAACAATTTTTCGCAAACTTGCCCCTGGCCTTGGCGGGAATGTTACTATATCGGCTTGGTTGAGGCAGTAGAGTAGATAGGGTTGTCCATGTTTGATTTAGCTTCTGGCCCGTCCGGCCTGATTTCCATTGCCGTTGTGGTGTTGGCCGCATTGCTTGGCCTGTGGGTGTGGTTTATGGTGAATCGCGCCAGCGTGCGTGCCAACGAACAGATCCAGCTGTTGCAGGAAATTGCCGAGCAGCAGCGCCAGCAAACGGCACTGTTAAAAACGCTGGTGCAAACCGCCCGAGGGGACAAGGCACCGGTTGACGATTATGATGATGACCTTAGCCCGGCGCTGAGTTATAAAGGGTTTATCCCAGAGCGTTAATCGCGCACCTCATTTGGTGAGAAGGTAAAGGACACATCGGTTATCTCAGTTTCAGTTTTAACCGGATCGCCTTCTCACCATTCCCTTTCAGTAAAACACCATTCCCTGATAGGGTTTCTCCCGGCAGGCTGCTAACCGGCTTGCCAGATCGCCGCAGTGAATTTCCAGCGCGTGTCGATCGGGATCGAGAAAGTAGCAAGATTCGCCTTCACTGTGATTACTCTTCCACTCCTGTACGCCTACTTCGCGCAAACGCTCCACAATGACGGCAAAATTCTCCGGCGCCACGCTAAACGCGTAATGCGTATAATCGCTCAACAGCTGATTTTTTCGAGCATCATCGAGTGACAGGCATAGCCACAGTTCACCCAATGCAAGATAGGCACCTTGATGCCAGCGGGCTTTGGGGGTAAACCCCAGCACGTCCACATAAAAACGAAAGCTGCGTTCTACCTCACTTACCGCGAGCGTCAGGTGGTTAAGACCCAGCAACATAATCAATTCATCCGTTAGTAGAAATAATGTAAAAGGCCCGCTGGCTGTCATAAATCTGTCGTATTGGCATCGTAATGTAGCGCCAACTCTACGAAAGATGGATATCAGCAATGATTAGATGGTACGAAGAAAGCGACGCCGAAGTAAACCGCAGCATTGCGTTAATCACCGGGGAAAACCCTGACAAATGGTACCCTTACGGCGGCGTGAAAGGGAAAGACTACTGTAAGAACCCCTCCGATGCCTGGCCGATTATCTGCGCCAACAACATCAGCCTTAATGCCCCCGAACAAAGTGACCAGCCACAGTGGCAAGCCAGTATGATTACCCAGCAAGGGGTGTGGCAGGCGGGCAGTCACAGCCCGCTGCGTGCCGCAATGATCTGTTTTTTATTGAGTCAGCATGCGCAATAAATCAAATATTAGTCGATAATGTAGATGACCCGTAATGATGAGACACCGCCTTATTCTGACAATGGACCTGTCGCTGACGGAGACTGTTTTATGAAGCGCATAATCAAAGGTGATACCACTCTCTCTCATTTAGTGATTGCCCATGCGGCGATCGATTGTCATGCCAAAAGCTATGGGCTGCACCGACAAGGCTGGCCTTCAACCTATCTGATAAAGTATCAAAACGATCGCGTGGCGGTGGAGGTCATCACCCGCCGTCAATCCTATGTGGCAACTCTGATGATCGGCGCACGTAACCTCAGCAAACTGTGCGGTATGCCAAGCTGACTGGCGCAGCAAACCTCTTGTAACCCCCTGGCCCGGTTAATGATTACCGGGCTCTAATCCTTGATGCCTGAAAGGTTAAGTGTTAAAACGCCCGCAGGTTTATTTATTGGTTGGCGATATCTTGCGCAATGCTGCCTGGATACTCAGCCGGACGAGGATAAGATGGGCGGTCAGCTTCAAGATACCCCGCTAAAACGCGGTTTAAAAAACAGACATATACAACTTATTGCCCTGGGCGGTGCCATTGGTACCGGCCTGTTTCTGGGTATTGCACAAACTATCCAGATGGCTGGGCCTTCCGTGCTGCTGGGCTATGCCATCGGCGGCTTTATTGCCTTTCTGATCATGCGCCAGCTAGGGGAGATGGTTGTGGAAGAACCGGTGGCCGGTTCCTTTAGCCATTTTGCCTATAAGTATTGGGGGGACTTTGCCGGTTTCCTGTCCGGTTGGAACTACTGGGCGATGTTTATCCTGGTCGGTATGGCGGAACTGACCGCCGTAGGGATTTATATTCAATACTGGTGGCCGGAAATCCCAACCTGGGCATCGGCGGCGGTTTTCTTTGTGGTGATTAACCTGGTCAATCTGGTGAACGTACGCCTGTATGGGGAAACCGAGTTCTGGTTTGCCATCATCAAGGTGGCGGCGATCCTGGGGATGATCGTATTTGGTGCCTACCTGTTGGCCAGTGGTAACGGCGGCCCGGAAGCCAGCATTCGCAACCTGTGGGAGCAGGGCGGCTTTATGCCACACGGCGTCAGCGGTTTGGTGATGGCGATGGCGGTGATCATGTTCTCGTTCGGTGGCCTGGAAATGGTAGGTATTACCGCAGCAGAAGCCGCCGATCCGCGTCGCAGCATTCCTAAAGCCACCAACCAGGTGGTTTATCGCATCCTGATTTTCTATATCGGCTCGTTGACGGTGCTGCTGTCACTTTATCCGTGGGGCAAGGTTGTGGAGGGGGGCAGTCCGTTTGTGATGATCTTCCATGCGCTCAACAGCAACCTGGTGGCGACCATGCTTAACGTAGTGGTACTGACGGCGGCACTGTCGGTCTACAACAGCGGCGTGTATTGCAACAGCCGGATGTTGTTTGGCCTGGCGACACAAGGCAATGCACCCAAGGCGCTGACCAAGGTCAACAAACGTGGCGTACCGGTGCTCTCTATCGCGTTATCGGCGTTGGCCACTTCGATAGGCGTATTGATTAACTACGTCATGCCCGGCGAGGCGTTTGGCTTGCTGATGGCGCTGGTGGTCTCAACGTTGGTGATTAACTGGGTGATGATTTGCCTGGCGCACCTGAAATTCCGCGCGGCCAAGGATCGCCAAGGGGTGATCACCAGCTTTAGGTCGCTATGGTATCCGTTTGGCAACTATCTGTGCCTGGTGTTCCTGTCGTTGATCCTGGTGATCATGTACTTCAGCCCAGGGATCCGCATCTCCGTACTGTTGATGCCGGTTTGGGTACTGTTGTTGTGGGTTGGATTTTTGCTGACCCGGCGTAAAAAGGCGGGTGGTAACAAGAGGTAGTTTTTACGTAGGAGGCGCCGCAGCGCCTCCAAACGGTTAACGGACGACGGCATTGCCCTGATGGTGGCGCCCCAGCCGCAGCAGCTTTCTGCACAGCAGGAACAGGGTGCTGATAACATCAATCACCACCACGCTAAGCATCAGCAGGCCCAGCATAAAAAAGCCTGCCAGGGTGCTTGCCAGTAACAGCAG
>NZ_JBKJYW010000007.1:0-20245 GCF_046715635.1 Serratia sp. (in: enterobacteria)
AGCGATGCCATGCGCATGATCGCCGGGCACCACTCGCAGCAAATCAGCGAGATCCTGGGCTATGAATATGGCCCGGTGGCCGTGCATCGCGACGATATGATCGTAAGTTAAGGAGTGAACATGCTCGAGCAGATGGGGAAGGCCGCCAAACAGGCTTCCTGGCAGTTGGCGGTACTGAGCACGGCGAAAAAGAACCAGGTGTTGGCGGTGATGGCCGATATGCTGGAAGCCCGCAGTGAAGAAATTCTACAGGCGAATGAGCAGGATATGGCGCAGGCGCGTGCCACCGGGATGAGTGAAGCCCTGTTGGATCGCCTGTTGTTGACTCCAGCGCGTCTGGCGGCGATCGCCAACGATGTGCGCCAGGTCTGCCGCCTGAGCGATCCGGTTGGCCACGTGCTGGACGGCAATCTGCTGGACAGCGGCCTGAAGCTTGAGCGCCGCCGTGTGCCGCTCGGGGTGATTGGCGTGATCTATGAAGCCCGCCCCAACGTCACCATCGACGTCGCCAGCCTGTGTTTGAAAACCGGTAATGCGGTGATCTTGCGCGGCGGTAAAGAGACTCACCACACCAATCAGGCGACGGTGAAAGTGATCCAGCAGGCGCTGGAACAGTGCGGGCTGCCAGCGGCGGCGGTGCAGGCGATCGAAAGCCCGGATCGTGAGTTGGTGAATGAACTGCTGCGTATGGATCGTTATGTCGACATGCTGATCCCACGGGGCGGTGCCGGGCTGCATAAGCTGTGCCGCGAGCAATCGACCATTCCGGTGATCACCGGTGGTATCGGCGTGTGCCATATCTATGTAGACGACAGCGTAGACTACGACAAGGCACTGACGGTCATCGAAAACGCCAAGATACAACGGCCCAGCGCCTGTAACTCGGTCGAAACCCTGCTGGTTAACCGCACTATCGCTAACAGCTTCCTGCCTGCGCTGAGCGCGCGTATGGCCGCCGTTGGGGTAACGTTGCACGCCAGCGATAACGCCATGCCGTTATTGCAGGAAGGGCCAGCGCAGGTGGTTGCGGTGGCTGCAGAAGATTATGATGACGAATGGCTATCGTTGGATTTGAACGTGACGCTGGTGGACGATATCGATCAGGCCATCGATCATATTCGCACCCACGGCACCAGCCATTCCGATGCCATTCTGACGCGCTCGCTGAGCAACGCCGAGTATTTCGTCCGTGCGGTGGATTCCTCTGCGGTATATGTCAACGCCAGCACCCGCTTTACCGATGGCGGCCAGTTTGGTTTGGGCGCAGAAGTTGCGGTCAGCACTCAGAAACTGCACGCCCGCGGCCCGATGGGACTGGATGCGCTGACCACCTATAAGTGGATTGGCTACGGCGACGATTTGGTGCGCAGCTAGGTTTTCCGCTAGCCAGATTTGAACGATGTTTTGGGCGCAGTGTGTAGATACTGCGCCAATACCTTGCCATTAGTGTGAAGTCCCCATCCACAGATGGGGGCAATATGTTATTTGTTGCTTTAGCGGTCAATGTGATGACTTTTCACAGGTTTTATCGGCGAGGCGGTGCATTTGGCCCCTGAACTTACCAAAGTGCTACCGGTTCGTGACCTAAAATTTCTTTGGCAAAGAATTTATCCGGATAAGTAACCCTTTTTTTATGATGACGTAGCCCCCTGCCTTCAGCGATGACAGCGTTTTCATTATCCCACTACGCGAGAGCAAACTGCGTTCTTGTACATATTCTAATGCCGTGGTAGTAGCTCTTATTTCAAAACTTTCCATGCTAAGAGAGGTTAATAAATTACAAATTAACTCGTAATTGCTGACACCTACCGTTTCTTTTTGATATTCACTGAAGCGTGTGGCTGAAAGCATTAACATATAGCAAATATTTTTCCATAGATGTTTGTCTTCTACATGGAGAAATAGCTCATCAACACTTAATAATCTGTATTCAATTTCACTGTTTGCGATAATTTGCACGTCAGATTTATCATGAAAAATGTCCTGCAATCCCACAATACTGTGTGCACGAAGGGTTGATAATATGAGGGAATCACTGTTTCTTTTTATAGTGCACGTTCCGCTGTATAACAGAAAACACATTCTTTTATCGCTTTGGTCTAGATAAAAGCGTTGGCCTGGCTTGCCTTTTCGGGCAGGGCTGAATGATTCGATAGAAGTAAACATCTCATCGATCTCGGCCTGAGGGACATGCTTTTCGATGACTTTGCTAAAATCGTACATATATTTCACATCCACGTAACTTAATGATGTTTCTATTGATAGATGAAACGAAGTGATAAAATTATGACTTTATCAGAGTAGAGTCATAAATATCTTTTATTAACTATTTATAGGGCTTTCTGACGCAATATAGTTTCACGAAGATATGATTATTAACCGTTTTTATTTATGTTTAACATAAACCATTCTGGTTAATTGTATATTTCCGTTTTGATTCTGTAATACTCTTTTTTAATTTCTCTGACATGCTATTTAGTCAGTATTATCTTATGGTAACTTTAAACTATCAAAGGCTTTATGTGTCATTTGTGCACTGTAAATCCAATGTTGGATCCATAGTGTATAAATGACCGTAGTGATTTAAATTGAGGTTTGTTTCCATCATCTTTGATGAGGGCGTGTTGGTTTTGGGTTTTCCATCTCATTTTTATAAATTCCTTAAAAGAACCGGATGACTGGGTGGTATTATTACTATGGGTAAAGCAGACCCCAAATTTCACTCTGATTAATAAGGGCGTATTTATCAATGCAAGCGATGATTGAATGCATAAAAATGCAGGTCAAACCTGTGCGAGTTCCGCCTGGAAAGCTACTCCTGGGAAAAGTGGGTAATGAGTACCAGTGCTATTTTATCGATTCTGGTTTGGCTGTAGTTTATAGCGATACTAACCCCAAGCCTTTGTGTATGATAAAGGGATCACATTTATTTGGCTTGAGCAAGATTCTATGCCCTAAAGGAGGGTATAGCATTAAAATAATCCATGCATCTGATGTCTACGCCATACCTGCTGGGGAGCTCTTAACCATTATTGAAGAAAATAATCAGTGGCAGAGTTTGGCATCCTGTCTGTCGGATTTTGTGCATGTCATCAGTAATAGAAATGATAAAGAGCGGAAATCTCACACGGCTACGCTCATATTACAAACGCTGGAAATGTTACAAAACGAAAGTGAAGAGGTCAGGTTGGCTCATACGGTTAATGACTATGTTGGAGCTATTACCGGGTTATCGCATAGTACTGTCATCCGTGGAATAGATGGCTTAAAGAAGCAGGGCAGCATAGACATTAAAAATGGCCTGTTGCTGCGTTTTGAGCGGAGATAGAGGGGTGCATTTTACGACTTTCTTTGTTTTATACATCCACACGCGTAGTTCTTGACGTATGCTATACTTGCAACAATAAAATCTTATTAAATGGTATTTATGGAAAATAGTTTAGCTTTATCTACCTTGAAACCGGTAATCCATCTTCAGGCCATAATGGACTCACTGCTCGAAACTCATACTGTCTCAAAATCACATTCCGGGCAGCGTTTTCAACTGATACTCCATGATAAAAAAATGTGCTTCCTGCTGCTTAAAGGGAGTTGTGAGGTTAAGCGCAGCGGCGATTCTATGATACTGGTTACGCTGGATGCTCCCAGTATCATCGGCATCAGCGAGCTGATCGCCGATCCTACCCGCACTTTTGTGCAGGCGAGTGGAGATATTGAATATTTTTACCTGCCGCTGGATCAATTGCTGACGCATATCGACGAGCACAATTTATGGAAACAAACGTCGTATTGGCTGATGTATGTGAGTTCCCGATTTCATAAGTATGTCAATTCGACCACCGGTATCTCTACCTATGAATTGATCTGTAATCTTTTAAGATCATTGAGTGAGGAAGATTTCGAAACCCGTGCAACGGTTCCTGCCGTAAAATATATATTGGAAAGAACATCCCTGTCTCGCAGCGGTGTGATGAAAATGCTCTCTAACCTGGATAAAGGTGGTTACATTGTCATTAAGAGAGGGTTGTTAATTAAAATTAATAATTTACCAGCTAGTTATTAAGGCCTTGGTTCCTTTCAGGCAGGAGGCCGTAACTACATGGATGTTCCCACTCTTTTATCGCGCGCACTCAAAAAACTCCATCCTCTGCATTGTCTGTTAAGACGAATAAAATGCTCCTTTAATGAGAATAATTGTGCATCGTTTTTCACCCCCAGCTTTTGTTTGGCATTCTGTTTATGAGCGCTGAGGGTTTTAATACTGCGATTCATATAAATCGCCATATCTTGCAAGCTGAGTCCGCGAAACAGATAAACCAGAACCTCGCGTTCACTGGGCGTTAAATGTTTCTGAATAATATAGGATTCATGGCGCTGCTTTTTAATGTCCCGTGTAATCGTCGGGCTACATATTTTAAATCCGGCGATTACCTTGGTAAAAAGTTCACTGGTCTGCTGCTGATCCTCCAGGCGGGAAATGAGGCTTACTAGAGGATGTTGATACAACTTAGACAGCGTTTCTTCGCAATAACCATAATTGTAACTGTAGATAACCAGCTGTGTCAGAGGGTTAGAGTGGCAGATTTCCATTAGCTGCTCTGCTCTTTGTTGCGGGGTTTCTTGCGTACACACCAGATCAGCGATCAACAAATCGAGCTGTTTTCCCTGAGTCTCTTGCAATAATTGGGGAACGGAAGCTACCTGTATAATGTTCTGAATGTCTGGATTGAGCGAAACAATCAGGTTTTCAAGCCCTAGCCGGATTAATGGGCTCTCTTCCAAAATGGCCAGATTGATCATTGGTTTCATAGTAATGTCTTATTTCTTTGCGGCGATTTATGCGAACAGGCCATTGCGAGACATCCATTTTCCGCGTGAAAACAGCTCGTTATCGTTTCTATAACCCATCTTGGCCATGGCATTTCGCTTGTGGGTACTGACGGTGCGGATGTCACGAAACATTAAAGAGGCCGTGGTGGTCACTGAGCAACCATCAAACAGATAAGACAGCACCTCTATCTCTTTGACGGTGAGAGAATGGAGTGGATTGCTATGCTTTTTCAAAACATTGTTGATAGCCGGGCTGTTCTCCTGGAAACCATTGAGTGTAAGCTGCATACAGTGCTCAATAGCCGGTAAAGATTCGTACTTATAACAAATACTGTCGACGCACAGTGACTTGATTTGTTGTATAAAGTGCGCATCAATCAGGCGGGTACATACCATCAACGGCACCAGAGGCCAGTTGCTCTTACAAAAAGCCAGGATCTGCAACCCCTCAAGCACCGACTCTCCCTCGCCGCACAGTTCCATGATGATGATATCTGGTGAGTTTGAGCGCAGGAAGTTGGGGATCAGGGAGGCTTTATTGAGTGAAATAATTTCCCCGATTTTAAATAGATTAAGCTCTAGGAGATAGCGAAGACCATGGAGGCTCATTTGGCAGGAGTCCATGAGTAGAGCCTGTGGTAATTTTATGTGATGGGGTAGCCCTTCAGTGTTGTTGTGCAGCTTTGCCGCTTGAGTTTTCATAATATAATCTCTAGTGTTAAAATTGTCTGGGTATTATGTTTAATAACCCTGGCGCTAAATAAACCCGGCATACACAGGATATGCCGGTTGTGTAGATAGCTACACTAACAGGGACTGTAAATATACTGACTTATCTTATTAATGACACAGGCAACGGGAGTAAACCTTTATTAATAATCAATCAGCACTTGGTAAGTCCCCCTCAAATTAGAGCAATTTATTGATAGGTAAAGTTCATCTGCACAATGCTGCTGAAAGTACCTGGCCCGGTATTGCCGTTAACGGTAAGCAGACGGCCAGCAAGTTCATAGACCGCATTATGCTGAGCATCTATATCAACCGTCATACTGCTCGCGTTACCCAGCACCGTGGCTTTATCCGCCTCCAGTGCCATCTGCACGGCGACATTTTCGGCTGTACCGCTATTGGCATATAAGGTGGCATCTTCCGTAGCCGGCGTACCGCTGAAGGTTACCGTCGCCTTACTGGTGGCCTGCGGGCAGCCGGTCAGTTTTATCTGAAACGGCATCCAGTCGCTGGCTGTACCCGCCTCTTTTAAATCAGTACTTTGCAGTTGGCCAAAGTCGATATCTTTACTGACTGAGCCACTGTCTACCCTGCAAGGGCTGGCAACCACAGTACCGGTGAGATTGAGGTCAGCAGCCTGAACGGTAACGCTCATCATCCCTGCGACAACCATCAATAGGGTTCGTGTGAAAATTTTGCTCATTCAGGCTGTTCCTTGTATCCCGCTAAATCTTAGTTATAGGTAAAGTTTGCTTGCACGACAGAGCTGATATTGCCCGGCATTACGTCACCCGTTGCCGAGACGGCGCGGGCATTCAGTGCGTAAGTGACAGTTTTATCTGCCAGCACGGGTTGGTAGAGGAAGCTGTTGTTACCCAGAATGGTGCCAGTGGATTGCTGGGAAAGTTCCACCGCCAGGTTAGTCGCCGAGCCGGTATTCTTATACATGGTGGTTGACGTTGTATCCGCCGTGCCGGTAAAGGTGACTTTGACATTAGAGGTGCCCGTTGGGCAGGCACTTAATACCAGGTTAAAGGGAACCAAAGTTGAGCCTGCGCCCGGCGTTGCCAAATCGCCGGCCTGAATATTCTGGCCTAAATCAACGTTAAGATTGCTATTGTTATTATTTACAGTACAAGGAGACGACACCACGTTACCGGTAATATTAATATTGACCGGGTCTGCCTGCGCGCTGCCATAACCCATCGCCATAACCAGTAATGCCATTGCTGATTTTTTATACATATTTTCCATCTTTGTTCTCTCCATTCAGGGTTGTTACCTCGCCATTTAAAAAGCGAGAGGGTTAATTTACTGAGGTTATATCTGGTTGATTTTATTGATAAGTTAATTCAAGCGTTGCTGTCGCATTGGCAGAACCTGTGGTAGGCGTTGCCTTGGTCTGGTAATACTGCGCAGTAAATGGGAAGGTTTCTTGCCCACCGGCTGACGTTTTCATAACCATATTGGTATTTAGCACCATAGGGTTGCCATTATAAAGAATTTGAATGCCTACGCCGGTCGCCACATTGGCACCACCCGCATTGCTTAATTGCAATACGCCAGCGGTACTGGTGTCGGTATTTTTAGTTCCGATGAGTTTCATATTAACTCTTGCTGCTGCATCACAATTCAGCCCTACATCAAACGTTTTTGCATTGGCGGTTTGCCCAACCGTTGTTAAACTTGTTACCATCACATCTTCTAAGGGAATTCGAATGTTCTGCGTTGTAATCGAACAGCCAACTTGGGTGATGCTTGCACCTTTATAATATAGGGTGTACCCAAGGACTGATTCATCACCGTATGCCTTGCCAATAATCTGATATGTGATTTCACCAGATGCTATAGGTCCAGTTTTTATCAGGCTAATTTTTCGGGCAGATATGTCTACCAAGGTATTGTTATTGTAATAAGTTAGTATGGTATTGGGGTAACTGCTAAAACCGGGCACAACCATACCAACACCTGGGACATTAGTTTTATAGGAAGAGTTGACGCCCGTTTTGGTTAATAATAGGAGTTCGTATGTTACTGAACCGTAGTTGCCATTAATCAAACCGTTACAAAGTTCAAAAGGCCGGCTTTGGGGGATATCTACAGTACCTATTACTGAACCTACAGGTAAATCCCTTTGCACAACGATAGGCTGTTGATAAACAGTGACGATCTGAGAGTTTGCTCCTGCGCCAGCGACGTTGGTTTTGCACGCGGCATGGGTTCCCGTGCTCATTGATAACAACATCATGAGTAAAATAAGGCTTGACGTGTTTTTTAATCTATTCAATATACGCATGTTAACTACCTGCTAATTGCACTGCCCGTTCATGGTCTGAACGCCAGTCTGGGTTGTCTGTTTCGCCAGTGAAAACTTCACCTGACATTGCTGATTTGCCTCATTTCCCCATTTGACGGTCAAAGTCCCGCTGTCAGCCAGACCGGTTAAATAAACCTGACCGGAATCACCGACGATAAACGCCTGGGCATTCTTCTGCGAGGCATCCGTCACCGTGGCGCCAAATGGAATTGGTGCGCCGCCCTGGCGTAATAAGGTCATCAGTACGCGTTGACCGACGTTGGCATTAAAGCTGGCCCGCACTACTGCGCCACGGGTGGGTACTACGTTCTGCGTGGTCAGGGTCAAATCAACGTCATCCGGCAGGGTTTCTGTATTCAGCTGTACCTGGTTTTTACGATAGGGGGAGGCGTAAGGCACGACGGCATAGCCACGCCAGTCGGTTTTCACCCCGGTCTGGTTACTCACGCCCACGCCGGACGCGCCCGGTGCCTGAACCAACGCGATGGTTTCACCCAATGACTGCCCCAAGGTGACGCCATTGGCATGCGCCACTATTCCGCCTTGCAGGCCATAGTTCACCCGTTGAGTATTTTTATCGTACGCATAGCCGCCGTTCACTTCGCCGTAGGTGCCACGATAATCCGCATTCAGGTTGCCGCTGTTACCCACTCCCTGGCTGCCGTAACCTTCTTGTACGCTCCAGCTCAGATTGTTATCCGCCAAAGCCGTACCGTTGATACCGACCGTGTTGGTGGTTTTACCGTTTTTACTGGTGCTCAGGTTGTGCGTCGCGTAGGCATTGTTCAGCCAGCGGCTGAGCGGCACGCTGATATTAAAAGCGAACATCTGATCGCGGTCATAAACTCGGCCACCGGTACTTTGGCTATTACCGTTGATGTCGCTATAGCTGCTGCTGGCCGTCGAGTTTTCGTTATAGCTGTAATTCAGACCGTAGCTGATACCGTTCCATGAGTTGTTATAACCCACGCCAAACGACTTCATACTGCGGTCGCTGTTCCAGTAATCCTCGCTGACCAGGCTGATGGATAGCGAACCGGCGTTGTCCCACAAATTCTGGCTCATGGTCAGCTCGGCACGGTTACGACGACGCTCATTCTGTGAGGTATTCTGGTCGCTGCGATAGGTATCCAGCACTTCCTGCAGGCTGTAGTAACCGGCGGTTGAGTAGCGGTAACCGGCAATCGAGAAGTTGGTTCCGGTCTGCAAAATATCTTTGCTGTAACGGGCACGCCATGACTGCCCGCTCTCTTTTGGCAGATCCTGCATGGTGGACCAGGATTGGGTCACATCCACCGACAGAGCACCAAAGTCACCAAGGTTCTTACCTGCACCGATGGCCAGCGACTGATACTTGCTGGCAAACTGGCCACCACCGTAAGCGGTAAACCCATAGGGCAGACCGTAAATTGCTGTCCCCTGACTGAAGGTAGTTTTGTCTACGCTGCCATCGTATGAACGGTATTGGCCGCTGGTCATGGAAAACTTCAGGCGTCCTTCACGTTGTAAAACCGGCAGAGAAGCGAAAGGTATGACCAATTGCTGCTCGCTGCCATCGGCTTCTTTAATCGTGACGTACAGATCGCCGCTGCCGCCGGTCGGGTACATGTCGGTAATTTCAAACGCACCCGGAGCCACGTAGCTCTGATAAATCACATAGCCGTTCTGCCTGATGATCACCTGCGCATTGCTGCGGGCAATGCCGCGCACGACTGGGGCATAGCCTTTGAGGCTGTCCGGCATCATGTCATCGTCGGAGGCGACCTGTGCGCCGCGAAACGGTACGCTGTCAAATACGTCTGAGGGCGAACTGCTGTCACCCAGTGTCAACTGGCTTTTCAGCGAGACAATGTTGCGTTGGGCATAGGTGTAGACCGTATCCCACTGGTCATCGCCGGTGCTGCTGCGGCTGTAGGTCGAATAGTTACGTAAACGCCACGGGCCGATGTTGACGCCTGGCCGCAGGTTGACGTATTGACTGTCGCTATCCTGCGTAGAGCTGTTGCGGGCATAATTACTGGCACCCGTCATGCTGTAGTTCAGCAGGAAGGCGGTAATGCCGTTGTCCCACTGTTCCGGGGGAACATAACCACGTGCCGACTGTGAAACAGCGGCTTGCGGCATACTGAGCAACAGTTGCTGGGCGCTAAAGCGGAAGTCCGCGCTGGCCAGCGGGATCACGCTGAGATCAACACAGTCGCTATCCCCCAGCGCAGGGAACTGCTGAGTTTTTACGCCCATATCCGCCAGCGCTTTGGCACTCAGGCAGGGTTGCAAACTGGCTTTGCCATCTTTGCCCTGGAAAAGCTTGAAGGTCACGTTGCGGGTATCAACTTTTTCATTATTCAGATAAACATCGACACGGTAGACACCGGGTGCCTGGCTGCCGTTCGTTTCAAAAACGGACAGGTCGGTTTTACCCTGCTGTGGGTTATCGACCTGCAGCAGTTCAGGGTTAAAGTAGTCACGGGCATGAACGCTGAAAGTGAAACTACCAAACACGGCGGCGACCAAACATGCCAGTTGGCTAATGCGCGGGCATGTGCGCTTATTTTTATTATTCTGAATGCTATTCATCCTGTACTGCTCCAGTCTGTTCAGGGCCAGAGGGGCCTGGAACCTGTGTTCTCACCGCCCTGTGAGAGCGTGTTATTGCAGCTGATTACAAGGTGGTGGTATGAACCGCACCTACGCCGCCGTAGTCACTGATGATTTTCCAGTTCAGGCTGCCGCCAGCTACACCGGCTGGCAGTGCAAAACTGGCGCTGCTCATGGGTGGCACGTAGGTCACGTCCTTGATTTCTTTGCCGCCAAGGGTGACGGACTGGAAGTTCATGTAGAACGGCGTTGGATTCGTCACTTGCAGCTGGCTGCCGTTGCGCTGCCATTTCAGATTTTGGGCTACCTCTTCCGGCACGCCTTTAATACCTTCCGGGCGGAAAATCAGCTTGATGCGGGTTTTCACCGCGACCTGTAGGGTGTTTTGCCCCTCTTTTTTCTCTGATGACGGGATGGACTTGATATTCATCCAGTAGAGCGACTCTTTATCACCTGGCAAATTGCCACCGGCGCGCACTACCCGCAGTACGTTCTGTTGGCTACCGTCAAGACGGAATAGTGGCGGGGTAATCATGAAGGGGGCTTTCTCAGCGCCACCACCGGTGGTTTCTACCCAGGATTGGATCAAATAGGGTGTGCTATCTGGGTTATTGACGCTCAGTGAAGACTCCTTTTTCGCTCCGTCGTAAATCAGCCGTGTGCCGCCGATAACGACGCCAGCCTGGGCTGCAGTAGCGCTCAATAACAACGTCGCTATCAGTGTTTTGGGTAAAAGTTTCATGTTATGTATCCACATTGAAGATTAAGAAGAACGGGGCGGAGGCCAATGCCGCCGCCCCGGATTTTCAACGCCCTGGATTAAGCCGGGGCAAAATCTTAGTTGTAGTTAACGGTGAAGCTAGCTACAGAGTTTGCCGGGCCAGCAGTTACGGTTGCAGAGGTCGCAATGTAACGAGCAACGAAGTCCAGGTTGTTAACACCGGTAGAAACCAGTGGGTAAGCAGTTGAAGCGGTGTACAGTGGCAGAACCGCGTTAGACGCATCAGACAGCTGAATGCCCACGCCAGTCGCTACGCCAGTTTCAGTGGTCAGCGCCAGAACGCTGTTGTCGCCAGTGACTGAAGTACCGTCGAACTTGACGGTCGCGCTGGTCACAGTTTCCGGGCAATCTTTTAACTGCAGGGTGAATTTAGTTGCAGCAGCAGTAGAGCCCGCACCAGTGAAAGCAGTTTTAGCAACTTTGCCCAAAGTCACGTCCAGTGGGTTAGAAACGCTGTTTACTACGGTACAGGCTGCATCAATGATTTCGCCGTTGAAGTTAACCTGGCCATCAGCAGCAAAAGCAGAAGCAGCAGACAGGATTGACGCAGTAGCGATAGCAGCAGCAATAAAATTCTTTTTCATAGTAAATTCCTTAAGTAATTAACTGGTCGCCAGTGAGCAGGACAACGTTGCCCACACCAATATTAAAACTGGTGGTTGTTCACATGGCTTTTCCATATTTTAGTTGGTTGAAACATCTTCCAGTAAGAAAGCTATAAACAATGTATTTAGTCCTGCTGTATGATGCTTTAAATATCAGGCTCGCTGGGGGCTGTTATCAAAACATTTTAAACGGGGCTCTTAATGCTTAAGCTATTTCTTATCTGCTGGACGTATTATCCAGAGGGGCGCATATTATCTCAACTTGTTTTATGTGCAAAAATATACATATAGTCTATTTTTGGATCGCGGGTTTATTTGTGTTTTTTATGGCGTTTATTTATCTGTATATAGGTGGGGTCATTTCAGGAGTGAATGCTGCATAAAGTCTATTTGTATTTGTTAATTAAGTTGATTTCTCTGGTGTTTTAATTTTCAGCTATTGACATGAATAAGTTCACAAAAAATTGCGACGATCGGGGGGGGCACTGGTAGTTTGACCTAAAGACCTTGTTTTTACAGCGGAAAGTACCTGAGTTTCGTTGATGTTTATTAACACGTCTTGTTCCCCCATCTTACGATGGGGGCGTTGTTTTATTTTTGATGTAACCTCACCGCGCCATCAACGCAAACACCCCCCAGCCAAGGTATTCACGCGTATACGCCACATGGCGTTTAGGCGCTGTCGTCAACTGTGTCCGGACTTCCTCCGCCATGTCGTCATCGGGGTTTGCTTCTAACCAACGGCGCATCGTCAGCCACATTGCCGCGACGTACCTGTCCCAACCCTCCTGGTCTGCCAGCACCATTTCCACGACGTCGTAACCAAGCGCGTCGAAAGAGGTGACAAGATCTGCAAGGGGGAGAAAGTCGGAGAGGGCAGTGGCACCACACTCTTTGGCGATCTCTTCCGTCGGCGGTAACAGACGCCAGTAAGGTTCACCGATAAGGATAATCCCGCCAGGCTTGAGGCTTTTAGCCAGCAGCTCGATAGTCCCGGCGACGCCTCCAGCAATCCAGGTGGCACCGACGCAGGCTGCCACGTCACATTTTTCATCGGCTACGTAACCGGCAGCGTCGTTATGGATAAAATCGACGCGATCGGTGACACCGAGCTCCTCTGCGCGCAGCCTTGCTTGTGCACTGAATAACGGGCTCATGTCGATGCCGGTACCGGTGATGTCGTAGTCGCGTGCCCAGGTGCAGAGCATTTCATCCGAGCCGCTGCCAAGGTCGAGGACTCGCGTGCCTGGTTCCATACGTAACACTGCGCCGAGAGTCGCGTACTTATCGGCTGTGAACGGGTTATGGATACGGTGGGCACTTTCGCTGATGGTGAAAATACGTGGGATATCCAATGCAGAATTCCTTTCATTGATTTGTGTAGTGTCAGAGGTTGTTGTCATTGCTTTTTCTGCCAGCAGGGCAATCAGCTTTCCTTCGAACGTTTCGCTGACTGGCCATGCTGTACTATCCGGGCCGGGGAGCACGGTGAAACCGCAATCGCTGATAAGGCGGAGATATTCCTCATCGTGCCAGGCCGTCATTTGGTTCCCAAAACGCGTGGCGTCACCATTCTCTTCGATGGCCCAGAACAACGTTGAGCTGGTCTGCGCTGTTTCATCCCAGGCGTGTTCCGTCAACAGCAAGTGAGGTCTGGCGAGAAACAGCCCCTGCGGGCAGCGTTGCCAGCTCGGTGCAGCCATGCCCTGACGCTTTACTTCATCAAAGGTATGTACTTCTGCCAGCAGCTTGCCTCCTGGAACTAACCACTGTGCGCAATGGCTAAGCAAGGTGCGGGTGTCCACCGTGCTGAAGACATTCAGCTCACCAAAGGTCATCATGATGAAATCGAACGGATCCTCCGGGGCGTACACCCGTACATCCTGTTGGAGGTATTCAATGTTCAATCCCTCCGCCTGTGCCTGCTGACGGGCATAGGCGATAGATGCCGGAGAGAAATCCACGCCGGTACAGCGAAAGCCCTGCTCTGCAAGCATGTGGGTGTAAAAGCCGGGGCCACAGCCGAGATCGAGAATGCGTGCGCCTGCTGGGAGCAGGCTGGTGATCCATGCCACCTGCCGTTCAATGATCGGTAGCTTCCGGCTGGCCCAGTCGTGCTCCTGCGACAAGTGGTTCTCCAACATGCGCTGGCTAAACGCCGGATCGTCCCAGGGTATTTTGCTTTCATCTGGCGACAGTTTTATGGGGTAGGCGCCAGTAATAATCGTGTTGATATCCATCACACTCTCCTTAGCGGTTGTCCAACTGGGCGCGAACGTTGTTCAGCCCGCTGGTATTGATGCGGTACGGTTGTCCATTGACGGACTTGATCAGCTTTTTGGTTTTGAGTTTTTTGAATACGGCGAGCGTGCAGTCGCTGAGCAGCAGCCCTTCGCGGCTGTAGCATTCAACGGAGGTGACGCGGCCTGATGTATCGCGGACGTGCGCAATACGTCCACCTTTGGCGAGAACGTGTAAGGTACGTTGTTCCTGACGGGATAAATTCATGCTGAAAAACCTGTTAATCATCATGTGCAAAACGTGCAAACACCCAGCGGTGTCCGCATTCGATTTCGGCGCATTGATAATCAGTCCGGCCTGAAAAGGTCGGGAAGCTGACTATCGGATGATTACATTCTCCAGCATCAAAGCCTCGGTATGAGTTGAAAGGGTTTTACGGCGGGAATAGTAACACACATTGTTTGTATGGGAATAAGCTGGCACTTAAAAGTGTGATCCTTGATACATCAGCGTTAATGTTGTCGGGCGGGCAGCCAAGGCGATCCAGCATACTGAATAGCACAGACTCGAACGATTAACTCAGGTCATGCAACGCTTTATCCACCGGCGGAGTCAGCGTGATATTCAGGAAGTCCACTGATAACCCGCGACGTTCAGGCGTACAGCACATCACACCGATTTTCGCTGCGCCTTGCGGAAAATAACATAAGCGTAGCAGCGGCCAGTGATGACCCTCGGTTGAGTACTGTAATCGCAGGCTGTTGCCTTTGCGGGTCAAGCGAAGCCAGAACTCACGTGGATCACCCGCAAAGGTGCCGGTTGCCCAGTCTGAGTTCTCCAGCGTCAGCACGCTGCCTATTGCGGGTGCGCCGTCGTTAAACTCAATACCGGCTTTAAGCCAGTGCTGGTCATCGGTCATGAACATGATCCCGGCCTGGTCATACAGCGTGGTGAAGTCAGCGCAGACCTTTACCTGAAAAGTGAAGTCTTCACTGACGTCGGTGGCGAAGATGTGCCCTGAAAAACGCTCAAACCCGTACCAGGTTTTTTGCCAGAAGTCGGTTTTGTCATTTGTGACAACGCTTAACTTACCGTGATCGCACTGCCATTGTTCAGGTTCATTAATCCAGTAAAAGGAATCAAGCATCAAGCCTCCCAGGGGCAAAAAATACACGTTTGTCTACCGGAAATCAGTTTACGCCTTTGTTGATACAATGACTTCCCCCCAAAGCCCATCGTCTTTCTACGAGATGATGCGCCAGATCAGCATCATAAATTGGACTGTCGGTATGATTATCGGCCATTGGTTAACCGAACCGGCATTTTTAACCAACAGATAAACTCTGAAGCAATGTTGTTATATTTCAGGTGGATAGTAATGAAAGTTGCAAACCAAAAAATCATTGACGGGAAAAGATACCAGCTGGAATTTTTTGATGGATTTGATCGCGGTTATCTCGAGTCGCATTGGCTTCCCTATTATCTGCCGCAGTGGAGTAGTCGGGAGTTATCCACACCGAGATTCGAGTTTTCTGAAAACGGCTTTTCACTTAATATCGAGCAAGATCAACAACCCTGGTGCCCGGAGTTTAATGGGGAAGTCAGAGTGTCTTCTTTGCAGACCGGTGTTTACTCTGGCCCGGTGGGGTCACTACTTGGTCAGCATCGCTTTTCGCCAGACTGCCGGGTGCGTCAAGCACAGGTGGCCGAGAGAAAATATCTGCCAAAATATGGCTATTTCGAACTGCGAGCCAAATGCCCTATTGCAGCAAACAATGTCGCTGCACTCTGGATGATCGGTTACGAAGATCTCCCCGAGCGGTCTGCGGAGATTTGCCTCTTCGAGCTTAAGGGTAAGAATATCCGTAACGGCTACTCTCTGATTGGTTATGGGGTTCATCCCTTTGGTGATTCCCGCATTAGAGAAGAGTTCTATGAGGAGCCTGTTGAGATTGATGTCACTCAATTCAACACTTACGCCATTGCATGGACGGAAAACCAGATTGATTTCTTTATCAATGATCGAAAAGTGAAAACCATCAATCAATCACCCGATTATGAAATGCAGCTGATGTTAAATCTGTATGATCTTGAAAATCACAACGCAGAAAATATGCGTTTCTTTATCGACTATGTTGCCGGGTTCCGCAATAACGACTAGTGAAGCCAAGCCCCATCGCCCTGTTCTCAGGGCGTGGTTTGCCAATGTTGAAACCAGTGCTGCAACAAGGTCCGCTCTTGCTGCCCATTCATCCGGCCGCGTTGTTACGATCAATGATCAAGATAGAGATAGTGCATCCAGCTTGTCATGCGCAGCAGCACCTTACGCATCACGGAAACATGGGTAAAATGGTCGGAATAGACCGCCACCTGGGCAAATATCCCATCTGGCAAGGCATCAACATCCGCATTCGGCTCTAACTCAATTACCGCCAGCACGCCATCGGAACCCGGTATCATGCTCAATGATTGCAAGGTTCCCTGCGCCTGGTACGCCCCGCTGGGAACGACGGGAAGTATGCTGGTCAGTCTCCCCTGAAATACCTGACCAGGTAGCGCATTGAAGACGATTTCGGCTTGATCGCCCGATTTCAGGCGTAACAGCGAATTTTGTCTGAATTGCGCGACGATTTGCCGTTTTTGTTGCGGAATAAACACCATTACCGGGCGCAGTGGCAGCGCCGCCGCGTAAGTTCCTGGGCGGATAAGCACCTGAGTCACATAGCCATTACTGGGGGCGCGGACCACGGTCTGTTCGAGATTGTATTTGGCTTCCGTTAACTGGGCCCGGAGGCTGACTATCTGTGACTGTTCTCCGTTGACGACGCTGTTGAGCTGGCTTTTTATCTGTGCCTGTTCAGCCACTGAACTTTTCACCAGCGCATCCTGTGCCAGAAAATTTTGCCTGGCGTTATCAATATCACTTTCGGAGAACGGATTTACCTTGGCCCTGCTCCCTCTAAGATAGCGCTGGTAGTCTTTGTATAAACGATCGCGTTCGGCAATGATCCCCGAGGTATGGGCGATGGCTTCATCTAATTGCCCCTGGAGCACCTGGATGCTATGGATTGCCGTCATTAAATCGGCCTGTAACCTATCGACACGTGCCTGATATCGGGTAGGCTCTATTTTAAAAAGTACCTCACCTTTTTTTATAAAGGTATTCTGCTTATCCGTGACCTCGCTGACAATGCCAGTCACCTGCGGCGTGATGGGAATCGAAACTACGGCCTTTTGCGCCTGAAAGGTATAGGGGTGGTTATAGTTCATTAATAAAATCAGGGCGCCCACTAAAACAACGCCACCCAATGCCGCGGTAGGGACCGTCCATTTGTTTACCGGGATTTTAAATATTTTGAATATGCCGTAGGCCAACGCGACATAGGTAAGAATAATGAGCAAGTCCATGGAGTTACTCCGCAGAAGGTGTTTTGGTTTCGCCGATGCTTTGTTCCAGCTCGGTTATTCTTTGCTCTAAGCGGGCAAATGAATCTTGCTGGGCTTGCATGCCCCAACCGCGTTCTGGCCGATACAAGGTGGCCCATATCCATAAAAAAGGCCATATCACATGCAGAGTAAACAAACTGACCCAACCCGCAACATGGATCGCGTCTGCATGCGGGTGATTGCGTGATTTTGCGATCAGATAAGGAATGTCATGCAGAATAATGATCCCGTAAAAAATGACCAGGAAGACAACAATGAGTACGCCTAACGCAAAGTAATTAAGAAACATGGTGGCCTCGGCTAAGCAAACAAACCCGACGGAAGAGGTAAGCGCATTGTTGGTTGCGCTACCGCGTCTGTTAGGCGTGAATTAGTGGGTTGTCATTGACCGTAGTGGGTAATCATTTAAGAGTAATGATATTTTTCATCGACTTTGGCAGTACAGGCCGAAAATGACATGTGGGGAGATAAAACACCGACGGCAACGCTAAAAGGATGTTTTTTCATATGTCTTCTCGGAAAAATGGGGTCAGTTCATAAAATATAGCACCATCCAAAAAATCTGACGGCATGAGAACGATTTTGTTGGCGTGTTATCAGCAACCTTTGTCGGCAACGGGGCTAAAATGGTAGTGTCTATGAATCAGTTTCATAAGTTCTGTCCGAACTGGCAAGGTCAACGTTAACCAAGGAAGTACGCATGCTGAAAGAAAACTTCAACGAGCTACAGGTTTTTCTCGTCGTGGCGCGGGAGAGGAGTTTTACCAAAGCGGCGGGTAAGCTGGGTGTTTCACAGTCCACACTCAGCCACGCTATAAAGGCGCTGGAGGAACGGTTAAACCTGCGTTTGCTGACCAGAACGACTCGCAGCGTTGCCCCCACGGAGGCAGGGGAGAGGATCATTGCCTGTCTCGAACCCCGTCTTGCAGACCTTGAACAGGAGTTGGAAGCCCTGGTTCAACTGAACGGCTCCGCCTCCGGTAATATTCGAATTTCGGCGGGCGAGCATGCGGTGCGCAGCCTGCTATGGCCAAAGTTAAAGCCGTTTCTACGGCAATACCCGCAAATCAACGTTGAGCTGGTGGTAGATAACGGGTTTATTGATATTGTGGATGGGCGTTTCGATGCCGGAGTGCGCCTTGGCGAAAGCGTCGATAAAGACATGATTGCCGTCAAGATCGGCCCGGATATGCGCATGGTGGTGGTGGGTTCGCCAGCGTATTTTGCCACCAACAGTATTCCGCAGACGCCACATGAATTGCAGGATCATCAGTGCATTAATATGCGGTTGCCCACCGCAGGCGGTTTGTATCACTGGGAGTTTGAGAAAGCAGGTAAGCCGCTGCGCGTCAGGGTTGAGGGTCAACTGACGCTGAATCTGTTATCGGAAAGAATAGACGCGGTGCTGTCAGGGTTTGGCCTGGCCTGCGTGCCAGAGGATAGGGTCCAGGGCTTGGTCAAATCCGGGGAACTTATTCAGGTGCTGCAAGAGTGGTGCCCCTCTTTCCCGGGTTATTACCTCTATTACCCAAGTAGAAAACAGCATCCTCCCGCGTTTGCTCTGTTGATTGATGCGTTGCGCTAGGGTGATTGAATGGCTTGCGGGAACCGCAAGCCAGAATAAACCTTAACGACCCACGCGTGCCTGTAAGGCGGCTGGATAACGTTCGCCAACGATTTTCACCTTCTCCAGCGCCTGAGTAATCTTGTGCAAATCATTCTGGGAAAGAATGAGTTCGGCGGCCCCCAGATTCTCTTCCAGCCGATGCAGTTTGGTGGTTCCCGGGATGGGCACAATCCACGGTTTTTGGGCCAGCAGCCAGGCCAGAGCAATTTGCGCTGACGTCACGCCTTTCTCTGCGGCAAGCATTGCCAGCAGGCTGACCAACTGCTCATTCGCTGTCAACGCCTCTGTGGCAAAACGTGGCACCTTGCTGCGGAAATCATCTTCACCGAAGGTCGTTCCGGCCTTGATGGCTCCGGTCAAAAAGCCTTTGCCTAATGGGCTGAATGGCACGAACCCAATACCTAATTCTTCCAGCACCGGCAGGATTTCCTGCTCAGGCTGACGCCACCACATCGAGTATTCGCTCTGTAGGGCGGTAACCGGCTGTACCGCATGGGCACGTCGAATGGTTTGCTCGCCAGCCTCTGATAGGCCGAAGTGTTTGACCTTACCTTCAGCAATCAGATCTTTCACGGTGCCCGCAACGTCTTCAATCGGCACATCGGGATCGACGCGGTGTTGATACAGCAGATCGATAACGTCGGTTTTTAGCCTGCGCAGTGAGCCTTCCACCGCTTGGCGGATATGCTCTGGGCGGCTGTTTAATATCTGCTGTTTGTTGTCATCGCCAAAGGTAAAACCAAATTTAGTGGCGATAACCACCCGATCGCGTAACGGTTTTAAGGCTTCGCCGACCACTTCTTCATTCAGATATGGGCCATACACTTCGGCGGTATCGAAAAAGGTCACGCCACGCTCAACGGCAGCGCGGATCAGTTCAACGGCCTGACGCGTATCCGTCGCCGGGCCGTAGCCGAAGCTCAGCCCCATGCAGCCCAGACCCAGTGCTGACACTTCCAGCCCGGACTTACCGAGATAACGTGTTTGCATTCGGGAGTTCCTCCTATTTTATGTCGTTAAACGTCGAGTTTACGGCCGGCCAGCCATTCCACCATCGCCGGGTCGCGATG
>NZ_JBKJYW010000008.1:0-8444 GCF_046715635.1 Serratia sp. (in: enterobacteria)
TGCAATGTTATGTGTACCCGATTAGGTAAAAATAAGATAAAACGTTTTACCTAGTAAAAATGCGTCCCTAATCACAATTATGAACGGTGCTTTGCGGTGACAATGCCCATGTGGGTAAATCGTTTTACTGCATTGAGAGATTCGGTATACCATGGGTTATCAGGGTGAAGTTCGCCTTGGTAGGGCATTGCAGAGGTTATAACCATCAAAAAGATCACTATCACTGACGTCGCACAGTTGGCAGGCGTATCCGTGACCACCGTTTCCCTGGTGCTGAGCGGTAAAGGGCGTATTTCGCCTACCACCATGACCCGTGTGAATCAGGCGATCGAGCAGCTTGGCTATGTTCGTAACCGTCAGGCCGCTACGCTGCGCGGTGGCGAATCGGGGGTGGTAGGGCTGATCCTGCGTGATATCTGCGAACCGTTTTATGCCGAGATGACCGCTGGGGTGAGTGAAGTTCTGGAAGCCAATGGCAAAGTGCTGTTTCTGACCCAAAGTGGGCGCGACGGCAAAGGGCTGATGCGCTGTTTTGATATGCTGCTGGAGCACGGCGTTGACGGCATGGTGCTGGCAGGTGGGGTACGTACCGCGAAAGGGCTGAAAGAGAAAGCCGAAGCTCAGGGGGTGCCGTTGGTGTGTGCCGCGCGCTCCAATGGGCTGGAAGGTGTAGACGTGGTGCGGCCCGATAATATGCAGGCCGCGAAAATGGCCACCGAGTTTCTGATTAAGCGGGGTCATAGCCAGATCGCCTACCTTGGTGGACAAAGCGATTCCCTCACCCGCGCCGAACGCCTGGGGGGATTCTGTGCCACCCTGGTGCAATATGGCCTACCATTCCGTTCAGAGTGGATCGTCGAATGCGACTGTCATCAACGCGCAGCCGCTGAAGCTGCCGAAAACCTGTTGCGTCAGTATCCTAATATCAGTGCGTTGGTGTGTCATAAGGCCTCGGTAGCGTTGGGGGCCTATTTTGGCATCGTGCGCAGTGGCCGTAGCATCGGCTCGGAAGGGATGGACAGTTTTTATGGTCAACAAGTGGCGCTGATCGGTTTTGGCGATGTGCCGGAGGCCGAACTGACCGAACCCCCGCTGACCTTTATCTCCAGCTCTGCCCGTGAGGTTGGGCGAAGCGCCGCCTTGCGGTTACTGCAACGCATTGGTGACGATTCATTGGCACCGCAGAATGTGATCCTGTCCCCCTCATTGATCAAACGCGGATCGGCTTGATCTGCTGTTCGCGTTTTTCCCGCATAAAATCGATAAAGGCGCGCAGCTTGAGCGGCATATGGCGGCCCGCCGGAAAGTAGATAAAGAACCCCGGCGCGACGTTGCTAAAATCCTGCAGAACCTCCCGCAGTTGCCCGCTCTGCAACTCTTGGTGTACGGCAGCCCGAAAGCGTTGGGTGAGCCCTAGTCCCGCTATCGCCGCGTCTTTAAGTAGCTGATTTTCATTGAAGATAAGCCGCCCGTTGACTTCGAGTGTTAACTGCTCAGTCCCATCGTTGAAATACCAGGGCTCCAGTTTACTACTGCCGGGAAAGCGGTAGCGCATGCAGTCATGCTGCGGCAACTCCTGCGGCGTTTCGGGTTGACCATGTTGTGCCAGATAGCCCGGAGAAGCCACGACCACATGTTGTTGGCCGTGGTCGATAGGGATGGCCACCATGTCTTTTTGCAACATCCGCTGCATACGGATGCCCGCGTCAAAATTATCCAGCACCAGATCGGCAAAGCGATCGTCGGTAAACAGCTCCAGCTTGAGTTGTGGATAGCGCGCATGGAACTCCGGCAGATGGGGCATGACCAGCATCGAAGCGGCCAACTGCGGCAAAGTAATCCGTAATAAGCCGCTGGGTTCACCGCGTTGGCTGCTGGCATGTTCCGCCGCGATCTCAATCTGGCCCATCGCGGGGGCGATTTTTTCATAAAATGCCAACCCTTCATCGCTTAGCCTGACTGAACGGCTGGTGCGGTTGAACAGGCGTACCCCCAGGAGGGCCTCTAGCGAGCGGATATTTTGTGAAACCGCAGGCGGTGTGACGCCGAGATGATTGGCCGCCTGGGTAAAGCTGCCTAACTTGGCAACGGCATCGAAAAACGGCAGTAATTGCAGCAGTGAGCTCATCTATCGATAATTCCAGCTTAATGAATCATTAAATTTTAGCCTATTTAATTTAATGATGAAAACCGTAGACTGGCCTCATTATCTTAAGAGGATTACGATTATGGCTCAGGCATTGGCACAACGGATAGAGGCAGTCAATCAGCAGGCGATCGCTGAAGGGCGGATCGTGGGTAGCGTAGTGCTGGTGGCTCAACAGGGAACGGTGATTTACGCCGGTGCCAGCGGTTTTGCCGATCGCGAGCAGCGGCAACCCATGCAACGTAACAGCCAATTCCGGCTATCTTCGGTCTCCAAACCTTATATCACGCTGGCGGCGATGCGCATGATAGAGCAGCAATTGCTGAGTCTGGATGACGCCGTTAGCCATTGGCTACCGTGGTTTACCCCTGCGTTGCCCGATGGACGGCGGCCAGCGATTGCTATTCGCCACCTGTTAACTCACACCGCCGGATTGGATTACCGTTTCAAGCAGCCGGAGGGCGGGATCTATCAGCGGTTGGGGATCCTCGACGGCATGGAAATGTCCTCGTTAACGCTGGAACAAAACCTGCGTCGGTTGGCGCAGGCGCCGTTGCAAGCCGAGCCAGGGAGCGAATTCAGCTACTCACTGGCAATTGACGTATTGGGTGCGGTGCTAGAGCAGGTGGCCGGTATGCCTTTACCACAGCTGTTTGAACACTGGGTTGGCCAACCGCTAGGGCTGGGGAATACCGGTTTTTATTTGTTGGACGCCAATCGGTTGGCTACGGCTTATTACAATGCTCAACCGCAACCGGCAGCGATGTATGACGGTTTTCTGCTGAGGCTTCCGGAGGAGTTTGGTTTTGACGTGCAGTTTGCGCCTTCGCGAGCGCTTGATCGCCACGCTTTTCCTTCGGCTGGCGCAGGGATGGTTGGTGACGCTGATGATGTGCTGCGCCTGGTAGAGACATTGCGTAGCGGTGGCGACGGAATTTTGCAGCCGGAAACCGCCGCATTGATGCGTCAACCCCATGTAGGCGCGCAGGCTGAAATTCAGGGGCCGGGTTGGGGCTTTGGCTTTGGCGGGGCGGTGCTGGTGGATGCCGCATTGGCAGCAACGCCGCAGAGTAACGGCACCCTGCAGTGGGGCGGCGTGTATGGGCACAGCTGGTTTTACGATCCTGTCGCACAGTTGAGCGTGGTCGCGTTGACCAACACCGCGATTGAGGGAATGAGTGGTTTATATCCCGTGCAGATCCGCGATGCGGTCTATGGCTAGGGCAATGCTACAAAGCGGGCGCAGCATGCGGCGCCCCTAAGTTAGCATTTAGTGGCATTGAGCTGGCTGCTCCGGCGCAGCCTCGATCACCGGAGGGCCCCCGGCAAAGCTGCCGATAAACGCCTGTAGCGACATCTTGTTGCCATTGAGTTCGACCTGATTATCGGCATAGTGGAAGTTACCGCCAATCAGACCATCTTTCTGCGTTACCAGATTAAATTTCTGCGCCATGGCGACCAGAGCTTGAACTTGCTGCGGTGCCATCGTTTGCGCCTGTTGTGTACTGGCGCCTCGTAACTGCGTTAGCTGAACTGCGGTTTCTGTTGCCATCGCCTCCGGGATCGTCAGATGGGCTTCCAGCCTTTTGATCGCCTGTGTGAGTTGCTCCTCTGGTGAAGTTGCCGCCGTGCCCGTTTGGAGTGGCTCTTGCAGACCTAGATTAAAGGTGAAGGTGGCTTCGCCCTGGCTGTTTTTCCAACCCAACGGGGCAATGCTGAGGGTTGGGTAGCCTTTGAACAACCGTGGCATATTTTGTTCAACCAATTTGGCCAACTGTTGCTGAGTGGCTTCATATTGCTGTAACAGGTTGAGACTCTGTTGGTTGTAGAACTCGATAAATGCCTTCACTGCCTTGGCGTCTAAATTGTTAACGTTTAACTTCAGTTGGCCCGAGCCAAGGTCCTTGCCGCGAACTTTTACCGCGCTTACGCCGTAATCGAATTGGCCATTCAGGTAATCACCTTTAGCATCGGTCTGAGTGGCCATAGTAAAACCCTCCACCAGGACATCTTAGGCATCTCCAACTATCTGTAGCTGCTTTACGCCTAAAAACTGGGTGCCTAGTTTGAAATCCAAGGGGTTTTTCTTGGTGTCGCTTTGACATTTCAACCCATGTATTACGATTTTTCCCTGGTTCTTGTCCGCGATTTCCAGGTTATCAGTATTGAAATCCAACCTGATATTTTTCAGATCGTGGCTGATGTCGGCCGCCAGCTTGGCCCCGCTGAATGTCAGCCGGTATTCATCTTGTTGGTAATCCAGCGGGAGCATATCGACAACCGACGAAATATCACCGTTGTAAGCAATACGCGTATTGGAGGCGATCGGCGACTTGCCTTTGGTGGCGTCAAACAGCGGTTTGATGACTGACGTATTTTCCAGTTCGGCATGCAGCGAGGCCATAGTTGGCAGTAGGTTTAAGCGTGTTAGTTGGCTCAGCGGGAAGGGGCCATGATCGATGGTTACCTGCGATGCCACTTCATCACCGGAGCTCTCTTTATCGGTACCATCGGCTCGTAGCACATAGCGCACCTGACTGGTAAAAATGCCACGCCGGTAATTTTCAACGCTTAGTTTTACCCCCACATCGGGCAGGTGTCTTTCAACTGTTGATTGACGTTAGCGACCAAGGTATCCATCCGTTGTTCGATCTGCTTACCGGTATACCAGCAAGCTCCACTCCAAGCTGCGCCAAGGACGGCAATGATGCTGATGGCGACTAATGATTTTTTCATGCTCGATGATCCCTTTCTACAGCTGAGAGGAGCGGCAATACGGTCAATTTTGGCAAGGATTGTGACGGCAGGATGATTATCCTGGCAACCGATTTACGCTCAATCGACGAAGTTTAAGAAAAAGCGGGGTTATTGCAGTGGGGAGGAGAATAGGGGCCTGGCATCGCCAAGCCCCTTAGTGTTACTGGCCTTGAATCATCGGTTGCTCAGGTGCCGGGGCGGCATCCTGCTGATCGGGTTCTGGTGCACTGTCTTCTTCTGGTGCGGAACCGCCGCCCAGCATACCGAACATACCCACGAACTCCGGCAGCGACATTTTGTTGCCGTTCAGCTCAATCTGGTTGTCGGCATACTTGAAGCTGCTGCTAATCACGTTATCTTTCAGCGTGGTGATCTTGAACATCTCGCCCATGGCTGCCAGGCTTTTCACTTGCTGTTCGGCCTGTTGCTGCGCGTCTGGTGCGCTGGCACCTTGCAGCTGTGCCGCCTGAGCCATGGTTTCCTGCGCCATAGCGACCGGAATAGTCAGTTGCGCGTCGATTTTCTTGACCGAACGGGCAAGCTGCTGATCCGGTGATTCTGCTGCCGCGCCAGCCTGTGCTGGGTCCAGTAGATCGAGGTTAAGGGTAAAGGCGCTTTCACCCTTGGCATTTTTCCAGCTCAGCGGTGCGATGCTGATGGTTGGATTGCCTTTCAGCAACAGTGGCAGGTTCTGCACCAGCATCTCAGCCGTTTGCTGCTGGTAGGCTTCTGGCGACAGCGTTTCGGCCTGTTGCAGCAAGGTCATGGCCTGCTGGTTGTAACGATCGGCAAACTCTTTCAGCCCTTTAGCATCCAGGTTATCGATTTTCAGCAGCAGTTTACCTGCGCCAAAATCGGTGCCCTGAATTTTTAACGCCGTCATGGTGTAATCCAACTGACCGGCGAGGCTGTTGCCTTTCTCACCGAACTGGCTGGCCAGGTTAAAGCCTTCCATCGTCATGGCATCTTTGCCGTCAACTGCTACGGTCAACTGCTTCAGGCCCAGCGCTTGTTCGCCCAGGCTTAGGCTGTATTGGCCGAGATGCGTGTTGCTTTTGAGCGTCAGCCCTTGCATCGTCATCTGTTCGTTCTGGCCAGACTGGTTCGGGCCACTGATCACCAGGCTGTCACTGCTGGCGTCCAGGATAGCGGTTTGCATATCCTTGCCGATATCCGCGTCAATTTTTGCACCGCTGAATTTCAGTGAAGACTTGTCTTTCTGATATTCCACCGGGATCACATCGATGGAGCTGGCGACATCGCCGCTGTAGGCAATGCGTGAATCGGCGCTGAACAGCGACTTGCCTTTGGTGATCTCAAACAGCGTTTTGACTTTCGGGGTGTTTTCCAGCTCGGTATGCACCGAAGCCATGCTCGGGATCAGGTTGAATCTTTTCAACTGGGCTAGTGGGAATGGGCCGTGATCGACGGTTTCAATGAAGGCCACTTCTTCACCGGACTTCAGCAGGGCATCGTCGGTGGTGATGCTACCATCGGCACGCAGCACAAAACGGGCTTGGCTGCTGAATATCCCGCGTTGGTAGTTTTCATAGCTCATCTTGACCCCAGCCTTCGGCAGCATGGTTTTCAGCTGGCTATTGGCGGTGTCTACCATTTCCCCCATCCGTTGCTCGATCAGCTTGCCGGTGTACCAGGAGGCTCCAGTCCATGCTGCGCCAAGCACCACAATGACGCTGACAGCGACTAACGATTTTTTCATAGTTCTGTTCTTCCTTTGTGTAAGTCGGTTGAGGGCAGGGCAACCCATTGAGCCTGCAAAAAAACGCCCGCAGGCGTTTTATTGTGTAGGTAAACTAATCATCTTAGCAACTTATTTACCTATATTTTACCGTCAATTAGGACAACTGATTATAAACGCGGGCGATACGGCCGCTTCCGGTGACGTTAACCGGGGATTCAACGGCGGCAATAAAGCAGGATTCTCCCGGCTGCAAGATGACCCGCTGGCCCTGTTTCTCCAGCGTTGCTTCACCTTCTACGCAGAACACGATCGCCGCGCTGTTTTGCGCCAGTGGCTGCGGTGTGTCATCGAGATCGTGTAACGAGAAGGCAAAGTCCTCAACGGGGATCGGGAAGAACAGTTCCTTGCCACGTTGCTCTGGCTGAGTCAGCAGGCCAGATGCCGGTTGTGGACGGAACTGCAGATTGGCCAACAGTTCAGGGATATCGATGAATTTTGGCGTCAGACCTGCGCGCAGCACGTTATCCGAGTTTGCCATTACTTCCAGCGCGACGCCGTTCAGGTAGGCATGCGGGGTTTCTGCATACAGGAACATGGCTTCACCCGGTGCCAGCTTGACCACGTTCAACAGCAGCGGAGAGAACAGGCCGCTGTCGTCGGCATAGAAACGGGCGATAAAGCGAATAGTGTCCCAAGGTTCACCCTGCTGATTGTTCAAGGCGGCTTTCAGCACGCCAAGTGCCAGCGTTTTTTGCTCACCGCTCATGCCCAGCAGGCTGGCAAACAGGGTCGCCAGGTGGGCGGTATCCGGCTGTTGCAGAAAAGCGGCGATATCGTGATGTGCGCCAGAAAGCGGTTGTAACAGCGCAACGATATCGTCCAACTCACGGAAGCCATTCATCGCCAGGAACGGCGTCAGGGCTAACACCAGCTCCGGCTTGTGATTCGGATCCTTATAGTTGCGTTCTGCGGCATCAAATGGAATACCGGCGGCATTTTCTTTGGCAAAGCCCACCTCAGCGGCACTTTTGCTTGGGTGGACCTGGATGGAGAGCGGCTGGTCGGCACACAGCACTTTAAACAGGAACGGCAGTTCACCAAAGCGTTGTGCCACTTCGGCACCCAGTTGTTTCGGCTGGTCGGCATCAATCACTTCACGTAGCGAACACAGATTCCCTGCCTGATCGGCGACCTGTGAACTGCTTTTAGGGTGAGCCCCCATCCACAGTTCGGCCATTGGCTTGCCTGTCGGGTTGGCAATGCCATACAGCTTGGTTAACGCATCAACGCTGCCCCAGGCGTAGTTTTGGATGGCATTAGTCATTTTTTGCATCATCGTATCCCTGCTTACTCAAGAAAATTGCGCTAAGTAAACAATGCGGCGCAGGCGCATGCAAGCCAAGATGGCTAAAAATGCTTATTGCTCTGGCTGTTAATGCGAATAATTATTATCTAGCTATACTGAGGTGGCTCGCCAATGGGTTGCGGCTCGTTGGCATTCCCCCTACCCGTCGTCTTTCAAGTTGCAGCGTTGTTACCTGCACTTACTCACCCCAGTCACTTACCCAAAAGTAAGCTCCTGGGGATGAGTAAGTTTGTCGCCTAGCTGCAACTTGAAATCCATAGGGTAAATATCAGATGCTAAGGAGACCGTGATGGCAGGCGTTCGGATTGAAAAAGACTCAATGGGCCCCATCGAAGTACCCGCAGACCAGCTATGGGGCGCTCAGACTCAGCGTTCGTTGGAACATTTCCGTATCTCATCAGAAAAAATGCCTCCGGCGCTCATCCATGCGTTGGCGATGACCAAGCGGGCGGCAGCCAGCGTTAATATGGATC
>NZ_JBKJYW010000009.1:0-7664 GCF_046715635.1 Serratia sp. (in: enterobacteria)
ACTAGAAAGGAAATTCGTCAGTGAAGAGCTATCAAGGATAACGCTTTAAATTTGAACTACTTTACTCAAAATGTCGTGCATAAATAGGTCTGTACCACAGGCCGAGAATCATTAACTCATGTCGGGCATATAATAGCAACTCTTTTTAGCTCGTGAGGCTGGAAAGGGAGAGCGAACGCACAGAATTTGCTCCCCGCTGGCGAAATTATCGGCGTTATCCTGTGGATTTCACTGACAATGGTGGTAACGCAGCCCCGCAAAATTTACAAAACTTCGCCTCGGTTTCATGGCCGCCACGTTCGCATTGCACACAATGGCGCTGCTCCCGATAACGTTGCATCTCCTGCGACATGTAGTTACCAAACAACAGCTGATAGCTCCGCTGACGCAGGGTCTGTTTACGCACTTTGATGGTCATTGTCCGATGTCGGGTAAAATGATTTACCCACATACTAGATCCGAACCTGCCCACCACCAAATATAACCTGTGACAGGGTCATGAGAAAACAAGCGCCGAGCCGCAGAATGGCCCCGCGTCATATTTTCATCACAAAAATGTCACAATCCAGCCATATGATGATTGGCGACTATCCGCACCGGGTTAACACCAAGGATTTCGTTATGAACACCGTAAAAGCCATTAACCACCAACAGGCAGAGACGCTGATCCGCTCTGGATCGGCGAAAAAGATTGAGCTGGCCTATGATATTGACAGCGACGACTTCTTCCAACTCGCCAGTCTGTGGTGCGATCAAGGCGCCAAGATTTCCAAAGGCAAAAAGCACTTTATCGTCTCGCTGAAAGGTTTTCGTATTCCGCCAAACGACTGATCCTATGCCCCCTCTGCGGCGGCATCCCTGCTTATCTATGTAAAACCGCCCTTTCGCGCACATGCCAACTCTGCTATCTGTATAAGATAATCCCGCCGGGAATACCCCGAATACGCAGATTGATCAAGGAGAACGGCATGTCAGCCAATGCACCACTACCTGATAGCATGAAAGTTATCGAAATCAGCCAGCCGGGCAAACCAGAGGTTCTGGTGAGTGCGGAACGCCCGTTGCCGGTATTGGCCCAGGGAGAAATACTGGTGAAAGTCGCTGCCGCAGGCGTCAACCGCCCGGATGTGATGCAACGCCGTGGACAATATGCCCCACCTCCGGGTGCCTCGGACATTCCCGGGTTGGAAATTGCTGGCACGGTGGTGGCCGTTGGCGTTGGGGTACAACGTTATGCGCCCGGCGACGCCGTGTGTGCGCTGATCGCCGGTGGTGGCTATGCCGAGTACTGCAAGGTGCATGAAAGCAATGCACTGCCGGTCCCCCAAGGCTTTAGCATGATAGAAGCCGCCGCCATACCAGAAACCTTCTTCACCGTTTGGGTCAACGTCTTTCAACGTGGCCATCTTCAGGCAGGGGAAACCGTGCTCATCCACGGTGGCACATCTGGGATTGGCACGGTCGCGACCCTGTTGGCCAAAGCCTTCTGCGCCTATGTCATTACTACCGTTGGCTCAGAAGAGAAGCGAGAGGCCAGCCTGGCGTTGGGTGCCGACGTCGCCATCAACTACCGCACCGAAGATTTTGTCGAACTGACCAAAACCGCCACCAATGGGAAAGGGGCCGATGTCATCGTCGATCTGATCGCGGGGGATTACGTGGAGAAGAACTACCGCGCCGCCGCAATGGACGGGCGTATCGTACAGATCGGCACGCAAAACGGCGTAGTGAAAGAACTGAACCTGATGCCACTGCTGCTTAAGCGCCTGACCCATACCGGCTCAACGCTGCGGGCGCGTAGTGTGGAAGATAAAGCCCAGATCGCTGGCGAACTGGAGCTGAAGGTGTGGCCGTTGCTGGAACGTGGGGCGTTAAAACCGCAGATCTTCCAGACTTTCCCGCTAGAACTTGCCGCACAGGCCCATGCCTTGATGGAGTCCAGTGCGCATATCGGTAAAATTATGCTGACGCTGTAATAACCCCCCTCCGGCCAGAAACCGGAGGGCTAGGCTGTGTCCCTCAATTGACCGTGGTGCCGTCGCAGTCCCAAAAGCCCGTAATCAAGGCGGAGGGTGCAGGGCCTAGTGGGTCTAAGTTCAAGCCCGACAACGCTGCGTACGGGCTTTTGGGGTGCGCCCCTTCGGGCTGGGGCCATTTGAACGCGTATCTGCGTTACTCCCCGCTTATTTGGGCCCACCAAACTTCACGGCTCGTGCCTTGCAACGCGTCCAAATGACCTCCAGCGGCACTCACGTGCAATTAAGGGACACAGCCTCATATCAGCCGAACAGTTTGCCTTTCAGCAAATCCATGCCGGCGCTCATCAGATCGCCGCCCTGTGGCTCTTGGCCATTGGGTGACAGTTTGTCGGTGATCATCGGCAAATACTGGGCAATCAGGGCAGCAGCCTGCGCCGGATCGATCCCCAATTTGCCAGCCAGCTGTGCAATAGCATCGGTGCTTAACGCCTGCTCAACATGTTCACCACTGATTGGCTGGTTTTCACCCGTGCCGATCCAGGAGGCGACAATGTCCGCCAAATTTCCCTGGCGGAATTTGTCCAGAATGGCCGGCAAGCCCCCTTGCTGTTCCACCCACTGCAAGATGGCGCTGTAATCCATGCCTTTGCCACCGCTCAATGCCCCGACTAACCCATCCAATAATCCCATTGCTATCCTCTTCTCAGAACGCTGTACGCTCATCGCATTTAAAAGAAAAAGGGCCGCCGCAGCGACCCCAGTTGATCGAACCCGGCTTAGCTTCTGATCTTTCTGTAGACAAAAAGCACCACCAGAGCACCGATAACGGCAACCACAAAGCTGCCCAGGTTAAAGCCATCGACCCGGCCCATACCGAAGAAGGTGCTGATATAACCGCCGACAACGGCACCCACCACACCCAGGATCACGGTCATGATAAAGCCGCTGCCGTCTTTACCCGGCATGATCCACTTGGCTAAAATACCAGCGATTAACCCAAAAACGATCCAGGAAATGATACCCATTTTTACTCTCCCTAATTGACCCGTTGCCCGAACTTGCTGGCAACCGCATTATCAAGACGTTTTCCGTCAGAGACCACCCTCTGACAGTATTTACGTCTCTGTACCTTACTACTATAGTCAAAAATCAGCGAGTTACCTACCTCTTGCAGTCTGAAAATCACTGGGTGAAATTTGTGCAATTTTCATCGAATTGTCATGTTGAGCGGTGAGAATCAGCTATACTGAATGATGCTCAACTGAACGTTGACCGAGGATGGCACCATGAGCAACCCCCCTTTCATGCTGTTTTTGGTTTTGGTCTATGCCCTGGCCGCCGTATGGGATGGCTCCGCTTCGCTGTTGTTTATGTAAAAGTTGCCGACCCTTCCTGGCTAGAACGTTTTATTCTATTTTGGCTTTCCTCGGCCCCGCTGTTAAGCATGCGCCGCCCCTACCAATTCAGCAACATTGCCAATCTAATACTGGTGAAGTTTCAATAAGTTATATCTGTCTCATGCCGTCCTGACGAGCATGGGATGAAAGAGGAGCAATTATGTTGATTCAACCCTATCTGTTTTTTGCCGGTAACTGTGAGCAAGCGGTGAATTTTTATGCCCAACAGTTAAACGGCAATATAGAAATCTTGATGCGTTACAAAGATATTCCGGCAGAGGAACAGCAAAATGGCCCGCCCAATACCGACCCTGACTCGATTATGCATGCCAGGCTGGTGATTGGGGATAACGTCATTATGGCATCGGACGGTTGCCCGTCCGAGCCAGGTGGGCCGACACATAGTGGTTATTCACTGTCGATCCACAGTGAGAACGTCGAGCAAGGTGAGGAGGTGTTTAACCGGCTAGCCCAAGGTGGCAGTATCACCATGCCTTTCCAATCGACCTTCTGGGCCAAGGGCTTTGGCATGCTGACCGATAAGTTCGGCGTCAACTGGATGGTCAACGTTGAATAGCCACATGGGTGCAGTGCCTTGTTCCTAAGGGCAGGCACTGCTCAGCACTAACGATGCCAGCTATAAGCCACCAGTGAGAACAACACAAACAACATCAGCAACACTATCAGAGCCAACCGCCAGAAAGGCGATCTGCGCCGCTGGAACGCGACAATCATCAACCCGGCCAGCGCCAGGAGCGTAAACGGGTAATATACCGCCAGCGTCAGTAAAACCTGCAACATTGCATCAGATAGTGCTGCCATGCGCCTCCCCGGGGCCAAATTATGCTGAACATATCCTGGAAATATAACGAAACATGCAAGACGGAAGTATAAGGGTTAAGATTGTTCGCAATCCCCGTACCCAACTAATTCCATGACAGGAATGCTATGCTAGCACCACAGCTCCCGCCCCAAAAACAGCAATTCCCCGGGAAAAAGAAAAACTCGCCGTTACTCTATCAGGCTGGCGTGTTTGTGATTATCGTCGTGTTCACCCTGATCATGTTCAATGCCTGGCAAATCTGGAACGCTCATCAACGCAACCTGCAAATTGCCGCAAATGACTCAGAGAATCTGGCCCGCTCGCTGGCACAGCATGCCGAAGATAGCTTTGCGCAGGTAGACAATAACCTGAGCGATCTCAGCGAACGCATTGAAACCGATGGGTTAGGCGAATCTCAGCGTTTACGCCTGCAAAAAGTCATGCAGACTCAGGCCAGTAACTTCCCGCAACTGCATGGCAGTTTTGTCTATGATGCCCAAGGCAACGGGATCCTGACGTCCAATGGTAAGCCCCTCAGCCATGCCAATAATGCTGACCGGGCGTACTTTAAATACCACGTCACTCATAACAATAATACGATTTATATCGGCAAAGTGATCCGCAGCCGCTCGACCGGCGATTTGATTATCCCGATCTCGCGCCGCCTGAACCATGTGGACGGCAGCTTCGCCGGCGTGGTGATTGCCACGCTGTATGTCGATTATTTCCGCCAGTTTTACAACACCTTTGCCCTTAACAACAATGCCTCCCTCAGCCTGGTACTGGCCGACGGCACCATTTTGTACCGCCGCCCGTACAACGAGGAGGCCATCGGTAAAAACATCTCCCATAGCATTTTATTCCGCGACGTTCTGCCGCACTCCCCCTTTGGCAACGTCACCCAGGTCTCACAGTTCGACAATGTAGAACGGGTTTATGGTTATTCGCAGGTTGCTCGTTATCCGCTGGTGATCACCGCCGGGCTATCGAAAAAAGACGTGCTCGCCGACTGGCGCAGTGATGCGTCACTTTTTGCACTCGGTGGAGGAGTCCTGCTGTCCATACTGCTGGCCCTGGGATTGGTGCTGATACGTCAGATTAACCACAGCGTACAGACCGAAGTCGAGCTGGTGCGCACCCGGGATCAACTGACGTTGATGAACCACACGCTAGAAGAACTGGCCTTGCTAGATGGCTTGACCGGCCTGGCCAACCGCCGCCAGTTTGATATCGCGCTGAAAAACGAAATGACACGGGCGGCACGCAACGATCGCAGCGTAGCCCTGTTGATGGTGGATATTGATTATTTTAAACAGTTTAACGATATCTACGGCCACGTGGCTGGCGATCGGTGTTTGCAGCAGTTAGGCCGCATGCTGCAAAGCATGGTCAACCGCCCTGGCGATCTGATGGCGCGTTACGGCGGTGAGGAGCTGGCAATCATTTTGCCGGATACCGATCTTCAAGGCGCCATCGCCTTTGCCGAACGGGTTCTGGAGGGCATCCAACAGTTGAGGATCGCCCACACAGGCAGTCCGCTGGGGATTATCACCGCCAGCATTGGTGCCAGTGCTAAAGTCCCGCATCCGTATAACGATACGCCGTTGAGCTTGGTCAGCGTGGCGGATAAGGCCCTGTATACGGCGAAAAAAGGCGGTAAAAACCGGGTTTGCAGCAGCCTCTAGGTTCAGGCTTGCTGTTCCACCACGGTTTCGCCCTGTTGTTGAGAGAGCTGGTAATGCGTCACGATACAATGTTCAGCGATCAAACCCGCCAGTAACGGAGAATGGCTGGTCACCCACAACTGGCTGTAACGGCTGGCCTCGGCGATCAACTGTGCCAACGCGGGCAATAAATCCGGGTGCAGACTGTTTTCCGGCTCGTTCAATGCCATAAAGGCCGGAGGTCTTGGACTGAGCATCGCTACCGCCAGGCACAGAAAGCGCAGCGTACCGTCGGAGAGTTCGGCGGCCTCAAGTGGCCGCAGGATCCCCTCGCGATGCATCACCAACTGGAATCGTCCTTGCGGTGCCTGCACCTTAAACGTTGAATCAGGGAAAGCCTGTGCCAATGTTTCATACAGCAAAGCGCGATTACCGACCTCATGAATGGTTCTAAATGCCGACGCAAGGTTACTGCCATCATGCGCCAGCACCGGGGCACGAATGCCGATCTGGGGCACACGCAACGGCGAGCCAGGCCAAACCGCAAACTCATGGTAAAAACGCCACTGACGCAGAATTTCCCTGGCCTGTGATAGCTCGGGATAAAGATGCGGATCGGACAACTGACCAAATACTGACTCTTCCGCATACAACACGGCGGGATAGGCAGCCCGCTCCCCCTGCACGTTGGTGAGAAATGCGGTTTGATTGACGCGCTCCAGCAGGCGCATCGAATTCCGCCGCCCATGCCCACTCAACCACAGCGACTCCCGCTTGACCAGCGGATCCAGCGTAAACAGGCTCGGATCCTTCTCGTCATTATCAGGTGGGGGAAAACCGAGCTGGATTTCATAATCAGGTGGGGGAAAACCGAGCTGGATTTCATAATCAAAATCCTCCAGGGTGGCAGACAGGATCATCCGTTTGGGATCGCCGCGTTTATCACCCAAGCGTGCTCCGCCCGCCCACATCGCATTCTGGATACCGCCCTCTTCTGCCAAGGCGGAAGAAAGCCGACCACAAGCCGCCTCGTGGATCAGCCGCACGGCTTTATACAGATTGGATTTACCACAACCGTTTGGGCCGCTGATCACATTCACGCGGCCAAGGGTGAGCTGCACATTGCGGATGGAACGAAAGCCATTGAGGCTAAGCTGTTGAATAGTCATGAGTGATAATTTCAGCAAACAATGAGGGCATCTTAACATGATGCCCCCGACGATCCAGCCCTACTGCGCCGTGTTGAAATCCCCTTCCTGGCGTGCCACCAGCGTCAGAATGCTGTACAGCGCCACCGCCTGCTGATGCTGGTTAAGCACCTGCACATCCCAGACCACCACGCCATGCGGGCGATCCTCGGCAGTTTTTTGCGGCTTGCGGATTTTCTTTTTGCAGGTCAAGCGCACCTGAATGGTATCGCCAATCTTCACCGGCTCGACAAAGCGCAGGTTTTCCATGCCGTAGTTGGCAATCACCGGCCCGACGCCCGGATCGACAAACAGCCCGGCGGCAGCAGAAACCACAAAGTAACCGTGGGCCACACGCTCACCAAACAGTGACTCCGCCGCGCCGATCTTGTCCATATGCGCGTAGAAGTGATCGCCGCTCAGGCAGGCAAAGTTCACGAGATCGGCTTCGGTAATGGTACGGCGGGCGGTCAGCAGGCTTTCACCAATCTGCAACTGCTCAAAGTATTTGCGGAACGGGTGTACCTGCTCTTCCACTACGTCGGCACCCCGTACCCATTCACGGCTGATGGCCGCCAGCATCGACGGGCTGCCTTGGATCGCCGTGCGCTGCA
>NZ_JBKJYW010000010.1:0-9601 GCF_046715635.1 Serratia sp. (in: enterobacteria)
CTTATGCGGCCTCCAAAGCCGGGTTGGTTGGCTTAACTAAAACCATCGCCAAGGAATATGGCCATTTGGGCATTACGGCCAATGTGCTGGTGCCGGGATTAATTGATACCAATATTATTGGTAATGATGTGAAGGGGATCTCTCTGTTTTTTGAACAATATGCCCCGGTGAAGAGACTGGGCACCACGGTTGAGGTGGCTGAGGCCATTTTGTTCCTTATCAGTGCAGAGTGTAGCTATGTCAACGGGGCGATCTTCAATGTGACCGGCGGCATTGACTGGGTTTACTAACTTGCGGAATTCCTGATGAATAATATCGGCATTGAGAAAATCAGTATTTACCCCAGCAGCCTGGCGCTGGAGTTATCCGAACTGGCGCAGGTGCGTGGGGAAGATAGCCAATATATTGAAGAAACTCTGATGGTGAAGACACGGAGTTTGGTTCCGCTGTGGGAGGATGCCGTTACGCTGGCCGTCAACAGTGCTCAAGAGATGTTGACCGAGCACGATCGTGCGGATATTGGCCTATTTATCATTGCTAGCGAGTCGGGGTTGGACCAGGAAAAAGCGCTAAGTACTTGGGCGCATCGGCATTTGAGATTACCTAATGCCTGCCGGGTTTTTGAGGTGAAATCCGCTTGTCATGCTGGCGCGGCCGCCTTGAAGATGGCCGAGTCCTGGCTATCGTCGGGCCTTAATCGTGGTAAGAAGGTACTACTGATTAATGTAGACATCAGTAATAATATGACCCGCCACGGCAAAATGGAGTACAGCCTTGGCGCGGGAGCTATTGCTCTGCTCATTTCAGATACGCCAGCCTTTGCCATTATTGAGACGGGTAAGTCGGGTATTCATACTCATGAAGTGACGGACGTTATTCGTCCACTCCCTTGGAAAGAAATTGCCATTGATGTGGAGGCGAGCCTTTTTTCCTATATGGATGGTCTTGAAGGCGCTTTTGCAGAGTATTGTCTACAAGTACCAGAGGCAAACGACAGTGCGTACTTTGATTACAATATTTATCACTTGCCTTTTCCCGGCATCAGTAAAGAGGCCCATAAGATCTTGTTGGAGTTGCAAGGGGAATTTAGCCAAGAGGCGCTATCGGCTTCATTTAAGCAAAAAGTGTTGCCCGCTTTATATTACCCGCAAAGAATGGGTGCAACCTACTGCGGCAGTATTTTTCTTTCCCTATTTTCGCTGATCTTGCGGGCACCCACCCTTAAATCAGGGGATCGTATTGGGATCTACTCCTACGGTTCTGGCTCATGTGCAGAATACTTCAGTATGCTGGTTGGCGAAAATGCATCAGCGATAGCTCAACAGCAAGGAGAGGTGCTGGATGCCTTGTTGGCGCAACGCAAGGTGTTGAGTGTATCCGCATATCAGCAGCTAGAAGATGCGCGCAGCACGCAAATGCAGGGGGAAGATTATAACTTAGACCAGGACCACCTCCAGGATTGGTATGCCTATCACTACCACGGGCGTGGTCGTCTGATCCTTAAACAGATCGATAATTACATGCGGAGTTATCACTATGCATGAATTTATTACCGTGCCGATAAAATTTAACCCCGACTTATTAAGAAAATTTGAAGCTAGCTTTGGCGAAGCACTCAATAATAAGCAGGTTGATGTCATCGTGTTGATTGGCAGGGACAACTATTTTTGTATGGGTATGGATCTTGATTATATTGCTACCGATTATGATCCAGGCTTCGTTACGCAGTTTTGTAATATCTTGAAAATAGTGAAGAGCAGTTCAAAACCGGTGTTGGCTATGGTTGAAGGGAGTGTGATAGCCGGAGGGTTAGCTTTACTGTCGATGGTGGACTTTATCATCTCTGATGAAACGGCCTCTTTCAGTTTGCCTGAGTCGGCATTTGGTTTAACACCGGCCATCGCCATCGCTGGTTTACTTGAGCGTATCAAACCTCATCACATTAAATACCTTGCCTGGACCTCAGATGCGATTTCTGCCAAACAAGCGCTTGAGTGGGGGTTGGTAGATAAAGTCAGCTCAGTGGCCAGTCTAGAACAAGATGTTCTGTTAATGAGCCATCGGTTTTCCCGAACTCCGGCCAGCGTCATACGCGAAAGCAGGCAATTATTGAGCAAACATTCCTCTTTTGAGGATGTTATCAACCTGGGAGGACAACTGCTACAAGATAAACTAAAGGATATTCAGGTAATAGAAAGAATAAGCGGTTACCTGGAGAATATTAGATTGTTTAATGATGAATATGCAAGGGATTAATATGGCAAAGATAACCTTAGAAAAATACAATGAAAATATTGTTTTTTTTCATATTAACGATCCCGCTAGCAAGAATGCCATTGATGATGATTTCTGTTTACAGCTCTATGAGATTGTTGACACGATAAAAAAAGATAAGGCTGTCAAGGTGCTTATCTTGCAGGGGGGGACGGAAATATTTTGTACGGGAGGGACGGAGGCATTTTTACAAGGCCTGATTGAACACTATCAAACCAATATTGAACATGAATATGCTAATCATCTTAAGCACCTGTTGAATATTCCTATTCCGGTGATTGCCGCAATGGAGGGGAGCGCGACCGGTGGCGGATTAATTTTAGGTTTATATGCCGATATCGTAGTCGCAGCGGAGGAGAGCCGCTATGGCCTATCTTTTATGAACATGGGGTTCACGCCAGGTATGGGCTCAACCGCGATGTGTAGGGAGGCTTTTGGCTACCATACCGGCTTTGAAATCATGGTGACCGGCAATTATCTTAAAGGCAGTGAGCTAAAAGGAAAGGGCTGTTTTAATTATATTTTACCCCGAAGTGAGGTTCTGGAAAAGGCGCTTGAACTCGCTAGCGCTATTGCTGAAAAACCGCGAAATAGCCTGGAGTTATTAAAGAAATACATGTCAATAGAGCGTCGTAAAAGCCAGGAGGAGGCCAGCACCATTGAAGCATTTATGCACCATATTTCATTCAATCAAAATGATATCAAACAACAAATACAAGACAATTACACAGGTTAACTATGATGAATAACTTTAGTGAAATGGTCGTCTTAGTCACGGGGGGGACCAAAGGTATTGGCCGGGCCACGGTGGAAAGCTTTGTTAAAGCCGGAGCTAAAGTTTATGGTACGTATTATTGGGGGGATAACCTGGATGAACTCGAAGCCTGTTTCTCTCTTTATCCCAACCGGCCTATCTTCCTGCAGTCTGATATCAGTGATAAAGTGGCCACCATTCGATTAATCAAAATGATTGTCGATAACGATCAAAGGCTCGATATTTTGGTCGCCAATGCGGCTTTCGCCCCTCAGTTTAAAGATAGCTATGAGTATCGGGGGTTGCTGGATAGCATTGAGCATAACGCCTGGCCATTGGTTACCTATCTTGATGTGATTAAACAGTTTTCAGGTCAGTTTCCTCGCTATGTTGTGGCAACGACCTCGGAAGGGCATCGCAATTGTCATATTAATGGATACGATTATGTTGCGGCATCGAAAGCGGTACTGGAAACATTGATTAAATATATCTCTGCGAGAGATGATATTATTATTAATTGTGTTTCACCGGGTGTAGTAGATACAGAGGCATTTGAGTTGGTATTTGGTAAGAAGGCGCAGGATTTTATTAGGAAATTCGATCCGGCTTTTATTGTTCAACCGGAGGCAGTGGCTAATGTAACTGTGGCCCTTTGCAGCGGTTTGATGGATGCGGTGCGTGGTCAGGTTATCGTTGTGGACAACGGTCGGATGTTCACCGACACTTTCACCAAGTGGATAGCGATGATGGATAACTACTTTATTGATAAATAAGATATTTTTTGGTTTTGCGATGAATATCAATCGGTCACTTTATGCGATTATCTAAAGAGGCTATTTATGTCTGAGAACAGCAGAGATCAATTTGTCGGTCGCTGGAAGCTGGAGTCTTGTATCGGTATCTGCGGCGATAAGCATAGTTACCCTCTAGGTGTGGCACCTTTTGGGATGCTAACCTACACCGAAGAATATATGATGGTATTTATTTCTAACGATGAACGCACCAGATTCACTACCGATGATATTCGTGCTATACCTCCTGAACAGATCATCACGGATTTCCCCAGGTTTGAAACCTACTGTGGCTGTTACGATGTTGATTTTGATGAAAAGATAATTTCTCATAGGATTGAAAACAGCAAATACCCAAATCAAATAGGCACTGTACTTTGCCGAAAATTCAATTTTAAGCGTAACCAACTGATCCTTCGTTCTATCGACAGTTTGCTATTAAATAATACCCACTGGCTATTTGAGCTTGTCTGGACCAAACAAGAAAGTTTGCACAATGTTTAAGGCATTTAGATTGGGCCAGGTGCCATTGCCTGCAATCGAAATCTCGCGAGATAGGACAGTAAACGATGGGACGAGCGGGATGGGTAGTGATGTGGGAGGTGTGGTCCAAGCTTCAGGACATCGTTGAAGGGTATAAACTGGCGAAGTCTCTTGATCAGGAGATCTGAGCTTTGGGTTAGGGTGAGGGGGCTTATGAGGCTTGGGTGTGATATAAATATCTGGCCTGTGCCCCAGGTGGCACATTACCGCCACTAGGCATTGGGTTAAACGGAATAATGACGTCAACAATCAACACCAGAGTAGGGTGTTAGCCGCTACAGAAAGGGAGAGTAATATAATGGAGTATAAGGTAACTAATATGGGCATATATGACATGGAAGAGGAGCATATGCTTTATGTTGGAGTGACGGTGCATAGTCGCGATGACGCTAATGATTATCGGGAGGATATGCAGTTTAGTATCCACTTACCTTATGACCGCGAGAATACCTTAGCCTTCATCGAAGAACAAAGCATCGCAATGGTGAAAGAAAAAATTCGTCTGGCCGCTGCTCACTTGGCTCAGGATGGATCCTCCGCTCTTTAAGTCTTACCCTAGGTATTCGATCATTAACCGGAACCAAATGTAGGGGCGCTGCATGCTGCGCCCATTCAGAGATAGATGGATTATTCGGCCGTTTTTCTGCGCCCTAACGGCGTGCGCAGGCGCTGTGACAAGATCACCCCCAGCAGGGCGACGCCGCCGCCAATCAGATGGTAGCTCTGCAACTGCTCATGCAGGAACAGGACCGCAATTATCGCGGTGAACACCGGAGCCAGGTTCATAAAGATCGAAGCCTTGTTGGCACCCAGGCGCATCACCCCCTGGATCCACAGGAACGGCGCGGCAATTGAAGCAGGGATACCGGCAAACAGCACCAGTGGGATGTTCTGGCTAGTAAGCTGCACATCCTGTGCCATCAGGAAGTTCGGCAACAGCAGTACCACGCCAAACACGATCTGCACATACAACGACTGCCAGTTGGGCAACGGGATCGCCCAACGTTTGGTCAACACGCCGTATAGGGCGTAGGAGGCCGAAGCGGCGAACATCATCAGTTCACCTTTGCCAATGCCATGTTGCAGCAGCAGCCCCGGTTGACCCGCGCTAACCAGCCACACCAGCCCACCCAGCGACAGGATACTGCCCAGTGCGATACCCACGGTGGGAGCGACGCGCAGGACAAAGATGCCGATTAACACCGTCAGCAGCGGGATCAGGGAATTGAGGATGCCCATAAACAGCGCGCTGACGCTATGGGCGGCGTAATAGGCCAGGCTTTGATACAGCACCATCCCCAGCAGGCCGAGGATCATCAGCTTCCACCAGTTGGCGCGAATGGCAGGCCAATTACGCATCGCTCCCGGCAGAGCGAAAGGGGTGAGCACGATCAGCGCTAATGCCCAGCGATAGAAGGAGATGGCCGCCGGATCGATGGCGGTTGCCGATACTTTACTGACCACGGCGTTAATCGACCAGATCAGCACCGCCAGCAGGGGAAAGAGCACGTTCATGATAATGATTCTCAACAACTAATAACATGCTGGCTAGTCTACCCGTGTCCGGTTTATTATATATAGTCAAAATCAGACAGCAATTCGCGAAATCAAGACAACTTCACCATGGCCGAAACCCGTAATTACCCCACCGCAGACGTCGCTGCACCGCGCACGCTGTTTTTCCGCTGCGAAGAAACCAATGCGGATACCGAATATCTGCCGCACAGCCACGACTGGGGGCAACTGATCTGCGTCAAAACCGGGGTGATCGCGCTGAATATTGCCGGGCAGCGCTTTTTGGCCCCGCCGGAGTTTGCCGTCTGGCTGCCGCCGGGGATGGAGCATTCCAGCCATAACCGCAAACCGGTGCTGTTCCGCACCATCAATATCGCCAAATCCTTGTGCGCCGGGTTGCCAGAAGAGGCCTGTTTGATCAACGTATCGCCGGTGTTCAGCGCCATTGTAGAGGATTGCCTGGGGCGCAAAATGCTGGAACCCACTAGCGAAGAAGATCTGCGCCTGTGCCGGGTACTGATCGATCAACTGCGGATTTCCCCGGTTCAACAGACCTATCTGCCGACTTCACAAGATAAGTTTTTGGGGCCGGTGTTACAGGCGTTGGAACGTTGCCCTGCGGATAACACCTCATTGGCGGTGTGGGCCAGTAAGGTGTATACCACCGAACGGACGCTTTCGCGCCGCTGCCAGCAGGAACTGGGCATGTCGTTTAGCGAGTGGCGGCAGCGCCTGCGTTTTTTACATGCGCTTTCACTGCTCGAACAGGGGAAAACCGTGCAGGATGTGGCGCTCGATGTGGGCTACAGCTCGGCTTCCGCGTTTATTGTGATGTTCCAGCAGATTGCCGGTACCACCCCAGAACGATTCCGCCGGGCATGACCGGCCTCTTGCCTCAACTGGTCCAGACGACGTCGAACCGAACGTTCACATCACCGGTCCAGGTACCTTCTGGCAGGGTGCTGAAGTCAGTCACTGCTTTAGTGCCATCAGCCGTCGCGCTAATGATGCTGAAATCGAACTGGTCTTGCGCGCTGGTGCGGCCAGGCTGTTGGCCAGCGTTGGCTAGCGATTTCAGGCCGTAGCCCAACTTATGGGAGGAGGTATCAATCATAACGGTTTCAGCGGATTTGGATACCGGAGCGCCGTGGTAGTTAACCCCCACCTGCAAGGTAGAACCCGAGGGGCCAACCTGAGTCAGGGTGTTGGTAACCAGTGTGGAGGTCAGTTTAAAATCGGTTGCGGTTTCCCCGCCTTCGACAGTCACGTCAAACTGGCCTTTCTGACTGCTGAAGCCCTTGTTACCTGCCGCATATTGGAAATACAGGTTGCCCACCGGCGTCACCGTCAATTTGCTGGTGGTATCTTTCACCGCAGTGGCGGACCAGGTGGCCACGGTTTGCGCAGTGGTCTCTTCCGCCTGAGCGGTACCAACGGCGGTGAGTGTTGCAACGATCGCCAGAACAAGTGTCGCTTTTTTCATGGCTAACGCTCTTGATTTTCGATTTGTTTCTGTCCGTTAGCCAGTAGCTAACGCGAAGGTTCGCCTCCTTGCGTGATGATTATCGGAAAAAACTCAATAAAGCTTAGAAGAAAATAAGCGTTATTTCACCGGGCATAACAAGCTTGGGTTTAGCGACCATTCGGTGGCACACTATTTTGTAGCTTGAGTACCTATCCTCGGAGAGTAGCGTGAAGATACTGGTTGATGAAAATATGCCTTATGCGGTGGATTTGTTTAGCCGCTTGGGGGAAGTGCAGGCCGTGCCTGGCCGCCCGATCCCAACCGATGCGCTGGCCGGAGCCGACGCCTTGATGGTGCGCTCGGTGACCAAAGTGAATCAGGAACTGTTGGCTGGCACCAAGATCGGTTTTGTGGGTACCGCTACGGCGGGTACCGACCATGTGGACGAGGCGTGGTTGCAGCAGGCGGGGATTGGTTTCTCGGCCGCCCCTGGCTGCAATGCCATTGCGGTGGTGGAGTATGTGCTTTCGTCATTAATGCTGTTGGCGGAGCGTGATGGCTTCTCGTTGCGTGATAAAACCGTCGGGATCGTGGGGGTGGGTAACGTTGGTTCTCGGCTGGATGCTCGCCTGAAAGCCTTGGGCGTTCGTACACTGCTGTGCGATCCACCGCGAGCCGATCGCGGTGACAGCGGCGAATTCTGGCCATTGGAAAAGCTGGTGGCGCAGGCGGACGTGCTGACGTTCCATACCCCGTTGAACAAGACCGGCCCGTATAAATCATTGCATTTGGCTAACGCGGATCTGCTGGAGGCATTGCCCGACGATCGCATTCTGATCAACGCCTGCCGTGGTGCCGTGGTACATAACGCCGCGTTGCTTAACGTGCTGGAGCGGGGTAAGCGATTGAGTACGGTACTGGACGTGTGGGAGCCGGAGCCGGATCTCAGCGTGCCGTTGCTGGATCGGGTGGATATCGGCACCGCCCATATCGCCGGCTACACGCTGGAAGGTAAGGCGCGCGGTACCACGCAGGTGTTTGAAGCCTTTGCCCAGTATCTTGGGCAACCGCAAGCTATCGAGCTGACCTCGCTGCTGCCGGTGCCAGAGTTCAGTGAAATCCGTCTCAATGGGCCGCTGGACGAAGGCAAGTTAAAACGATTGATGCACTTGGTGTATGATGTGCGCCGCGATGATGCGCCACTGCGGCAAGTTGCCGGGCAGCCGGGTGAGTTCGATCGCCTGCGCAAGCATTATCAGGAACGCCGGGAGTGGTCTTCACTGCGGGTGCAGTGCGATGACAGCGCCAGTGCGGAACTGCTGCACAAACTGGGCTTCGGCGTCCTGTAAAGGACAACGCGTAAGGTTGCCTTAAGCAATAAGCAGTAAAGTTGATCGGGCGGTGACTGCATCGCCCGTTTGCATTTGAATCAAATACTCTGGAGAAACCCAATGTCTGACGGCTGGAATATCGCTGTGCTCGGTGCCACTGGCGCAGTAGGTGAAGCGTTGCTGGAATTGCTACAGGAACGCCAGTTCCCGGTGGGTGAACTCTTTCCTTTAGCCAGCGAGCGCAGTGCTGGTGCGACGGTGCGTTTCAACGGCAAATCCCTGCTGGTGCAAAACGTTGAAGAATTTGACTGGTCGCAGGCGCAGCTGGCGTTCTTTGTTGCCGGTAGCGAAGCGGCGGCCCGTTACGCCGATGATGCGGGCAATATGGGCTGCCTGGTGATCGACACCAGCGGCTATTTTGCCCTGGAGCCGGACGTGCCGTTGGTGGTGCCAGGCGTTAACCCGCAGGTGCTGGCGGATTACCGCAACCGCAATATCGTGGCGGTGGCCGATAGCATGGTGAGCCAACTGTTGACGGCGATTAAGCCGCTGACCGAGCAGGCCGGGCTTTCGCGCTTGCACGTTACCACGCTGATGTCGGTTTCGGCACGCGGCAAGGTCGCGGTGGACGATCTGGCTGGCCAGAGTGCGCGTTTGCTGAACGGCATCCCTGCAGAGCCGGGCGTGTTCGCCAAGCAGTTGGCGTTTAACCTGTTGCCATTGATGACCGATGAGCAGGGCAGCGTGCGCGAGGAGCGTCTGATCGTCGATCAGGTACGTAAAGTATTGCAGGATGAAGGGCTGCCGATCTCGGTAAGCTGCGTTCAGTCGCCGGTGTTCTACGGCCACGCGCAAGTGGTGCATCTGGAAGCGTTGCGCCCGATCGCCGCAGAAGAAGCTCGCCACGAGCTGGAGCAGGCTGAAGATA
>NZ_JBKJYW010000011.1:0-5886 GCF_046715635.1 Serratia sp. (in: enterobacteria)
CTGTGGACCATTAGCTGCCTGCAGCTGCATGCCAAAGCCGTGGTGGTTTGTGACGAACCGTCCACCATGGAACTGAAGGTGAAAACCGTTAAGTATTTCCGCGAGTTGGAAGCGGAAAGCGTTAATAGTCTTTAATTTTTTGCAGGGGGCTACATGTTCGCTTTAACCCAATGCCGGATTTTTACCGGCCACGACGTGCTTGATGACCATGCGGTAGTGATTGCTGATGGCCTGATTGAACGAGTCTGCCCACTGGCCGAGCTGCCAGCGGGTATCGAAACGCGCGATCTGGGTGGCGCCATCCTAGCCCCCGGTTTTATCGACGTGCAGCTTAACGGCTGTGGCGGCGTACAATTTAACGACTCACTGGAAGCCATCTCGGAAACCACGCTGGAAATCATGCAGCGCGCCAACGAGAAATCCGGCTGTACCAGCTATCTGCCAACGCTGATCACCTGCAGCGACGATTACATGAAGCACGGCATCAACGTGATGCGCGCTTATCTGAACAACCATCCCAATCAGGCCCTTGGCCTGCATCTGGAAGGGCCGTACCTGAGCCTGGAGAAGAAAGGCACCCACAACCCGGCGTTTATCCGCAAGCCTACCCGCGAGATGATCGACTACCTGTGTGCCAATGCCGACGTGATCAGCAAAGTGACCCTGGCGCCAGAAATGGTGGAACCACACTTTATCAAACAGCTGAGCGACGCCGGTATCGTGGTGTCCGCAGGCCACTCCAACGCCACTTACGATCAGGCACGCGTTGGTTTCGCCGCTGGCATTACCTTCGCCACCCATCTGTACAATGCCATGCCGTACATCAGCGGCCGCGAGCCGGGCCTGATGGGCGCAATCTTCGACACGCCAGAAGTGTATACCGGCATCATTGCCGATGGGCACCACGTTGCCTGGGCGAGTATCCGTAACGCCAAGCGGGTAAAAGGTGATAAATTGGTGCTGGTTACCGATGCGACTGCACCAGCAGGCGCAGATATCGATCAGTTTATCTTCGCGGGTAAAACCATTTATTATCGTGATGGCCTGTGCGTTGACGAAAACGGCACTCTGAGCGGTTCCGCACTGACCATGATCGAAGCGGTGCAAAACAGCGTAGAGCATGTCGGTATCGCACTGGACGAAGCGCTGCGTATGGCGACGCTCTATCCGGCTCGTGCTATCGGTGTCGAACAGCGTTTAGGCACTATCGAAGCCGGCAAGGTCGCCAACCTGACCGCATTTACCCGTGATTACCAAATCACCAAGACCCTCGTTAACGGCAACGAGGTTTAATCCATGAACAGCGAGTAAAATTATTGATGAGCACTGGCGGACAAGCACAAATAGGGAATGTTGATTTAGTTAAGCAACTTAACGGCGCGGCAGTGTATCGCCTGATCGACCAGCAAGGCCCGATCTCGCGCATTCAGATTGCCGAACTCAGTCAGCTTGCCCCCGCCAGCGTCACTAAAATTACTCGCCAACTGTTGGAGCGCGGGCTGATCAAAGAGGTCGATCAGCAAGCCTCCACCGGTGGCCGCCGTGCCATTTCCATTGTCAGTGAAACCCGCAATTTCCACACCGTTGCCGTCCGCCTGGGCCGTCATGATGCCACCATCACTCTGTATGATATGGGCGGTAAGTCGCTTGGAGAGGAGCACTACCCTCTGCCGGAACGCACCCAGGAGACACTGGAAAACGCACTGCTCAACGCCATTGCGCAGTTTATCGAAAGCTACCAGCGCAAACTGCGCGAACTGATCGCCATTGCCGTGATCCTGCCTGGCCTGGTCGATCCGGCTTTGGGCGTGGTGCGCTATATGCCGCACATCAGCGTCGATAACTGGGCCTTGGTCGATCATCTTCAGCAACGCTTCAACGTCACCAGCTTTGTCGGCCACGATATCCGTAGCCTGGCCTTGGCGGAACACTATTTCGGGGCGACCCGGGATTGTGAAGACTCCATTCTGGTGCGCCTGCACCGGGGCACCGGTGCCGGGATCATCGTCAACGGCCAAATCTTCCTTGGCAATAACGGCAACGTGGGGGAGATTGGTCATATTCAAATCGATCCCCTCGGCGAGCGCTGCCACTGCGGTAACTTCGGCTGCCTGGAAACCGTGGCGGCCAATGCCGCTATTGAACAGCGCGTACGTCATCTGCTGACTCAGGGCTACCCCAGCAAAATGACGCTGGACGACTGTAGCATTGCCGCCATCTGCAAAGCCGCCAATCGCGGAGATTTGCTGGCCAGCGAAGTGATCGAACACGTTGGCCGCTATCTGGGCAAAGCGGTAGCCATCGCCATCAACCTGTTTAACCCGCAAAAAGTGGTGATCGCCGGTGAAATCACCGAAGCGGACAAAGTGCTGTTACCCGCCATCCAAAGCTGCATCAACACTCAGGTGCTGAAGGATTTCCGCAGAAACCTGCCGGTGGTCACTTCCGAACTCAATCATCGTTCAGCGATCGGTGCTTTTGCCCTGGCTAAACGGGCAATGCTCAACGGTGTACTTCTCCAACGGCTGCTAGAAAGTTAAACTGCCTGTTTGGCAGGGATGCATTTCTGGCTTTTTGCCCTGCCGTTTATCATGAGACCCCGCATCAATGACTATCAAAAACGTGATATGTGACATCGACGGCGTGCTGCTGCATGACAATACCCCGATCCCTGGTGCCGATCTGTTCCTGGCTCGTATTCAGGAGCAGGGAATGCCGTTGGTGGTGCTAACCAACTACCCTTCGCAAACCGCCCAGGATCTGGCCAACCGCTTTGCCGCCGCCGGCCTGGACGTGCCAGAAAGCGCGTTTTATACCTCAGCGATGGCGACGGCCGATTTCCTGCGCCGCCAGGAAGGTAAAAAAGCCTATGTGGTGGGCGAAGGCGCACTGATCCACGAGCTCTACAAAGCCGGCTTTACCATCACCGATATCAACCCGGATTTCGTGATCGTGGGCGAAACCCGTTCCTACAACTGGGACATGATGCATAAAGCGGCCTTCTTTGTGAACAACGGGGCGCGCTTTATCGCCACCAACCCGGATACCCATGGCCATGGTTTCACTCCCGCCTGTGGGGCGCTGTGTGCTCCTATCGAGAAAATCACCGGCCGTAAGCCGTTTTATGTCGGCAAGCCTAGCCCGTGGATTATCCGCGCCGCGCTGAACAAGATGCAGGGACATTCGGAAGAGACGGTGATTGTCGGGGACAACCTGCGCACCGATATCCTGGCTGGCTTCCAGGCCGGGTTGGAAACCGTGCTGGTGCTGTCCGGCGTCTCAAACCTGAACGATGTTGAATCCATGCCGTTCCGCCCGAGCTATATCTTCCCATCCGTGGCGGATATCACTATTTTTTAAGCCCCAAGTCATGGCCCCTAACCCTAACCCTCTCCCACAGGGAGAGGGGACCGATCGAGTTCGTTGATCGCTTGGCGTAATACCTTACCTTTCTTGTTCTTACACCCTACTTTCCGAAGTCGCACAAGCTAATCAAGATCTCCGGACAGCTCCCTCTCCCTGTGGTGACCGATCCAGTTCGCTGATGTTTCGTCGTTCTTCCCGCAGTAGCAAAGGTTCGCCTTCAACATCCCCCTTATTGCAGATTAAACTTCTGCACGTGACAACGACTCTGCGCTAGCTCCCTCTCCTTGTGGGAGAGGGTTGGGGTGAGGGGAAGCATCGATCATCGAAACGCCTGAAAATTTATCCCGCACTCACCTCACTCGGCAATAAATTACATATTCGACAATTTTTACCGCCTAAAAGTGAACATCCGCTAATTTTAACACCCCACCCCAAGACTATTTTTCAGCGTAACGTTAAATCACTTGCATATACCTCAACTTTTGACGCATTTTCATTATCAGAAGGCAGCAAAGCCGCACCGTTGACTTTACATGCAGGCGCGCTGTACATCACATCACCGCCATAAAATGTCGTTAGGAGAGTTTGTATGTGTTCTATTTTCGGTGTGCTCGATCTGAAGTCCGATCCGGTGGAATTGCGCAAAAGAGCGTTGGAACTGTCCCGCCTGATGCGCCATCGCGGCCCAGACTGGTCCGGAGTCTACGCCAGCGATAAAGCCATTCTGGTTCACGAGCGCCTGTCGATTGTTGATGTGAATAACGGTGCACAACCGCTGTATAACGCTGCGCACACCCACGTATTGGCGGTTAACGGTGAAATTTATAACCATCAGGCCCTGCGTCAGCAGTTGGGTGAGCATTATCAATTCCAGACCGGCTCCGACTGCGAAGTGATCCTGGCGCTGTATCAGGAAAAAGGCCCGAACTTCCTGGACGACCTGCAAGGTATGTTCGCCTTTGCCCTATACGACACAGAAAAAGACGCTTACCTGATTGGCCGCGACCATCTCGGTATCATCCCGCTGTATATGGGGCACGATGAGCACGGCAACCTGTATGTCGCTTCTGAGATGAAGGCGCTGGTGCCGGTCTGCCGCAGCATTAAAGAGTTCCCGGCAGGCAGCTACCTGTGGAGCCAGGACGGTGAAATCCGCGAATACTACCAGCGTGATTGGTTCGACTATGACAACGTCAAAGACAACGTCACCGATGCCAACGCCCTGCGCAACGCGCTGGAAGAATCGGTAAAAAGCCACCTGATGTCCGATGTGCCTTACGGCGTGTTGCTCTCCGGTGGGCTGGATTCCTCGGTGATTTCTGCCATCACCAAAAAATATGCCGCGCGCCGGGTAGAAGATGATGAGCGCAGTGAAGCCTGGTGGCCGCAACTGCACTCCTTCGCCGTCGGGCTGGAAGGTTCCCCGGATCTGCGTGCGGCTAAAGAGGTGGCTAACCACCTTGGCACCGTCCACCATGAAATCCACTTCACGGTGCAGGAAGGCCTGGATGCCATCCGCGATGTGATCTACCACATCGAAACCTACGACGTCACCACCATCCGCGCCTCCACGCCAATGTATCTGATGTCACGCAAGATCAAGGCAATGGGCATCAAAATGGTGCTGTCTGGTGAAGGGGCGGATGAGGTGTTCGGCGGCTACCTGTACTTCCATAAGGCGCCAAATGCCAAAGAATTCCACGAGGAAACCGTGCGTAAACTGCTGGCACTGCATATGTACGACTGTGCTCGTGCCAACAAAGCAATGTCTGCCTGGGGTGTAGAAGCCCGCGTGCCGTTCCTGGATAAAAACTTCCTGGACGTGGCGATGCGCATCAACCCGCAGGATAAAATGTGCGGCAACGGCAAGATGGAAAAGCACATTATTCGCCAATGCTTCGAGTCTTATTTGCCAGCTAGCGTGGCCTGGCGCCAGAAAGAGCAGTTCTCCGACGGTGTCGGCTACAGCTGGATCGATACGCTAAAAGAAGTCGCTGCCAAGCAAATTAGCGATCAACAGCTTGAAACCGCACGTTTCCGCTTCCCGTACAACACGCCAAACAGCAAAGAAGGCTACCTGTACCGCGAGATTTTCGAAGAGCTGTTCCCACTGCCAAGCGCAGCGGAATGTGTTCCTGGCGGCCCTTCTGTAGCCTGCTCGTCGGCAAAAGCCATTGAATGGGACGAATCCTTCAAAAAGATGGACGACCCGTCAGGCCGTGCCGTAGGCGTACACCAGTCAGCCTATAAGTAAACCGTCACCGTTTTACCTTCGGCGGGCCTGATGGCCCGCTTTTTTGTGGATGTTTTCAACCATTAACCACGTTAATTGATGTTTTTATCGGCAACCTGTTCACAAGCCAGTCAAACAACACCTCCAGTCGCTTTTTCGGGAAAAAACTTGTTGACGCAAAACGACCATATACGCATAATGCGCCCCGCAACGCCGATGAAGGTTGCGCGAAAAAAGATGGCTACGTAGCTCAGTTGGTTAGAGCACATCACTCATAATGATGGGGT
>NZ_JBKJYW010000012.1:0-7258 GCF_046715635.1 Serratia sp. (in: enterobacteria)
ATTGGCAGGCGTTAAAACGCCTGATCGGCATTGGTCTGCCGGTTGCCCTGGCCTTGTTCTTTGAGGTGACGCTGTTTGCCGTGGTGGCATTACTGGTTTCACCGCTGGGCATCGTCGCGGTTGCCGGTCACCAGATTGCTCTGAACTTCAGCTCACTGATGTTTGTACTGCCGCTGTCGCTCGGCGTGGGGGCCACCATTCGCGTTGGGCATCGCCTGGGTGAAGGCTCGGTAGAGGGCGCTCGGATTGCCGCCTATGCAGCGATTGCCGTCGGCATCGCCATGGCCAGTTGCTCGGCGTTGTTTACCGCCGCATTCCGCGAGTCTATCGCTCTGCTGTACAACGATAACCCGGCAGTCGTGACCATGGCCTCCCATCTGATGCTACTGGCGGCGATTTATCAGATATCCGACTCCATCCAGGTGATTGGTAGCGGTATTTTGCGGGGTTATAAAGATACCCGGGCGATCTTCTACATCACCTTTGTGGCCTATTGGGTTCTCGGATTACCAAGCGGCTATCTGCTGGCGCTGACGGACTACATTGTGCCAGCAATGGGGCCAAGCGGATTCTGGTTCGGCTTTATTATCGGCCTGACCTTCGCCGCCATCATGATGGTATTGCGGATGCGTTGGTTACAGCGCCAACCCCCGGCGTTGATTTTGCAGCGTTCCACCCGTTAATCCCGTTCGCCGGTTTGTCTCAGGCAAACCGGCGAGTTCCTCGCCAACCCTTGCAGAAAAAAGCGCCTTACTGCACATAAGCTCAGCAATCGCGTGAAATACCAAATAAAATTGCGTTTTTCCCCTTGCCAGCAGCCGGGTTGCTCGCTAATATTCGTCCCCGCTGTCAGCCATGACAGAGAGGAAAAAGATGCGTCTGTAGCTCAGTTGGTTAGAGCACCACCTTGACATGGTGGGGGTCGATGGTTCGAGTCCATTCGGACGCACCACTTCTTATTTCGCTTCCCAGTATTCTCTCTCGCCTAACGGCAACCCAATGTAACAGTAATACCGGACAGAGCGTCAGCCCGTCGCGTATCATCAGCGCAGTATCCTGATGGAGGTAATTTTAATGTCGGTTTTTAAATCTCAGCTGCCGTTCGAACAACTCGATAATGGCCTTGCCCGCCGCCAAGGGCTAATGAGCGATGGCAGCACCGCCTGGGAAGTCAAATTTGTCGCAGGCACCTTTGACCAACTGCAAAAACGCCCCTACCCCCAGCAAATCCGCATCCTTTCTGGTATTTTCGAGTTCACCGTCGGCAGCGATGTGCAGACTCTGATAGCCCAGGAAACGTTGGCGATCCCTGCCGCCACCGTATTTGGCTGCTTCTGTCTGGATGACGGAGTCCTGCTGGAAATCCAGAAAAAATCTTAAAAATGATAACCTGATCACATTATGAGATTAAGCATACATCATCAGTTACATTAATCTCATTTGCGCAACAAACCCGCTGGCAGGCGGTCTATTTGCGCCACATTTGCTGCTGTTTTGCACAAAGCAGCCATCAAAAGCGGTTTTTTGTTTTGTTTCCAGCCGCATAGCCTTATAATGCGCAACGTCTTTCAGTTGAATGGTTTCAGCCCTTGATCTGCGAAAACGCAATTACAACAAATTCTCATCCTCGCTTTTTGCGCAGCCTACCCACATCTGGGCATCGGCCGAATTTTTCCACCCCATTTCGACCAAGGTCACCTATCCTTAACTATGTTTTGCATTGCCAGGCACAGCCCAAATCCCTTACCGATGGCCTAGCCGCCGGTACCGTTAGTTTTATTATCCATCACAACTTGCAGAAAAAATCGTCATGAAAAAGACCAAAATTGTTTGTACTATCGGCCCAAAAACCGAGTCGGAAGAAATGCTGACCAGCCTGCTGAACGCGGGCATGAACGTAATGCGCCTTAACTTCTCCCATGGCGATTATGAAGAACACGGCAACCGCATCAAGAATATGCGTGCAGTGATTGCCAAAACCGGTAAAAACGCCGGTATCCTGCTCGATACCAAAGGCCCGGAAATCCGTACCATGAAACTGGAAGGCGGCGTTGATGCAGCCCTGGTGGCTGGCCAAACCTTCACCTTCACCACCGACCAGAGCGTTATCGGCAACAAAGAGCGCGTTGCGGTGACCTACCCTGGCTTTGCTGCCGACCTGAAAATTGGCAACACCGTCCTGGTGGACGATGGCCTGATCGGTATGGAAGTGACTGCGGTTACCGAAAGCGAAGTGGTTTGTAACGTACTGAACAGCGGCGATTTGGGCGAAAACAAGGGCGTTAACCTGCCAGGTGTTTCCATTCAGCTGCCAGCGCTGGCCGAAAAAGACAAACGTGACCTGATCTTCGGTTGTGAGCAAGGCGTAGACTTCGTTGCGGCTTCCTTCATCCGTAAGCGTTCCGACGTGATGGAAATCCGTGAGCACCTGAAAGCCCACGGTGGCGAAAACATTCAGATCATCTCCAAGATTGAAAACCAAGAAGGCCTGAACAACTTCGACGAGATCCTCGAAGCGTCTGACGGCATCATGGTCGCCCGTGGCGACCTGGGTGTTGAAATCCCGGTAGAAGAAGTGATCTTCGCGCAGAAGATGATGATCGAGAAGTGTAACCGCGCACGCAAAGTGGTTATCACCGCGACCCAGATGCTGGATTCAATGATCAAGAACCCGCGCCCTACCCGTGCGGAAGCTGGTGACGTTGCCAACGCCATCCTGGACGGTACCGATGCGGTGATGCTGTCTGGCGAAAGCGCCAAGGGTAAATACCCGCTGGAAGCCGTTACCATTATGGCAACCATCTGCGAACGTACCGATCGCGTGATGCCTAGCCGTATCGATACCCTGAACGACAACCGTAAACTGCGCATCACCGAAGCGGTGTGCCGCGGTGCGGTAGAAACTGCAGAGAAACTGGACGCGCCACTGATCGTGGTAGCCACCAGCGGCGGCAAATCTGCTAAATCCGTGCGTAAGTATTTCCCTAACGCCGTGATCCTGGCGCTGACGACCAACGAAGTCACTGCTCGTCAGTTGATCCTGAGCAAAGGTATCACCACTCAGATGGTCAAGGAAATTGCTTCTACCGACGACTTCTACCGCATTGGTAAAGAAGTTGCTTTGGCGAGCGGCCTGGCACAGAAAGGCGACGTCGTGGTGATGGTTTCTGGTGCTCTGGTACCAAGCGGCACTACCAATACTGCCTCAGTTCACGTGCTGTAATAATAAACGTGACAACCAATCTGTGACCCAAACGCCGCTTAGCGGCGTTTTTTTTATCTGCAATAACGCACTTTCAGAAAAACGCAACCATTAAAGCGGTTTATTTCGCCAATTTCATTTGAGAGTTGTCCCATAGAATCAGGCTGTTTTCCTTCGATTTTTTAACTATTTTGCAAAACAAGATGCAAGTTTGAGCGAACGATCAAAATAAAGGGCCCTAATACAAAAAATTTATTCTCTTTCGAAAAAAGTTTGTGTAATACTTGTAACGCTACATGGAGATTAACTCAATCTAGAGGGTGTTATAATGAATCGTACTAAACTGGTACTGGGCGCGGTAATCCTGGCTTCTACTATGCTGGCTGGTTGCTCAAGCAACGCTAAAATCGATCAACTGTCTTCTGACGTTCAGACTCTGAACGCTAAAGTTGACCAGCTGAGCAACGACGTGAACGCAATCCGTTCTGACGTTCAAGCAGCTAAAGACGACGCAGCGCGCGCTAACCAGCGTCTGGACAACCAAGCACACGCTTACAAAAAGTAAGTTTGCTTCGGTTATTGAAAACGGTGCACTTTGTGCACCGTTTTTTTTTGCCTAAAAATAAATAGCCCCTGCACATCACCCCATCCCATACCTTAGGCACAAAAAAAGGGCCAGGCTCAATGCCGGACCCCACTACTTTCGCACCATCAAGGTTTAGTTCACCGAGCTAATCGGTGCACCAGACTCGCCAGAGGTGTCAGCACCCTCACCAGGAGGCGCTATAGGAGGCGTAGTGACCTCGGAAGGGTCTTGCCCTACACTGACCAGCACCGGCATACCAGAACGCCGTACGATGGCGCTGTCAAGCATTGCCTTATCGGTCTGTGGATCAGCAGCAAATGCTTTCTGATTTTTAGAAAGCGCGATCGGCATGGTCTGCGGATCGTCGCTGGCCACTTTCGACAGAGGCTGATGCACTTCTACATAGCGTTTGCCGTCTGGCTCAACGGAGACTTTCACCGGTTCATTAACGATTTGCACTCTGGTGCCTTGTGGCACCTGGTTGAACAACGCTTCGATATCGTCTGGGCGCAGGCGGATACAGCCCGAGCTCACGCGCATCCCGATCCCAAAGTTGGCATTGGTGCCATGGATCAGGTATTCACCGTGCCCCATAGCCAGACGCATGGCAAACAGCCCCATTGGATTCTCTGGCCCAGCTGGTATTACCGCAGGCAGAGTCACGCCCTGTGACTGGTAACGCTTGCGGATGTTGGCCGTTGGCGTCCAGGTTGGATTCGGGATCTTCTGGCTGACCGAGGTCACCTTCAGCGGCGTATTCATGCCGGTCTGGCCGATACCAATCGGGTAGACGATCACCTGATCTTCCCCTTTCGGGTAATAGTACAAGCGCAGTTCCGCCAGGTTGACCACAATCCCTTCACGTGGGGTATCCGGCAGTAGCATCTGTGTTGGGATCGTCAGCACCGACCCCGGTTTAGGCAAATAGGGATCGGTCCCCGGGTTGGCTTCCAGCATGCCCAACAGCCCAATCTTGTAGTCAGCCGCAATGGCTTCCAGCGAACGGCCATCGTTTGGCACGTTGTAAATTGTATTCTCACCAATCAGGCGGCTGCCTGGCGGCGGCAATGGGTATTCGTTCGCACTGGCGACCTGGGTGCCGGTCAGTACGGTGGCGAATAACACGCCCATTAGAGTCAACGCACGTTTCATTCTGATCCCTATTGTTATTACGGTTCATTGCAAGGCTAGCGGTCGCTGGCCAGCAGGTAAATAAGACAAACACTCGTTCGATATTAGCAAGAACCTGTTTAAAGGCAATAAATTGTAAAAAATCAACATGTTATAACGTAATTAAATGCAGGAATTGTCAATAACGCGTCAACGAGTAACCGGCTGAAATACTTATAATTTGCGGGAAAAAGACGGGGTTTGGCAGTCATTGTAAAGGCTCATTGACATAGCGTCACATCAATAAGCCTTGGGGGATCCGCTCAGGTGAGCTGGGCCGCTTTACTGCGAATAGCGCGGATCATCGCTTCCAACCCCTGAGAACGGGAAGGCGTCAGATGTTGACTCAAAGCCAGCTCGCTGAAGAATGGCCGCACATCCAGATCGAGGATTTGCTGAGGCGTGAGCTGGTGATAAACAATAAACACTACCGCCAGCAGCCCCTTGACGATGGCGGCATCGCTATCACCATGAAACTCAACCCGCCCTTCAGCGTTGGCGCTCATCACGATCCATACCTGGCTTTGACAGCCGGAAATCAGGTTGGCCGCCTGCCGCTCGCTTTCATCCAGCGGTGGCAACTGGCCACCCAGTTCGATCACATACAGGTACTTCTCTTCCCAGTTCAGGCAGCGGGAAAAATTACGCACCAGTTTATCTTTGTCCGGCAAATGCGCCATGGGGCTCCCTTTAATGATTAGCCTAACAGGCTGTGGATGCGCTGCAAACCGGCTACCAGCCGATCTACTTCCTGACGGGTATTGTACAACGCCAGAGAAGCCCGGCACATACTTGGCACCTGGTAGAACTCCATCAGCGGCATGGCACAATGGTGCCCGGTGCGGATCGCGATACCGTATTGATCCAGGAAACTGCCCACGTCATAGGCATGATGTTCACCCAGGTTAAAGGCAATCACGCCGGCACGCTGTGCAGGGCCATAGATCTTCAGCGTTGGCACCTGCTGCAATCCGTCCAATGCGTAACGCATTAAAGACTGCTCGTAATCGTGGATGTTATCCAGCCCCAGAGCCTCGACATAGTCGATGGCAGCCCCCAACCCCATCATGCCAGCCGTATTGGGCGAACCGGCCTCAAAACGCCAAGGTGGTGCAGCAAAGGTGGTACCTTCCGTCAGGCTGACCCGTTGGATCATCGCACCGCCGCCTTCCCACGGTGGCATCTGTTCCAGCAACGCTTGCTTGCCATACAGAATGCCGATACCGCTAGGCCCATACAGCTTGTGGCCGGAGAACACATAGAAATCACAGTCGAGCGCCTGGACATCGATACGCTGATGCATCACCGCCTGAGCGCCGTCCACCAGAACCTTCAGCCCAGCCGCCTTGGCCACAGGAACGATCTCACTCAGCGGGTTGACGGTCCCCAGCACGTTCGATACCTGGGTGATCGCCAATAGCTTGGTGGAGGCATCGATCAAGCCCGGCAGTTGCGCCAGATCCAAGGTGCCATCGGGCTGCAGCGGCCAGACACGCAGCGTAATGCCACGCTCGTGCGCCAACATTTGCCACGGCACAATGTTGGCATGATGCTCCATCTCAGTGATGATGATGCTATCACCCGCCGTCAGCAGATGGCGGCCAAAGCTGTTTGCCACCAGATTGATGCCTTCGGTGGTGCCTTTGACGAACACAATCTCTTCCGCCGAGCCTGCGTTGATAAAGCGCGCCACTTGTTGACGTACCGCCTCCATCTGCTGGGTAGCTTCGGCGCTCAACGTATGGATACCGCGATGTACAGCGGCATACCCGTGACGGTAGAAATCCAGTTCGCGGTCAATCACGCTTTGCGGTTTCTGCGCGCTGGCGGCGCTGTCCAGATAAGCTAACGGTTGCCCATTGACCTCCCGAGCCAGCAGGGGAAAATCGCTACGTACCCGTTCCAGGGGATAACTCATGCCGCCTCCCGGGGTAAACGGTCGGCGATACGCGCCAGTACCAACTCCCGAATGACCGGATCGGCAATGCCCTCCGTCAATTCAGCGGCAAAGGCAAAGATGATCATCTGCTGCGCCGCATGTTTATCGATACCGCGTGATTGCAGATAGAACAGCTGTTCTTCATCGATCCGACCCACGGTGGCACCGTGGCTGCATTTGACATCATCGGCGTAGATTTCCAACTGCGGTTTGGTGTCTACCTCCGCGACCTTGCCCAACAGCAGGTTGTGGTTATTCATTTGGCCGTCGGTTTTAATCGCATGCTGCGCGACCTTGATCATGCCGTTAAATACCGCCTTGGCCCGATCGCTGACCACCGTTTTGTGCAGTTGGCGGCTTT
>NZ_JBKJYW010000013.1:0-12415 GCF_046715635.1 Serratia sp. (in: enterobacteria)
AACTCTGCAGCAGCGCGACAAAGCGCAGCCAATCTTCATTGCCTTGTTCTGAAAGAGCGGGGTCGTTTAGCGATATTTGCGTCATGCCAGCCACCATACTATTTAACTAGTACAGCAGCATAGCATACCGCGGGTAAGCGTCAAAATACTGGGGCTGGCTACGTTATTACTAATCATCTACCGCTACCACCACTAACTACCTCGCTATCCCCTATGGATTTCAAGTTGGCCACTCTTGCGCGTCCATGCGCTCGCGGCATTCGTACATCCCTGTACAGCATAGCTAGGCACCAAGCTTGTTCATCCCCAGGAGCTTACTTTTAGTAAGTGACTGGGGTGGACAAGTGCAGGTAACAACGCTACAGCTTGAAAGACGACGGGGATATCAATAACGTCTTTGCCACTCGGCATCCGTCAGCACCTTTGCTGGCCGATGCATGAAGTAACGATAAAACGCGTCATAGGCCAGCACATTCTTCACGTAAGAACGGGTTTCCGAGAATGGAATGCTTTCCACAAACGCCACGGCATCCGCACGGCCATCGGTATTGCCTAACCAGGTATTCACCCGTGATGGGCCAGCGTTATAGGCCGCAGAGGCAAGAATGCGGTTACGACCAAATTGCTGATACACCGACTCCAGATAGCTGGTGCCAATGGTGATATTGGTTTGCGGATCAAACAGCTGACTCGGGCTGCTGTAGCCTGGGATGCCGAACAGATCCACCGTATGTTTCGCGGTACGCGGCATGACCTGCATCAAACCTGCGGCTCCGACCGGCGACTGAGCTTTCGGGTTCCAGGCGCTCTCCTGGCGGGCAATCGCCATGGCATAGCTCGGCGTAATGCCTTTATCTTCGGTAGCACGGCGGAATTCCTGTGGCCAGGCCATCGGGAAACGTTCTTCGAGATGATCCCACAGTTTGCCCACGATGGTCGCCTGTACGCTCAGATCGGCCCATTTCTGCTCAAAGGCATAGCGGGCCAGCGCTTCCTGCTCCGGACGGCTACGGCTGGCCACGAATGAACTCCACTCGCTGCGCGCCAGGTTATCCATATTCCAATACATCAGTTCGCGCACCCGGGCAATCTCCGGACCACTTACCAGATCGGTGCGAGGTTTTGCCGCCACGGCGACCATCACCGGATAAGCCACCTGCAGTTTTTGCGCTGCCACCATCGGGTAGAAGCCGCGTTCGTTCATCAGGCTACGCAGTATCACTTCCCCTTCGCTGCGTTTGCCTTCATCAATCATTACGCTGGCTCGCCAGTAACGCCATTCGTCCTTATTACGTGATTCTTCAGGCAGGCGGGCCAGCCAGGTTTTCAGCCCCTGACGATCGCCCACGCCCAGCGCCATACGCACGCGGCGCTCCAGCAAAGCGGGCTGTTGGCTGCGTAGGATCACCCGATCGCGCCATTGAGTCTGCTCAAAGGTGGCATCGTTGCCCATCAACCGCCAGGCCACCTCTTCCTCCAATCCTAACTTCTCGCTTTCGCTCATTTTCTGCAGGCGAGCCAGCGTTGGGATCATGGCTCGGGCATTCTCTACGTCCTGGCGAGCCAGGCGTGCGAATACGATGCTGGTGGCCGAACGGGTAAAGTCTGTTGGGCCAACGCTACGGGCAAAGGCTTCCAGCGTGGTGGGATCGTTTTGCAACCGTACCAGCGCATCCCCCATGGTCTGATAATCGCTTGGCAATTGGCGATACAGGTAGTTCACCAGGCCACTGTTGCCCTCTTTCAGCGCCAGCTTCATCCGTGCCAGTGTGCTCAACGGCGTTTGCTTACCAGCAGCCTGCCAGACGCTGAACAGCTTATCGCAGGAGCCCGGCAAGGTTTTACCGCTCATCCAGATATCATCGGCCCCGGTCCAGGCCGCCTGCCGATCGCCGGTGGCCCACTTGGCGTAATAGAAATTACAGCGCGCCGCGACCGGTTTAGGCTCTTGCGGGCTGAAGGCCAGCAGGGTAGTCCAGTCTTGACGGCTCGCCAGTTCGTTCACGAAACGGGCAGTGAGCGATTTTGCGGGTGGCAACGTAGGATGCAACCGCAAAAACTGCTGGACCTGAGCCGCGCTGGCCGTGCTGAGATCCTGGGTCAACTGGCGATATTCCAGATAAGGATACAGGGGATAATCCTGCAGCGTTGGCATCAACTGCGCCACCACGTCCATCTGCTTACTGTCCCAGGCCTGCTTGATTTGCAGATAACGCTGGCGTTCACCGTCCAAAGAGTCTGCCAATGTTGCACCAGAAAATGCCGTCAGGCACAGGCCCACAGCCCACAACCGCCATTTGTCCACCTTGACCATACTTACTCTTTCCTCGCTGGGTTAGCTTGCCAGAACCGATCCACCCCGCTGCCGCGCCGCGTCAGCAGCCAACGGGCCAGTGATCCTGCTCTGCAAATGTCTCACGCCCCACCGTGGGAAGCCACGCCGGGAACAAAACCGTGCCGCTACCATGGGCTGGCATCAGGTATTAATCATAGACAGCAAAAACGCGTATCCATTCATTACTTTATAACAAGTTTATCAGCCCAGATGAAAACCACCCTGCCTGGCGATTGCGCCAGGCAGAACAACAAGACGACGTTTTGAAAAATCATGGGATTATGGTCAATTTTTTCATCACACAATAACCCCGGTGTTCTATAGTTTTCTATGCAGATACGAGTTTTCCTATACAAAAAATGACATTACAAAGACATTAATACAGAAACATTTCCATACGGATTAAAACAATTCCTATTACTTAATTTTTATTATCTCAGATCAAAAACTCAAGTTTGCGATTATTTACTATCACGCGGCAGATAATTGGCCACCCACTAACTGAAAATTTTTACCATTCACATCTGTGTGACAGAAAACAATGGAATATCACCCCGGCAAAAGGGCTGCCGACACAGATGGGGACTTAGATTCGAACGACTTTAAGGAGAGGCACTCCATGCCAAAACATTCCCCCACCGAATACCAAGAGCCGCCCAAGCCGGAAAAAGCCTGGTATCAATACAATATTGAACAAACGCTTCAACATTTGAATGGCCAGCAACAAGGCCTGAGCGAACAGGAAGCTGCCGAGCGGCTGAAGAAGTTTGGCCCCAACGCCCTGCCGGAGCAGGCAGGCAAAAGCGCTTTTATGCGCTTTATTGCCCACTTTAACGATGTGCTGATTTATATTCTGCTGGCCGCCGCCTTCCTCAAAGGCATTATGGGGCATTGGATCGATACCGTGGTTATTCTCTGCGTGGCCGTGATCAATGCCCTTATCGGCTTTGTGCAGGAAAATAGCGCTGAGAAATCGCTGAAGGGCATTAAAAATATGCTTTCCAGTCAGGCGATTGTGGTACGTGACGGAATTAACCACACGGTGAATGCGGAAGATTTGGTACCAGGGGATATCGTGTTATTGCGCCCCGGCGATAAAATTCCCGCCGACCTGCGGTTATTGGAATCTCACAACCTACAGGTTGAAGAGGCCATCCTGACCGGCGAATCTACCGTCGTATCAAAACAAACCGACGCTATCCCTGATGAAGTGATGATTGGCGATCGCACTAACCTGTTATTCTCTGGTACCACCATCAGCGCCGGGAATGCCAAGGGCGTAGTTATCGCGACCGGCGGCTATACCGAACTCGGCCACATCAGCGAGATGATCTCGACCGTTAAGACCCAGCGTACCCCGTTACTGCAACAAATGGACCGTCTGGGCAAAAACATCTTCATCCTGATCCTGGTGATGATGGTGTTGCTGTTCGTGTTTGCCTTCACGATGCGGGATATGCCGCTCGGTGAGCTGCTGGTGGCGCTGATCAGCCTAGCGGTGGCCGCGGTGCCCGAAGGTCTGCCTGCCATCATTTCGATTATCCTGTCCCTGGGCGTGCAGTCGATGGCACGTAACCGCGCGATTATCCGCAAGCTGCCTACGGTGGAAACCTTAGGTTCGATGACGGTGATCTGCTCGGACAAGACCGGCACGCTGACCATGAACGAAATGACGGCGAAAAACGTCATCATGGCCGACCATGCTTACCGTGTGGAAGGAGAAAGCTATGAACCGGTTGGCGGCATTTTCTTTGCCGACAGCAACAAACCAGCGCACGCTCAAGATATCCCGCCGTTGGCGCAGTTCATTACCGCGATCACCTTGTGTAACGACAGCCAGGTAAAGCAGGATGACAGCGGTCGTTGGGCGATCACAGGGAGCCCAACGGAAGGCGCACTGAAAGTGCTGGCGATGAAGGCCGGATTAGAGATAGGTGAAGCCCGCCAATTGGCTAAAATCCCGTTCGACTCCAGCTACAAATATATGGCGGTACGCAGCCAGGTCGCGGGCAAGAATCAGGTATTCCTTACCGGTGCGCCAGACGTGCTGTTCTCACTGTGCGAATTCGAACTGACCGATTCGGGCATCCAACCCTTCCGCCGCGGCTACTGGGAAGCGGAGATGTCACGCTTTGCCGAGCAAGGCTTGCGTATGGTGGCCGCCGCCAGTAAAACCACGCCAGACGGCGAACTGGAACTGGATCACGGCGATATCCGCCAGCAGATGGTGTTTATCGGCATCGCTGGCGTGATGGACCCACCGCGTCCTGAAGCGGTCGCCGCCATCGCCGAATGCCAGCAAGCGGGGATCCGGGTGAAGATGATCACCGGCGATCACCAGAAAACGGCCATGGCCATCGGTGCCATGCTGGGGATTGGTAACAGCCAGGATTCCATCACCGGCTCCCAGTTGGAGCATATGGATGACCAGGCGTTGGCAGAAGCCGCCGTGCGTTACGATATCTTTGCCCGTACCAGCCCGGAACATAAGCTGCGTCTGGTCAAAGCGTTGCAGGATAAAGGCGGCGTGGTAGGGATGACCGGCGACGGCGTCAACGATGCACCAGCGTTGAAACAGGCTGACGTGGGTATCGCCATGGGGATCAAAGGCACCGAGGTGACTAAAGAAGCCGCTGATATGGTCCTGACCGACGATAACTTCGCCACCATCGCCAGCGCGGTAAAAGAAGGTCGTCGCGTTTACGACAACCTGAAGAAAACCATTCTGTTCGTCCTGCCGACCAACCTGGCGCAGGGCCTGCTGATCATCATCGCCATTCTGGCCGGTGCCATGCTGCCGCTGACGCCAATCCAGATCCTGTGGATGAACATGGCCACTTCCACCACCCTGTCTTTCGGCCTGGCCTATGAGCCCGCCGAAAAAGGGCTGATGCATCGTCAACCGAGGGTGCCGGGCAGCAACGTGTTGGATCTGCATGCTATCTGGCGCATCGGCTTCGTCGGCGTGCTGATCGCCATCAGCGCCTTCGCACTGGAAGCCTGGATGGCACCACGCGGCTACAGCAGCGAGCTGATCCGTACCGTGTTGCTGCAAACCCTGGTCACCGCCCAGTGGGTTTACATGTTCAACTGCCGCACCGCAGACCGCTTCCCACTCAACCGCCAGTTGTTCCTGAATAAGGGCCTGTGGTTGGTGAGTGGCGTACTGTTACTGCTGCAGATGGCTATCATCTACCTGCCGTTTATGAACTCGCTGTTTGGCACCGCGCCGCTGCCGCTGTTCTATTGGGGCGTGACGCTGATGATTGCCATTGCGCTATTCCTGATTGTAGAAGTGGAAAAATGGGTGATTAGCCGCATCAAAGCGAGCCGAAAAACGCTATAATACGCGCTCAGGGACACGCAATTTTCACTAAAACGCCTGGCAACCCCTGCCGGGCGTTTTTATAACGTAAAAAAATACCTAGGAAAAATCTCATAAAACCGAGCATAAAGCGCACAACTAACTTCTCTTATAATACAATCCGCATCCAAGACGGCCAGGTTATGCTTTTTGGGTAATGCGATGGATTGATTGTACGTGGCAAAGCTTTTACCCTTTTCGACTAGGTTCAATTAATTAGTATCAGACTGCCGCGCCACCAAGCCGGCCGTAGGCAGGAATGGCGGATGAAGATGTCGTTAAAGGCCATAGGGTTGGCTATCAGGATGCAGGGTTTATGCAGTAACCCGGTCCGGTCGCGTCACATGTTGCCCATCCTGCTGCTGGCTATGTTGACGTTTCCCAGCTTGGCCGGGGCTGATACGCAAGATCCCAACCAGAAACGCATTCATACCGTCACCACCGTGGTGGTGGGGATTATCAGCTATGCTCGCTGGCCCGCCACACCAGATCCGATCCGCTTGTGCGTGATTGCGCCAGTCCAGTATGCCGAAGGTCTGTTCGACCCGATATTACTGATGGCAGCGCGGCCAATCAAAACCCAGCGGATCGAGTTAGATAATCCGCAGTTGGCTACAAGCTGCGATGTGGTGTACCTGGGCGACGTTAATGCCGCCCAGAAACAAGATTTCTTCCACCGGATTTCGGGTCACTCGATCCTCAGCATCAGCGAAAAGGATATGGAATGTGCTGTTGGCAGTGCCTTTTGTTTGCAAATCAGCAACGATCAGGCGGGTTTTAAAGTGAATCTGGACTCACTGGCGCGCAGTGGCGTGCGTGTTCACCCTAGCGTGCTGCAGTTGGCGCGTAAAAAGGGGCCGCCATAATGAAACTGTTAGGTCATAAAGGGTCGACCACATCTCGCCCTACGCTGGGCCAAGTGCTGCAACGGATGAACCTGAGTCTGGCGTTGATCGCCGTCGGCGCCGCAGGGATCTTCCTGACGTTGCTGGCACTGTTTGCCCTGCGGGCCTATGCCAACCATAACCTGCATCTGATTGCCCGCTCGATCAGTTATACCGCTGAAGCCGCCGTCGTGTTTGAGGACCGCCCCGCCGCACGCGAGGCGTTGCTACTGATCGCTTCCAACGAAGAAGTGTCAGAGGCTAAAATCCTGGATATGCGGGGGGTCGCCTTGGCCAGTTGGAGTCACCCAGTGGATAGTCCATTGCATGGACTGGAGCAGTTGGTGGCCCGTTGGGTCTTGCCCGAAGCGGTGGTTTTACCCATCGCCCGTGAAGGGAAGCAGATCGGCCTGGTCTGGTTGACCGGTAACGGCAACAGCCTGCTGACATTCTTGCTGCGCGGCATGGTGGGCATGCTTGCCTGCCTGATGCTCAGTACGTTGTGTGCCCTGGTGCTTTCCCGCAGAATGCTCAGTGGGATAGTGACCTCCTTGGACGATATCACCAACGTTGCCCATACGGTACGTCGCGATCGGACTTTCGAGCTGCGGGTGCCTTCCGCACCGATTGCCGAGTTGCACGAACTGAGCTGTGATTTTAACGGCCTGCTGGATGAAATCGAAGCCTGGCAGGAGCACCTGCAACAAGAAAATGACGCGTTAACTCACCAAGCCACCCACGACAGCCTGACCGGCTTGCCAAACCGGGCCTTCTTTGAAGCTCAGTTGGGGCGTGCGCTGGCAGAGCTCGAACCCGATGAAAAGCTGGCGGTACTGTTTATCGACGGCAATCGTTTCAAGGAGGTGAACGATAACCATGGCCATGCGGCCGGTGATACCGTATTAATCACCATCGCAGAGCGCCTGCGTAGCAGGTTGCGCAAGCACGATCTGGTCGCCCGGATGGGGGGCGATGAATTCGCCATCCTGCTGGCACCGCTCAAAGACACCAACGATGTGTTGCCGATTGCCGACATCATCATCGAGTGTATGCAACAACCCATTGTGTTACCTAACAAGGAAAGAGTGATCGCCGCACTGAGTATCGGCATCGCGTTTTACCCTGAACATGCCTCTACCACTCAGGAACTGCTACACGAAGCGGATGATGCAATGTACCGGGCAAAACACCTGTCCCACGGAGGCTGGCGGTTAGCAATGCGCAAATAGCGCCTGCACCGAGCCCCAAAACAACCAAAGAGAAAAATCAATGTTACAGCAAAATTTTAAACGGTCTTTTTCCCTACTGGCATTAGTGTTTATCACCTTGCTCACGCTAGCAGGCTGCCAGAGCAAACCACAAGGGCTGACGGCGGAACAGATCGCCTTACTGCAGGCGCAAGGGTTCAAACTGACCGATAACGGTTGGGAGTTTGGCTTTTCCGACAAGGTGCTGTTCGGTAACAACGTCGGTAAATTGAGCCCTCAAAGTACCGAGATTGTCGAGAAGATGGGCAAGGCGCTGAAGAGCGTAAACATCGTGCAATTCCGCCTGGACGGCCACACCGATAACTACGGCGAAGATAGCTACAACGATCAACTTTCCCTGCGCCGCGCCAACGCAGTAGCCGACGTGCTGGCCGGTATCGGCATTCCGCGTGCCAATATAGAAACCCGCGGGATGGGTAAACGCCAACCGGTAGCCAGTAACGCCACCTCCAGCGGCCGCGCCGAAAACCGTCGCGTGTCGATCGTCGTCACCCCTTAAGAAACAGCAAAGTTCACCTAATGGTGGGCATTAGCGGTTATACTTGGCGATCGTCATAGGGGATCTGGGAACCGGTGCTGAAACGGGCTACACTCAGGCCGCCAGACATCCTATAAAAACTGATAGAGAGGCTCGGAGCAACGTGGCTCAATACGTCTATACCATGCACCGCGTCGGCAAAGTGGTTCCGCCGAAGCGTCATATTCTGAAAAACATTTCCCTGAGTTTCTTCCCTGGGGCCAAAATTGGCGTGCTGGGCCTGAACGGTTCCGGTAAGTCCACCCTGCTGCGCATTATGGCCGGCATCGATACCGATATCGAAGGGGAAGCTCGCCCGCAGCCGGGCATCAAGATCGGCTATCTGCCGCAGGAACCGCAGCTCAACCTGGAGCACAGCGTTCGCGAGTCCGTAGAAGAAGCGATGGCAGAAGTGGTTGGTGCCCTGAAGCGACTTGATGAAGTGTACGCGCTGTACGCTGAAGAAGGGGCCGACTTCGACAAGTTGGCCGCTGAACAGGGCCGCCTGGAAGAGATCATTCAGGCTCACGATGGCCACAACCTCAACACCCAGTTGGAGCGCGCTGCCGATGCATTGCGCCTGCCGGAGTGGGACGCAAAAATCGCCAACCTTTCCGGTGGTGAGCGCCGCCGCGTAGCGCTGTGCCGCCTGCTGTTGGAAAAGCCAGACATGCTGCTGCTGGACGAACCGACCAACCACCTGGATGCCGAATCCGTGGCCTGGCTGGAACGCTTCCTGCACGACTTCGAAGGGACCGTAGTGGCAATCACCCACGACCGTTACTTCCTCGATAACGTGGCCGGCTGGATCCTGGAGCTGGACCGTGGCGAAGGCATTCCGTGGGAAGGTAACTACTCTTCCTGGCTGGAGCAGAAAGACGCACGTCTGGCGCAAGAAGCCTCAACCGAAGCCGCTCGCCGCAAGTCGATCGAGAAAGAGCTGGAGTGGGTGCGTCAGGGAGCCAAAGGCCGTCAGTCTAAGGGCAAGGCCCGTCTGGCACGCTTTGAAGAGCTTAACAGCACCGAATACCAGAAACGTAACGAAACCAACGAACTGTTTATCCCACCTGGCACCCGCCTGGGCGATAAAGTGGTTGAAGTTAACAATCTGCGTAAATCCTACGGCGACCGCCTGCTGATCGAAGATCTCACCTTCTCGGTTCCGAAGGGTGCCATCGTCGGTATCATCGGTCCGAACGGCGCGGGTAAATCTACGCTGTTCCGCATGATGTCCGGCCAGGAACAGCCTGATTCCGGCAGCATCGTGCTGGGCGATACCGTCAAGCTGGCTTCGGTCGATCAGTTCCGCGACAGCATGGATAACTCCAAAACCGTGTGGGAAGAAGTTTCCGGCGGCCAGGACATCATGCGCGTGGGCAATACCGAAATGCCAAGCCGTGCCTACGTTGGCCGCTTTAACTTCAAGGGCGTCGATCAGGGCAAACGCGTGGGCGAACTGTCCGGTGGTGAGCGTGGCCGTCTGCATCTGGCCAAGCTGCTACAGGTTGGCGGCAACGTGCTGCTGCTTGACGAACCCACCAACGACCTGGATATCGAAACCCTGCGCGCGTTAGAAAACGCCCTGCTGGAGTTCCCAGGCTGTGCGATGGTGATCTCGCACGACCGTTGGTTCCTTGACCGTATTGCCACCCACATTCTGGACTATCAGAATGAGGGTAAGGTGGAGTTCTTCGAAGGCAACTTTACCGAATACGAAGAGTACAAAAAGCGTACTCTGGGTGCCGATGCGCTGGAACCTCGCCGTATCAAGTACAAGAAAGTCACCAAGTAACATCAGGTTGGCTATCTATGCTCTCAAGCCCGCATCTTGCGGGCTTTTTGTTATCCCCAATCCAGCGCCTGCGCATAATCCACAAAGACCGGGTGCTGGATCACGACATCGATAAAACAGGCCAGCGCCGGAGAATTAAGCTTGCGGCTCGGATAAACCAGATACAGTTCATTGCCTTCGGCCTGCCACTGCGGCAACACTTCCACCAATTGCTTTTGCGCCACCACTTCACGGCTGAGAAACGCGGGAAGCAGCGTAATACCCGCCCCCAAAATGGCACTCTCTCGTGCATATAACAGATTATCGGTGGTATGGCGCAGCGGCAGTTGCCAACGGTAATACTCTTCACCGCGGCGCAAAATCCAGGCGGGCCAGGCACGGTGAGAGATGCAAAGATGCTGCTGCAACTGCTGCGGATGCAGCAACGGCGGGTGCTGGGCCAGATACTCCGGCGCAGCCAGCAAATAACGGGGAGCATGCCCCAGACGGCGGCCAATCAACGAAGAATCCTGCGGCCTGCCGGTACGCAATGCCGCATCAAAACCCTCCTGCACCATATCCACCATGGCATCCGACACTGACACTTCCAACGAGACATCCGGATACTGGCGCTGGAAATCTGCCGCCAGATGCGGAAGCAACGTCGCCCCCAGCCCGGCAGGCGTGGAGATACGTAGACGACCACTGGGGTTATCACGCAAGCGCTGCAAGGCAAGATCGGCCCGTTCTGCAGCAGAGAGCATCTCCTGGCAGTGTTCAAGATAGCGCTCCCCGGCAAAGGTCAAATTTAACTGCCGGGTGGTGCGGTTGAGCAAACGTAGACCCAGTTTTTGCTCCAACTGACTGACACGCTGGCTGACGCTGGACTTGGGCAGCCCGGCCCGTTTGGCCGCCGCAGTAAAGCTGCCGCACTCCGCCACCAGCGCAAACAATGCCATATCCTGCAACTGCTTGAACATAATTGTTCACCTCAGACGAACACTTAGTTAGTTATTGTCCATCTTATCACTCTACTCCTCAGGGTCTACACTGGGACTATTCATGCGAAGGAGCACAATTATGTTAATCAAAGCCATTGCCGTCGATCCGAAAAATCCAGCCGGTTTTATTGAAATCGCCCCAGAAAAACCCGCACCGGGCCAATACGATCTGCTGGTGGCGGTCAAAGCCGTTTCCGTCAACCCGGTCGATACCAAGGTTCATGCTGGCCTGCAAAAAAAGGGTTTGCAGCAGCCGCGTATTCTCGGCTGGGATGCCAGCGGCGTGGTGCTCGAAGTGGGCAGCAGCGTTAGCGGGTTCAAACCCGGCGATGAGGTGTGGTATGCCGGGGATATTACCCGTCCGGGCAGCAACAGCACCCATCAGCTGATTGACTCACGTATCGTGGCGCATAAACCGGCCAGCCTGGACTGGGCACAAGCCGCCGCGATGCCGCTGACCGCGCTCACCGCGTGGGAAGCCCTGTTTGAACACCTGAATATTCAGCATGCAGACGCCGGTAAAACGCTGTTGATCATCGGCGGTGCTGGCGGCGTGGGCTCGCTGGCGATCCCCCTGGCCGCACAACGTAGCAAGGTGAAAGTCATAGCTACAGCCTCTCGCCCCGAATCCGCCGCCTGGTGCCGCGAGCGTGGTGCTGAGCTGGTAGTGGATTACCGCGATCTGAAAGGTAACCTAGCTAAGGAAGGGATTGAGAGCGTGGATTATATCCTGTGCCTGAACGATACCGACGGCCATTGGCAAGCCATCAGCGATCTGATCGCCCCGCTCGGCCATATCTGTACCATCGTCGAGAACAGCCAACCGCTGGATCAAAACGCGTTGAAGCTGAAAAGCGCGGCGCTGCATTGGGAATTTATGTTTACCCGCAGCATGTTCGCCACGCCGGATATTGCCCAGCAGGGGGAGATCCTCAAGCAGGTGGCGCAGTTGCTGGACGAAGGCAAGTTGACCACCACGCTGAGCGAAACGCTACAGGGGCTGACGGTGGACACTTTGACCGCCGCACATGCCAAACTGTTGGATGGGCATATGCAGGGCAAGCTGGTGATAACTTACTAAGTTAGTGGGAGTGTCGATTTATCAGGTATTAAGAAATTGCTATAGACATGATATTTCAGCAACATTCCCCTCACCCCAACCCTCTCCCTGTACAGACCGGGGACATCATGAACACTTGTTCGGGGACATGGTAGACACTTACAACATAGGTATGAGTACTTCTGAGTGGAGCTGCTTATGCCGTGGAATGAGAG
>NZ_JBKJYW010000014.1:0-3268 GCF_046715635.1 Serratia sp. (in: enterobacteria)
TCTGGTTAACGTCAGCAAAAGTCAGTTCGGCGTGCGCGTCGGCAAGCAGTTTGCCAATAAAGCCACGGCCAATATTGCCGGCTCCGAAGTGTAATGCTTTCATATTCCACCCTTTCTTAATGTAGAAGGGTGCAGCAAGCTGCACCCTTTAAAATAATTCTGTTATCAGGCCTTGTTACCGCCCAGCAAATCCAACACTTCCTGGACGCTGGTGGTATTCGCCAGCCGCTCGATGACGGTTTCGTCATCCAACGCATTAGTCAGGCTGGTGATCACCTGGATATGCTCGTTGTTACGTGCCGCGATGCCGATAACCAGGCGCGCCACTTCATCTTCCTCGTCACCGAAACGTACACCCTGCGGATACTGGCAGAACACCACGCCGGTACGCAGCACGCGGTCTTTGGCTTCGATGGTGCCATGCGGCACGGCAATGGATTCGCCCAGATAGGTAGAGGTCAGCTTTTCACGTTCCAACATGGCCGGAACGTATTCTGGCTCGACGTAGCCGCCCTTCACCAGTTGTTCACCGGCAAAGCGAATGGCCTGCTCTTTATCAATGGCCTGCAAGCCGAGGAACACGTTGCTTTCCCCCAGTTTGAACAGGTTCTGTTCGCTGGCGTCAAAGCTGTCATCCAGGGTGGAGATAACCTTCTGCTCGGTTTCGCTAGTCTTGTTAGCGGCCACCAGGCGGGCGGTCAAATCGCTATACAGATGGCTGTCCAGGAAGTTGGTCAGCGAGATATGCTGGGCCTGCGGCGCATGGCGCATCGCACGCTCGGTCAGATCGCGGTGAGTGATCACCAGATCCACATCATCCGGCAGGCTGTTGATGGCGCTGTTGGTTACCGAGATATTCTTCAGCCCCGCGTCCGCCACTTTCTTACGCAGTACGCCGGCACCCATGGCGCTGGACCCCATACCCGCATCGCAAGCCACGATGATTTTACGCACGGTGCTCAGATCGCCGTCTACCGCTGCGTTTACTGCGGTACCACCTTTAGACTGGGCTTTCATGTCCTGGATACGGCGAGTAGCTTCTTCCAGATCGTCTTCCTCTTTCACTTTCGAGGTTTTTAACAGGAAAGCTGAAACCACGAAGGAGACTACGAACGCCGCAAACACCGCCGCCAGGTTAGCGAAATAGGCGCCTTTTGGCGTCATCGCCAGCACCGCCAGGATAGAACCTGGGGAAGCAGGGGACACCAGGCCGCCGTTCAGCAGGGTCAGGGTGAATACGCCGGTCATACCGCCCAGAATAACCGCCAGGATCAGGCGTGGATTCATCAGCACGTATGGGAAGTAGATTTCGTGGATACCCCCCAGGAAGTGGATGATCGCCGCACCGCCAGCAGACTGCTTGGCACTACCACGGCCGAAGAACATATAGGCCATCAGCACGCCCAAACCTGGGCCTGGGTTGGCTTCGATCAGGAAGAAGATTGATTTACCGGTTTCCGTCGCCTGCTGGATACCCAGCGGTGAGAAGATACCGTGGTTGATGGCGTTGTTCAGGAACAGGATTTTCGCCGGTTCAACGAAGATCGAGGTCAATGGCAGCAGGTTGTTGACCACCATGATGTGCACGCCAGCCGCCAGCACTTTGGATATCGCTTCGACCAATGGCCCGATACCCATAAAGGCCAGGATTGCCAACAGCATACCGATGATGCCAGCGGAGAAGTTGTTGACCAACATCTCGAAGCCGCTCTTGATCTTGCCGTCAACCCAACGGTCAAAATGCTTGATCGCCCAACCGCCCAACGGGCCTGCAATCATCGAACCGAGGAACATCGGCATGTCTGCACCGACGATCACGCCCATGGTGGTGATGGCACCGACCACACCGCCACGCTCGCCGCCCACCAGTTTACCGCCGGTATAACCGATCAGCAGTGGCAGCAGGTAAGTGATCATTGGCCCAACCAGCTTGGCTAACGTCTCGTTTGGCAGCCAGCCGGTAGGAATGAATAGCGCAGTGATGATACCCCAGGCGATGAATGCGCCAATGTTGGGCATCACCATGTTACTCAGGAAACGGCCAAAGTTTTGCACTTTAACCTTGATGTCTGGTGAAAACATAAACACACCCCTATTGTTACGCGCTGACAATAAGAGCGCGCGATAATTGTTGTAACGTTCTTGCCCTGTTGATGCTGTTTGCGAAACGGACTCTACCACGCTCTTTTTACTACGCGAACTTCACGGAATTATTGTGATCACCGTCACTAGCTTTGCCCCTATACCCCAGTGCATTTAGTGATACGCATCACATTTATCCGGTGTAAAAAAAATACAACGAGAAGATATACCGGCTAAATACACCAAAAATGTGACATTTGTCACATTTAAAGCCTTACTGTTTGTTTTTGAAATGTGACAAACATCACAATTTATTTTACATCCGACCACCGGGCCGTGGCCTGAAATGACATCTTCCCTGTGAGCATCCATTCCGTCGGGAAAGAACCATGGCGTGGATGAAAGAAAACTACATTAAGAGATGTGATGAATAAGTGAAGTGTAGTACAGAAAATACGTGGGGAGGGAGGGCCAAGGAGTTGGAAAAAAGCGGAATAATGTATGTGGTACCAAACGCTGGCCCACATACATTGTTTAGAACGAAGGTTACTGCATTACCGCCTGCACGGTTTTCTGTGCGTTCAGCAGGTTCTGTTGCTTGGCCACCAGATTGGACATCATGGTGTTGTACTGCGTCGCCTGCTGCTGGGTGCGGAACTGCACGCCGCCGTTGTTGAAGCTGACCTGATTGCCCTGGGCCTGCAGGAAATCCCCTACCTGTACCAGGTCCTGGACAAAACCGGCGGTGGTTGGGATCGCTGGCATCAGCGCATTAGCCGGTGCGGTAACGATCTTGTCATACACCTGGTTGTACACCGCTTTCAGATCGTCCGGCTGTTTCAGCGCCACACGAGCGGTATCCGCCTGCGCCTTGGCAGTCTGGATCTGCTGGCCCAGCAGGTTTAACGCGCCGATCGACTGTTGCAGGCTATCGCGCTTGCTCATATAGTCCTGCGCGGTGCGGATCTGATTAACCTGCTCTAGCGCCGGGGTCAGGCTGGCGTCCACCGACTTGGTCAACTGCTGGGAAAAACCCATCAGAATGGCGTAATCGCCGGTATAAGCACCGAATTTCTGTTTCTGATCTTCGCTCAACGTCGGGATATGTACGCCACTGCGCATGACCGTATTCTGTAAGTAATCAACGAATGCCTTGCGCTGCTCCGGCTCTTTATCGCCGCAGGCG
>NZ_JBKJYW010000015.1:0-8256 GCF_046715635.1 Serratia sp. (in: enterobacteria)
TGCAGGATGACCGGCCGCCGCCGTTGTCTCGCAAGCGAGACTCGAACCTGAACGCAGGTCCTCACCCACACGACCCTTCTTTGCGTATGTGCTGAGGGAGACGGTACTCTTGTGGGGAGCGCATATGCGAAAAAGGCGCCTAAAGGCGCCTTTTTCTAAATGATGGTGGGTCGTGCAGGATTCGAACCTGCGACCAATTGATTAAAAGTCAACTGCTCTACCAACTGAGCTAACGACCCACGAATGTGGTTTACTGCTTTCTGAAGCTGAAATGGTGGGTGATGACGGGCTCGAACCGCCGACCCCCTCCGTGTAAAGGAGATGCTCTACCAACTGAGCTAATCACCCACTTCAGGACTTCCCTTTACTGCTATATGAGAGAATGATGGTGGGTGATGACGGGCTCGAACCGCCGACCCCCTCCGTGTAAAGGAGATGCTCTACCAACTGAGCTAATCACCCTCATTGTTCTCATTGCTTACTGCGTTAACAAGATGGTGGGTGATGACGGGCTCGAACCGCCGACCCCCTCCGTGTAAAGGAGATGCTCTACCAACTGAGCTAATCACCCCGTCTTGTTGGAGTCGCATTATAGGGATAGTTGAAAGTGAGTCAACGGTTTTTAAAATGATTTCAATCGTTCGCCGCAAATTTAGACAGGATGCGATATTTATCACCGACCAGGTCGATTCTTTGCACAGTATCATGCGTAGCGCGCCGCAAAGCGAAGCGGCCGATAGCGTGCTGGCGTTGAGGAATTAGCATGGAGTGGTAGAATGTCGTCCACTATTTTACATTCCGAGCAATCGTCGGCACTCCGCTGACACGCATTGCGTAATAAGGCAGTGAACCCAATGAAAATCAAAACCCGTTTCGCCCCAAGCCCTACCGGCTATCTGCACGTCGGTGGCGCCCGTACTGCGCTCTATTCCTGGTTATTCAGCCGCCACTCCGGCGGTGAGTTTGTATTGCGTATCGAAGATACCGATCTCGAACGTTCAACCCAGGAGGCTATCGACGCAATTATGGATGGCATGAACTGGTTGAACCTGGATTGGGATGAGGGTCCGTACTTCCAGACCAAGCGTTTCGATCGCTACAACGCGGTGATTGATGAAATGCTGCAACAGGGAACGGCCTATAAGTGTTATTGCTCGAAAGAACGCCTGGAAGCGCTGCGCGAAAAGCAAATGGAAAACGGCGAGAAGCCACGTTATGACGGCCATTGCCGCGATAGCCAGTGCAGCCACACTGCCGACGAGCCACACGTAGTGCGTTTCCGTAACCCGCAGGAAGGCTCGGTCATCTTCGACGATAAAATCCGTGGCCCGATCGAATTCAGCAACCAGGAGCTGGACGATCTGATCATTCGCCGTACCGACGGTGCACCAACCTATAACTTCTGCGTAGTGATCGATGACTGGGATATGGAAATCACCCACGTGATCCGTGGTGAAGACCATATCAACAACACGCCGCGCCAAATCAACATCCTGAAAGCGCTGGGCGCACCGGTGCCGGAATATGCCCACGTGTCAATGATCCTGGGTGATGACGGTAAAAAGCTGTCTAAACGCCACGGTGCCGTTGGCGTGATGCAATACCGTGATGACGGTTATCTGCCGCAGGCATTGTTGAACTATCTGGTGCGTCTGGGTTGGTCCCATGGCGATCAGGAAATCTTCTCTATTGATGAGATGAAAGAGTTCTTCACCCTGGATGCGATCAACAAATCCGCCAGCGCCTTCAACACCGAAAAGCTGCAGTGGTTGAACCATCACTATATTAACCATATGCCAGCGGAAGAAGTGGCGGTCTATCTGGCATGGCATGTTGAGCAGCAGGGGATTGAAACCCGCAACGGTCCAGAACTGAAAGATCTGGTCAAACTGCTGGGCGAGCGTTGCAAAACGCTCAAGGAGATGGCGGAGTCCTGCCATTACTTCTACCAGGACTTCAGCGAGTTTGACGCCGATGCAGCGAAGAAACACCTGCGCCCGGTCGCACGCCAGCCGCTGGAAGCCGTACGTGCCAAATTGGCCGCAATTACCCACTGGACGCCAGAGAACGTGCACGACGCCATTCAGGGCACGGCAGACGAACTGGGTGTGGGAATGGGTAAAGTAGGGATGCCATTGCGCGTCGCGGTCACTGGCGCTGGTCAGTCACCGGGCATGGACGTTACCGTACATGCTATCGGCCAGGCTCGCTCCCTCAAGCGTATTGATCAGGCGTTGGCTTATATTGCCGAGCGTGAAGCGCAAGCCTGACCGTTAGTTGCCAGCTAACCCGACAAAGCCCTGCGAAGCGATTCGCGGGGCTTTTTTGTTACCGGTTTATTTTGTGCCCAAAGCGGCGCTTTTTTAGCATTAAACGCGCTGATTTGGCGGCTTTTTCAGCGCTTGATCGAGGATTTCAATTTAGCCGTTGACAGGGTTTCTGGGGTTTCATATTATGCGCCCCGTTCACAGGATTTTGTGATTGTGGATTGGGGCTATAGCTCAGCTGGGAGAGCGCTTGCATGGCATGCAAGAGGTCGACGGTTCGATCCCGTCTAGCTCCACCAACCTTTTATCTCAGGAAGGTTGGGGAATACCGTAACGCACGGTTAACGCGTACCACTTTTGTGGGGCTATAGCTCAGCTGGGAGAGCGCTTGCATGGCATGCAAGAGGTCGACGGTTCGATCCCGTCTAGCTCCACCACCATTTGAAAAGCCGACCCTTGGGTCGGCTTTTTGCTTTTGTGCTGTAGGGGCGCTGCTTGCTGCGCCCATTATAACCATCTCGGAGCGAACGTGTTCGCCGCTACAATTTCAGCAGCATTGTCACTTGGGCTCCCAATAAAAAACGCCCGATAAACTTCATCGGGCGTCTTAAGACTAGAACTTGGTGATTCTAAAGCAGTTAGCCCAGAACCAGGCCTGTGATGGCTGCTGACAGCAAGCTAACCAGGGTAGAGCCGTAAACCAGCTTCAGGCCGAAGCGTGAAACCACGTTGCCCTGATGCTCGTTCAACCCTTTAATCGCACCGGCTACGATACCGATAGAAGAGAAGTTGGCGAAGGACACCAGGAACACGGACAGGATACCCATGCTGCGTGGGGACAGCTCAGCACCGATTTTCTGCAGTTCCATCATAGCGACGAATTCGTTGGAAACCAGCTTGGTCGCCATGATGCTGCCAACCTGCAACGCTTCATGCTTAGGCACGCCAAGGACCCAGGCAAATGGATAGAAGAAGTAGCCCAGGATTTCCTGGAAGCTCAGGCCGAAGATGGCGCTGAACAGGCCGTTAAGCGCGGCAATCAGAGCGATAAAGCCAATCAGCATCGCGGCAACGATAATCGCCACCTTGAAGCCTGCCAGAATGTATTCACCCAGCATTTCAAAGAAGCTTTGGCCTTCGTGCAGATTGCCGAGGTGCAGCTCTTCTTCTTTACTGGTGTCATAAGGGTTGACCAGTGACAGGACGATAAAGGTGCTGAACATGTTCAGTACCAGCGCTGCCACCACATACTTGGCATCCAGCATGGTCATGTACGCGCCAACGATGGACATGGAAACTGTCGACATCGCGGTAGCGGCCATGGTGTACATGCGTTTTTCTGACATCTTGCCCAGCACATCTTTGTAGGCAATAAAGTTCTCAGACTGACCCAGGATCAACGAACTGACGGCGTTGAAAGATTCCAGTTTGCCCATACCGTTCACTTTAGACAGCACGGTCCCGATGATGCGGATGATAAACGGCAGCACTTTGATGTATTGCAGAATACCGATCAGGGCAGAGATGAACACGATTGGGCACAATACCTTCAGGAAGAAGAAGGCCAGGCCTTTATCACCCATCCCGCCGAACACAAAATCAGTCCCTTGCCCCGCAAACCCGAGCAACTTGTCGAACATTGCTGCAAAGCCTTTTACAAAGCCTAAACCTGCTTCCGAATTCAGGAAGAAATAGGCCAGTAACACTTCAATAACTAACAACTGAATAACATAGCGGATGCGGATGTTTTTACGATCGCGGCACACTAACAGAGCCAGGATCGCAACCACCACTAACGCTAACGCAAAGTGCGCAATATGGGACATGTTTGCTCCAAATTTGAGGCAGGCTGAATTTCGGTTGTCATTTTATGTAACGCCAAGTTTAAAAACGAGACATTCATTGCAAATATGGAAAGTCATAGTGGAGATAGTCCTAATCTATGACAGCAAAGCACCAAAGATCAAGATGTTAATAAATATGCGTGTTCGTGGCATTTTTGTGCTAGTTTTACTATCAAGCGTGATCTGCTCTGAACCTTGTGATCTAGAGTAGATGGAAACGCTAGGATTTCATGCGATCTGTTCGATAAAACCTTCGTTTTTGGCTATCGCAGAGATAACCCTTATCGCTGCAAATGCACTTGATAATCATTATCATTTAAGTAAAGATGAAGGTGAGCTTAAAAATAGTAAGGGTTTTCGCTATGCTGAACAGTCGCGCGGTTAACAATACTTCCTCCAGCCGCCCGTCCAGAAAGATCAAACTTTCTCTGATGGGGCCTGCTTTTATCGCCGCCATCGGCTATATCGATCCCGGTAATTTTGCTACTAATATTCAAGCTGGCGCTTCTTTTGGCTACACGCTGCTGTGGGTGGTGGTGTGGGCCAACGTCATGGCGATGCTGATCCAACTGCTGTCCGCCAAACTCGGTATCGCTACCGGTAAAAACCTTGCCGAACATATCCGCGATCGCTTCCCGCGCCCGGCTGTCTGGGCCTATTGGGTGCAGGCAGAGATTATCGCGATGGCCACCGACCTGGCCGAGTTTATCGGTGCCGCGATCGGTTTCAAACTGCTGCTGGGGGTAACGCTGTTGCAAGGCGCAGTCCTCACCGGTATTGCCACCTTCCTGATCCTGATGCTGCAAAAACGCGGGCAAAAGCCACTGGAACTGGTGATTGGCGGTCTGCTGCTGTTTGTGGCAATGGCCTATATTGTGGAGCTGGTGTTTTCTCAACCGCAGCTGAGCGGGTTACTGAGAGGGATGGCGATCCCGGATTTGCCGAATGGTGACGCGGTGTTTCTTGCTGCGGGGGTATTAGGGGCCACCATCATGCCGCATGTCATTTATTTGCACTCCTCGCTGACGCAGACCGCCGGTAAAGCCTCTAAAGCCGAACGTTACTCTGCCACCAAGTTGGACGTGGCGATTGCCATGACCATTGCCGGTTTTGTTAACCTGGCGATGATGGCCACTGCCGCCGCCGCATTCCATTTCAACGGGCATAGCGGCATTGCCGATCTCGACCAAGCCTACCTGACGTTGCAGCCGCTGCTCGGCAATGCGGCGGCCACCATCTTTGGCCTGAGCCTGGTGGCAGCCGGTCTCTCTTCTACCGTGGTAGGCACCTTGGCAGGGCAGGTAGTGATGCAGGGCTTTGTCCGCTTCTATATCCCAATCTGGGTACGGCGAGTGGTCACCATGATGCCATCGTTTATTGTCATCATGATGGGGATGGATGCAACGCGTATCCTGGTTTTGAGCCAGGTGCTGCTTAGCTTTGGTATCGCCCTGGCGTTGGTGCCGCTGCTAGCGTTTACCGGCAATCGTGAATTGATGGGGGATATGGTTAACGGTCGTCTGATCCAGAATCTCGGTAAACTGATTGTGTTGGTGGTGGTGGGCTTAAATGGTTATTTGCTGGTAAGCAGCCTGCTTTAGGGTTAGGGGGCGGGCCACAGAGTAACTACGGTACTCGTTCTCTACATCACCCTTGCTACAGATTAACTTCCGTACCTGACAATGACTCCGCACCCGCTCCCTCTCTCTGTGGGAGAGGGAGCGGGCGAGGGGTCAATCATCATGATCGTGATGGTGATTTTTGTGATGATGCTTGTTGTTATAATGGTGTTTTTTGTACTGTTTGTAATAGTATTTATCGGCCTTACGGTAGCGGCCATCGTGGTAGTAGTAGTTTTTGTGCCAGTAATCGCGGTCACGCCAGCGATAACCATCCCAATAGTAGCCTCGGCGGCTGCGCTCCCCTAAATCACGCCCTTGATGGCCATACCACCAGTCGCGATCGCGCCAGTCGTAACCGTCCCAGTAATTGCCGCGTTTGTCCTGGTCACCAATCTGCAATGAGACCCCAGGCAGCAAATCAATATTGACGCTGCTGGCATGGGCTATGGGCATGAAAAGCGCCGCCAGAATGGCAGCGGTAAACAGAGGTTTAAACATTTAGGCTCCCTTGGCCGGGTACCGATAATGAAGCACGTTCATCGGTATAGGTTTTGGCCATGAAAAACGATTGTTATCCCTCACTGTTTAACGCTATGCGTAAAATTGATGAGGTATTTATTTGGGGGATGTTAGCGGCGTGGGGGAACTGTGCCTTTGAGGAAATTCTGAAAGCCATGGGGGATACCGGGGATTGGGAGTTATCTGAGTGGAGAGGCGAAAAAACCGCCGATAGCTCACCGGCGGTTTGTAAGCGATTACATCAGGATCTGCTCAATCTTGGCGATCTCTTCTGCGCTGAACTTACGGTTGGCCAACATGCCGACCGCATCTTCAATCTGGCTAACTTTGCTAGCGCCAATCAAAACGGAAGTGACGCGATCGTTACGCAATACCCAGGCCAGCGCCATCTGTGAAAGCTTTTGACCACGCTGTTCTGCCAGCGCGTTCAATTGGCGAACCTTTTGCAGTTTCGCCTCGGTAATCTGCTCGGGGGTGAGTGAGCGGCTACCGCTGGCAGCGCGCGAGTCTGGCGGAATGCCTTGCAGATAACGGTCGGTCAGCATGCCCCCCGCCAGCGGTGAAAAGGCGATAGAACCCACGCCATGCTCTTCCAGCGTATCCAGCAACTCGGGTTCCACCCAGCGTTCAAACATCGAGTACTTCGGCTGGTGGATCACGCAAGGGGTGCCAAGCTGCTGCAAGATGGTAAATGCCTGCCGCGCTCGTTCGGCCGGATAATTCGATAACCCGACATACAGCGCTTTCCCCTGGCGCACTATCAAATCCAGTGCCGCCATGGTTTCTTCCAATGGTGTATCTGGGTCAGGGCGGTGATGGTAGAAGATATCCACATAGTCGAGCCGCATACGCTGCAGGCTCTGGTTCAGGCTGGCGACCAGGTATTTCTTCGATCCCCAGTCACCGTAGGGTCCAGGCCACATGGTGTAGCCCGCCTTGGAGGAGATAATCAGCTCATCGCGATAAGGCTGGAGATCCTGATGCAAAATGCGGCCGAAATTCTCCTCGGCAGAACCCGGCGGCGGCCCGTAGTTATTGGCCAGATCGAAGTGGGTAATGCCAAGATCGAAGGCACGGTGCACCAGACTGCGCGCATTGTCATACAGCGTGCTATCGCCAAAGTTGTGCCACAGACCGAGTGAAACAGCAGGAAGTTGCAGCCCGCTGCGGCCACAGCGGCGATATTCCATATTCTGGTAGCGGTTAGGCTCAGCTTGGTAAACCATAAGATCCTCATCGACGGCGGGAAATGATATTGAGTGTATGCGTTTCCACTTGGGTTGTCAGAGTGCCAGATCACGCTAATTGCCCGCGATTTATTCATATTGTTTATCGGTTAACCCTGCTGCCTGCTGTTGGTGCGCAGATGTAAAGCGGGGTTTCCAGTACCTTTTGCCGATAAAGTTCGAAAATTCGGCGGCATCTTTAATACTTAATACTAACCATTCTCCCGTTACCTAGGTGATCTTCATGAACAAGAGCTATACGGTGGCAGATTATCTTCTCGATCGGTTAGCTCAGATCGGTATTCGCCACTTTTTCGGCGTACCGGGAGATTACAACCTGCAGTTTCTCGATCATGTTATCGATCATCAGCAGATAACCTGGGTAGGTTGCGCCAACGAACTGAATGCCGCCTATGCCGCCGATGGTTATGCCCGCTGTAAACCTGCCGCGGCACTGTTGACTACCTTTGGCGTCGGTGAATTAAGCGCGATAAACGGTATTGCAGGCAGCTATGCCGAATACCTCCCGGTGATCCACATTATTGGCGCACCGGCTTTGCGAGCCCAGCGTGCCGGGGATTTGCTGCACCATTCGTTGGGGGATGGGGACTTCGGTCATTTTGCCCGCATGGCGAAAGAGGTCACCATCGCACAGGCCGGCCTGACGGCCAGCAATGACGAAGCGGAAATCGATCGCTTATTGAACACCGCACTGTACGAGCGCCGCCCGGTGTACCTGATGATGCCTAGTCATCTCGCTGAAGCCCCGTAAGTCTCG
>NZ_JBKJYW010000016.1:0-8779 GCF_046715635.1 Serratia sp. (in: enterobacteria)
GAGCATGATCTCCATCGGATGGAAAATCAAGCATCTTCATTGATCACGGATATATATCTTTTCGGCGTTTTCCTGGGCTTATGTGATTGGCCAGATCCCTGGAGGCTGGTTACTGGATCGCTTCGGCTCTAAACGGGTTTATTTCTGGAGCATCTTCATCTGGTCGCTATTTACCTTGCTGCAAGGTTTCGTCGATCTCTTCAGCGGTTTTGGCATCGTGATAGCGCTGTTTGCGCTGCGTTTCCTGGTTGGCCTGGCAGAAGCCCCGTCATTCCCCGGTAACAGCCGGATTGTCGCCGCCTGGTTCCCTGCCCATGAACGAGGCACGGCGGTATCGATCTTCAACTCGGCCCAATACTTTGCCACGGTGATCTTCGCGCCGATCATGGGCTGGCTGACCCATGCCGTTGGCTGGTCTCACGTATTCTTCTTTATGGGCGGGCTGGGCATCATCCTGAGCTTTGTCTGGCTTAAGGTGCTGCACAATCCCAAAGATCACCCCAGCATCAACCAGGCGGAACTGGACTATATCGAAGCTGGCGGTGCCTTGATCAATATGGATCAGAAGCAGGCTGCGCAGGTCAAGATCAAAGGCGAGAAGTGGTTCCAGATCAAGCAACTACTGCAATCACGCATGATGATTGGCGTCTATATCGGCCAGTACTGCATCAACGCGCTGACCTATTTCTTTATCACCTGGTTCCCGGTGTATCTGGTGCAGGCACGGGGCATGTCGATCCTCAAGGCTGGCTTTGTCGCTTCGGTGCCAGCCATTTGCGGTTTTGTCGGCGGAGTGCTCGGCGGCGTGATTTCCGATTACCTGATGCGCCGTACCCAGTCACTGACCTTCGCCCGTAAAACGCCGATCGTGCTGGGCATGCTGTTGTCGATGTCGATGATCTTCTGCAACTACGTCGAAACCGAGTGGATGGTGGTGGGTATCATGGCCGCAGCGTTCTTCGGCAAGGGGCTGGGCGCGTTGGGTTGGGCAGTGATGGCCGATACCGCCCCCAAAGAGATCAGCGGCCTGAGCGGTGGCCTGTTCAATATGTTCGGCAACATCTCCGGCATCGTCACGCCGATCGCCATCGGCTACATCATTGGTACCACCGGATCGTTTAACGGCGCGCTGGTCTACGTCGGGATCCATGCTCTGTTGGCGGTAGCCAGCTACCTGTTCATCGTGGGGGATATCAAGCGTATCGAGCTGAAACCGATGGCTAAGGTCAGCAGGCAATGACACGGCGGCGAGTTTGGCAATTGAACCCACAATTTTGAGGACATCTCTATGACTACAGCACCAAAAATTACCGCCATGCAGGTTGTACCGGTGGCCGGATACGACAGCATGCTGCTCAATCTCAGCGGCGCTCACGCCCCATTTTTCACCCGTAATATCGTGATCTTGCAGGATAACGCCGGTAACACCGGGCTAGGGGAGATCCCTGGGGGTGAGAAAATTCGCCAGACCCTGGAAGAGGCTCAGTCCCTGGTGGTCGGCAAAACCCTGGGGGAATACAAGAACGTGATGAACCGGGTGCGCGAAAGCTTTGCCGATCGGGATGCCAGTGGGCGTGGCCTACAGACTTTCGATTTGCGTACCACTATCCACGTCGTGACCGGCATTGAAGCGGCGATGCTGGATCTGCTGGGGCAGTTCCTTGATGTGCCGGTAGCGGCCCTGTTAGGGGATGGGCAGCAGCGTGACTCGGTGGAAATGCTCGGTTATCTGTTTTATGTCGGCGATCGCAACAAAACGCCGCTGCCTTACCAAAGCCAGCCGGATGAGGCCTGCGACTGGTATCGCCTGCGTCATGAAGAAGCGCTGACGCCGCAAAGCATTGTGCGGCTGGCGGAAGCGGCTTTTGATAAGTATGGCTTCAACGATTTCAAACTAAAGGGCGGCGTATTGGCGGGCGGTGAAGAGGCTGAGGCCGTCACGGCATTGGCGCAGCGCTTCCCTCAGGCGCGCATCACGCTCGATCCCAACGGTGCCTGGTCGCTGAAAGAAGCGATCGCACTCGGCAAACAGCTGCGTAACGTGCTGGCCTATGCCGAAGATCCTTGCGGTGCCGAGCAGGGCTTTTCTGGGCGAGAAGTGATGGCTGAGTTCCGTCGTGCCACCGGCCTACCTACCGCGACCAATATGATCGCCACGGATTGGCGGCAGATGGGGCACACCTTGCAGTTGCAGTCGGTAGATATCCCGTTGGCGGATCCTCATTTCTGGACCATGCAGGGCTCGGTGCGCGTCGCCCAGATGTGTCACGAATTCGGCCTGACCTGGGGTTCACACTCCAATAACCACTTCGATATCTCGTTGGCGATGTTTACCCATGTGGCCGCAGCGGCACCGGGCAACATTGCGGCGATCGACACCCATTGGATCTGGCAGGAGGGTAACCAGCGGCTGACACGGGAACCGCTGCAGATTGTCGGTGGCCGCGTGCAGGTTCCACAACGGCCAGGGTTGGGGATCGAGCTGGATCGGGATCGGTTGATGCAGGGCCATGAGCTTTACCAGAAACACGGGCTTGGGGCACGCGACGATGCGCAGGGTATGCAGTACCTGATCCCTGGCTGGATCTTTGATAACAAACGCCCGTGTCTGGTGCGCTAGTAGAGGATAAATCATGAAGAGTTGCCATAACCCTTTTCGCCAGTCGCTACTGGCGGGGGAAACCCTGATCGGCTGCTGGTCTGCCCTCGCTAACCCGATTTCCACCGAAGTCCTGGGGCTGGCCGGTTTCGACTGGTTGGTGCTGGATGGCGAGCATGCGCCGAATGACGTTGGCACTTTTGTGCCGCAACTGATGGCCTTGAAGGGCAGCCCTAGCGCCGCAGTGGTACGCCCGCCCTGCAACGAACCGGTGATTATCAAGCGTTTGCTGGATATCGGTTTCTACAACTTTCTGATCCCGTTTGTGGAAAGTGCCGAGCAGGCACAGCAGGCGGTAGCGTCGACGCGTTATCCCCCTGCGGGGATCCGTGGAGTCTCCGTTTCGCACCGCAGCAACGGCTACGGCACTATCCCAGACTATTTCGCCCAGATCAACGAGCAGATTGCGGTTCTGGTGCAGATCGAAAGCCAACAGGGGGTCGATAACCTGGATGCGATAGCTGGCATAGAGGGCGTCGACGGTATTTTTGTCGGGCCAGGCGATCTTTCCGCCGCGCTCGGCTATCTCGGCCAGCCTAATCACCCGGAGGTACAGGCGGTGATCCGTCATATTTTCGAGCGGGTCAGCGCGCACGGAAAAGCCAGCGGCATCTTGGCACCGGCTGAGGCTGATGCCCGCCGTTATCTGGAATGGGGAGCCAGGTTCGTGGCCGTCGGCAGCGATCTTGGCGTATTCCGCACGGCCACGCAGGCCTTGTGCGATCGGTTTAAGCAGGGTGTTAAATAAGGAGAACAGCATGAAAATTGGCTTTATTGGCTTGGGGATCATGGGTAAACCCATGAGCAAAAACCTGCTGCAAGCGGGTTATTCACTGGTAGTGATGGATCGCAATGCTGCAGCGGTGGCCGAACTGGCCGCATTGGGTGCCGATGTTGCTGCCACGCCAAAGGCGGTGGCTGCACTGAGCGATATCGTGATCACCATGTTGCCTAACTCACCGCAGGTGCGGGAAGTGGCATTGGGAGAAAATGGCCTGATTGAGGGAGCCAAAGCGGGAACCGTGCTGATCGACATGAGTTCTATTGCCCCACTGGCAAGCCGTGAAATCAGCGCAGCTTTGGCTGCCAAACAGATTGCCATGCTCGATGCACCGGTGAGCGGCGGTGAGCCTAAGGCGATAGATGCCACATTGTCGGTGATGGTGGGGGGTGATAAAGAGGTGTTTGATCGCTGTTTTGAAGTGATGAAAACCATGGCCGGTTCGGTGGTGCATACCGGCGACATTGGCGCTGGCAACGTCACCAAGCTGGCGAACCAGGTGATTGTGGCGCTGAATATTGCTGCCATGTCCGAGGCGCTGGTGCTGGCGACCAAGGCTGGGGTTAATCCAGATTTGGTATTCCAGGCGATCCGCGGTGGGTTGGCGGGTAGCACGGTGCTAGAAGCCAAGGCTCCGATGGTGATGGATCGTAATTTCAAACCGGGTTTCCGCATTGACTTGCACATCAAGGATCTGGCCAACGCGCTGGATACCTCCCATGGCGTGGGGGCACAGTTACCACTGACCGCAGCGGTGATGGAAATGATGCAGGCACTGCGCGCTGACGGGCTGGGCAATGCCGATCACAGCGCACTGGCGTGTTATTACGAAAAGTTGGCCAAGGCAGAAGTTACCCGATAAGGGCAGTGAGTGCTGGTTAGTCAAGGTGATACCCCTCACCCCAACCCTCTCCCGTAGGGAGAGGGAGCTGTTAGCCCCTGCTCTTTTGCAAATAAAGGGGTTATCTCAGCAAACTCGATTTAAAGTACATCACCGAATTTTCAGGCTAACTCGATCGGTCCCCTCTCCCTGTGGGAGAGGGTTAGGGTGAGGGGCAACAAGCTTATCCCAACTGGAACTTCGCTTCCGTCTCCACCAGCTCAATCTCATCCAACAGCTCCAGCCATTCCGGTTCTAAATCAACGTTGCTTGCGCCTTGGCGTAGTTGTTGCTCAAGATAGAAACACAGTTGCTTAAGGCGCGGAACGCCGCTGTAGCTGCAACTGCCGTGCAGCTTGTGGATCAGATCGAGAATGGTGTCGTCCTCTTCCCCTTCCAGCACGGCTTTTACCCGATCGCTGACCTGCGGCAGGAACTCGACCAGCATCTGCAACAGATCGCGCGCCAGATCTTCCTTATTGGCAGCCTGGCGTAATGCCAATGGCCAATCCAGCGATAACGGTGGTTCGGCCGGGCTACGCGGTTGGGCTGGCTCTGGTTCAAGCTCGAGGGTGTGATAACGGGAGAGCACCCGTGTCAGCATGGCTTCGTCAATCGGCTTGGCCAGATAGTCATCCATGCCGGCCTGCAACAGGTGTTCGCGCTCACCGCTCACCGCATGGGCGGTAACCGCGACGATCGGCGTGGAGTTGTGATGCGGCATCTGGCGGATCAGCTCACTGGCGCGGATGCCGTCAATGTTGGGCATCTGAATATCCATCAGGATCATATCCAGCACGTTATCCCGCGCCAGTACGATGGCCTCCTCACCGCTTTCGCACAGCAGCGTTTTTTCTACCTGTTCGGCCAGCAAGGCGCCGATCAGCTTCAGGTTGGCCGGGTTATCATCTACCGCCATCACCGTCAGCGGTAAGCGTTTATGTACCGCTGGCGCATTCAGGCGCAGCGGAGCCTCCAAACGCAGTAACGGATACAGGCGATTACTGCTGATCGGTTTGGTCAGGCAGCCGATAGCGCCCAGCTTCTTCATTTTTTCGGCATCGATCTGCGACTGGCTAGGCACCGCCAGGATCACCCGATCGGCAAGTCTCAGCGACTCCAGCAGCTTGTCCCTATGCTGGCTGATGCCATCCCGGTAAGGGATCGGTACGCCCGCCAGCAGGAAGTCGTAATGATTTTTCGGCAATTGCCCCAGGGTTGGCGAATGGGTTACCACCAAATGGGTGGCGCTCAACATATTCAGCGTGGCCTGGGCCGCCGTTGGGTTGGCTTCGATATAGGCCAGCGTCTTACCGCGCAGATCCGGCAGGCTAGGGGGCAGCGACAACATACCTTCGTTGAGATCGATAGTGATGTGGAACCAGAAGGTCGAGCCACGATTGAGCTGGCTGTGGAAGTTGATATCGCCCCCCATCTCTTTCACCAGCTTCTGGGTGATCACCAGGCCCAGCCCGGTACCGCCGTGGCGGCGGGAAATGCTGGCATCTGCCTGGCGGAAGGCCTGGAACAGCTGCGATTGCTGGCGTTCAGAAATGCCGATGCCGGTATCGTGGATCTGCACTTCCAGCTCCACCTGGCGTTCCAACTGATTACGTAGCTCGACACGGATATCAATATTGCCGGTTTCGGTGAACTTCACCGCATTGCCGAGCAGATTGGTGATCACCTGCTGTAGCCGCAGTGAGTCGCCGATCACCTGCTCTGGCACATCGTTTTGCACATCCAAGGTCAGCTCCAGCCCTTTGTCGTGTGCGCTAGGGGCCAGCAATACCAGCACCTCATCGAGCGTTTCACGCAGCGAGAACGGAATGTGTTCCAGGATCAGCTTGCCAGCCTCCAGCTTGGAGAAGTCCAGCACGTCGTTGATGATGGTCAGCAGGTTGTTGGCCGAGCGTTCGATAGTTTGCAGATAATCAGTCTGGGTGGCGCTCAGGTTGGTTTTCAGCGTCTGGCGGGTAAAGCCGATCACCCCATTGAGCGGGGTACGCAGCTCATGGGACATATTGGCGAGGAATTCGGATTTGATACGGGCGGCTTCCTGCGCGCGCTTCTTCGCCAGATCCAGCTCCACGTTCTGGATCTCCATTTGCTCCAGCGTTTCACGCAGATCGGAGGTGGCCTGATCGATGTTCTGTTGCATCTCCTCGTGATAGGCGGTCAGCGACATCGCCATCGAGTTGATGCCGTTTTTCAGCATTTGCAGTTCGCCGAGCATAAAGCCTTCCACCCGGCTATCCAACTGGCCGCGGCGGATACGGTCAACGGTGTTGACCATATTGCGGATCGGGCCGGTGACGTCACGCATCAGGCGGTAGGCAAACAGAATGGCAATACACATGCACAGCAGCAGCAACAGGGTAGAAACGAACACCTCTTTATATTGCTGCAAGCGTACCGATTGCAGATCCAGCTCGATCGCCACATAGCCGAGATTGCTGTCGGGATGTGTCTCCTCGCCGGCGTTCTCGTCCGGGAACTGCGACTCCGACAGGATTGGCGTGCGCAGGATCAGGGAATCGCCGCGCCGGGTCAGCATCATATCGGTGGGCATCGGCACACCTTTGGGCAACTGCAGCTGGGTATAGTTGTGATGATAGTTGGAGGTGACAAACAGGTTGTTCTGCGCGTCAAACACGGTGATCGCCCGGACGATATCCGAATGGCGGCGATGCAGCAGGCTGACCAGTTGCCGGACCGACTCGCGGCTGCGGAAGGTCATGCCATATTCGCTGGCGACGGCCAGAGGTTCGATGATGCTGGCACCGGCATCGACCAATTGCTCCTGCAGCTCGTTGTAGCGGTGCACTACAAAGAAGGTGCTGAGCAGCAGACCGATCAATAAAGTCGGTGCCAGGATCAGGATCATCATGCGCGCGCGCAAGCTGTATTTGGTCATGGGATTCCAATGTGGGAGAATTGGAGGCTAATCTTAAGCTGAATTAACCAACACACAATTGATAATTATGGTGCAATTCTACTCTCCGAAACGCCGCGTGACGACCCGGCAAGCTTCACAAATATTCACGGTGACGGTAACGGACCTCGATCCATTTGGCCAGGGAGTGGCGCGCCATGAAGGCAAAGCGGTATTTGTCCCCGGAGCTTTACCGGGTGAACAGGCCGAAATTCAACTGACGCAGGACAAACGGCAGTTCGCCAAAGCCAAGCTCAGGCAACTATTGAATTGCAGCATACAACGTGTAGAGCCGCGATGCCCACACTTTTGGAGGCGCTCAAGCAGGGCGATCGTCAGGCATTGCAGCAGTTTGCCCAGCAAAACGCGACTGCCGTTTATTTGGCACCAGACAGCGTTCGGCTGGAAAAACTGTGCGGTGAAGCGCCGTATTATCAGGTTGACGGGCTACGCTTAGACTTTAATCCGCGTGACTTTATTCAGGTTAATGATGCGATAAATCAGCAAATGGTGGCTCAGGCCCTTGAATGGCTCGAGATTGAGCCCAATGATCGCATATTGGATCTGTTTTGTGGCATGGGCAACTTTACCCTGCCGCTGGCCAAGCGGGCCAAAGCGGTGGTTGGGATTGAAGGTGTTGCCACGCTGGTAGCGAATGGGCAATATAATGCCCGTAGGAATAGGCTCAGTAATGTCTCCTTTTTCCATGAAAATCTGGAAGATGACGTTGCGCGACAACCATGGGCAGCACAGGGATTTGATAAGGTGATGCTGGATCCAGCCCGCGCAGGCGCGGCTGGGGTGATATCACATATTGTAAAACTGGCGCCAGAGCGCGTGGTGTATATATCCTGTAACCCCACGACGTTGGCACGCGACAGCAAAGTGTTGCTGGACGCCGGTTATCGTCTTGCGCGTGTGCGGATGTTGGATATGTTCCCGCACACGGGGCATCTTGAATCCATGGCGCTGTTTATCCACGGGTCGCGGAAAAAGTAGGGAGAAGTTATGGTCGCGGTAAGAACTGCACACCTGAATACGGCGGGTGAATTCGCGCTTGATGACTGGATTGCCAGCCTGGGGCTTCCCAACCCGCAGTCAGGTGAGCGATTAGCCGCAACCTGGCGTTACTGTGAACAGCAGACGAAAGACCATCCCGACGCGCCGTTACTGCTATGGCGTGGCCTGGAAATGGTGGAGATCCTCTCGACCCTCAGCATGGATAACGACAGTATGCGCGCGGCGCTGCTGTTCCCGCTGGTGGACGCGGCAATCGTCCCCGAAGCCACCCTTACCGAAGAGTTCGGTTCCGGCATTACCTCTCTGGTACATGGCGTGCGCGATATGGACGCCATCCGCCAACTGAAAGCCACTCACAACGACTCGATGGGCTCCGAGCAGGTCGATAACGTGCGCCGCATGCTGCTGGCGATGGTGGAAGATTTCCGCTGCGTAGTGATCAAGCTGGCAGAGCGCATCGCCCACCTGCGTGAAGTGAAGGATGCGCCGGAAGACGAACGCGTG
>NZ_JBKJYW010000017.1:0-6828 GCF_046715635.1 Serratia sp. (in: enterobacteria)
GGTGATTGGCGGTCATCGGGCCAGATGGCTGGTTGTGGCGGTGATCAGCACTCTGGTGGTCAGCCTGTTGATCACCATTGTGGGTAGTATCGTCGGCTATCTGATGCAGGATATGAAGAATATCTCCGCCATTAACACCCGTATTGCGTTCATCCTGCAGGATGTCCAGCAAGAGGTAGCAAAATATATGCCGGGCTATCTGCCGTTGAGTGTGGAAGAGCTGAAGAACGAGATCCTGAGCCGGATGCAACAGCACATAGCGCTGCTGCAGACGATGGGTAAGAGCGTACTGCATGGCTTGGTGACCATGCTGATCGGGATGGTGCTCGGTGCCATAATCTCACTGTATAGCATTGATAGCAGAGAGGAACGGCCATTACTGAAAAGTGAGCTAATGAAACGGATTTCGCTGCTATCGCAGGCGTTCCGCAATATTGTGTTTGCTCAGGTTAAAATATCGGCAATTAATACCTTCTTCTCGGCCATCTTTATCCTTGGTGTGCTACCGCTGTGCGGGATCCAGATCCCACTGGCGAAAACGCTGGTGGTGTTTACCTTTATCTTTGGCCTGCTGCCGGTGATTGGCAATCTGATCTCCAATACTATTGTTTTCATCTCTGGCCTGTCGGTTTCACTCGGGGTGGCACTGATTGCGCTGCTCTACCTGATCGTGATCCACAAGTTTGAGTACTTCCTCAATGCCCGCATCGTCGGCACTAAAATCAATGCCAACTCTTGGGAGATCTTACTGGCGATGTTGGTCTTTGAGGCGGCATTCGGCCTGGCTGGCGTGGTTGCCGCTCCTATCTATTACGCCTATCTGAAAAGTGAACTCAGGGAAGCTAAGCTGATATGAGTGTGTGCCATGAGAGGTTTTTTAAAATGGGCGAACATTACCCTCTTCCAAAAGGAGAGGGGACTTAACGTGTTACAATTTGTATACTGCATCTGACCGCAGCTCCGGACCCGCTTCTTTTCCCCAATACAGTGTTGATGTGGCACTCGATCTGTATTGTGGCAGAGGGTTGGGGTGAGGGGAGATTAGTAGTCTTAACTAGCAGTGTGTCTGAGCTCTTTCAATGTCCAGAAATAGCGATCGCGAATCACTTAGAAGACCCTTACCAGAAAGATGGGATTCGTCAGCAATCGTTATTACCGCTTGGCCGGGCCACATATTTCCCAGAGCTTAGAAAGTCTGGCCTGTCACTTCGCAGTGGCAAACCACACCAAATAGTTCAGCTAAGGAGCTGCGTTTTGCGCGCGGTTGTTACGATTATTTAGCCGGGCAAATCGGCGTGGCGATTACGCAGGGGATGCTTAGCCGCAGTCTGATTGTCATGCGAGAAGGCCAGCATTTTTTTCATTGCCGAAGAGGTTAATTAACTCGGCATTCAAGGCGGTTTCGACGGTGAGATCCTTAAAATTAAACTTTTGTTGTCTCTGCAGAAGGTTTAAAAGTATGGAGACTCGCCGTTCTGTGCGTTTCGGGGTATCCGGCGGAAAATTATAACGTATCGTAAAATGCTCATTTTTTATATTAACGAAATCGATGCTCAATACAGGAGATGGGGCTCCCAGGACTTTTCTATAATTTAACGAGATACACGACATCTTCTTTTTCATATAAATCCATTTTTTCTTATCAGACAGCTACCATAACGCGGTGTGTTGAAACGGAAAGATGGCCAAAAGCGAAACTCGTTACGGTGCCTAACATATTATCAGCAGTAAGCCCCACGCAGCTCGAACTGTCTGATATCCCACCATAACGGAATTAATTTACGTTTTATTTACTTATCTGATTACCAATAATCCCACCGACAGCAGCACCACCGACGGTACCCACTGCATTACCATCAGTTAATACGGCACCACCCACAGCACCCGCACCTGCACCGATGGCCGTGTTGCGGTCACGTTTTGACATATTGGAACAGGCGCTGACTGACAAAATCAGCATAATCGCCAGAGCGGCAGTTCCAATACGTTTATTGAATATCATCATAATATACTTCCTTCATTTAGGCTGAGTGGATGTTAGCTTATAAATAATCAGTGCAACAACAATAGCGTTTAACGATATAAAAAAGTAACGCCTTGCAAGAGCAATCTTAATCATAGAAAATAAAACCCGTTCCAGTCTGTTTAGCATCCTAAAAGGAAATTTGAGTTCCCCACTCGTACTGACGCTATTGGGTTGTGGATAGGATTGTTTTCATGGCTCAGTTGTAGTCAATAACTACTCGCCTTCGGTAAGTAAAAGTGACCATTCCCCAGGCAAAATAGTGGTGACATTTTGCGTATTTTATCACTGCCTTGCTCTGATTTAACAGAATAATCCGCAAGTGTGACGTTAACTGATGTGTTACTAAACATCTTAATAGCATCAAAGAGAGACATATCTTTTACCTGTTAGATGTAAGGTGAATTTAGCATACTCCAACATGGTTATGATAGCCCGTTATTTTTTTAATGGCATTTTCCCAATGATTTTCTATGGATTTCTTTATAAAAAATGCATTTCAATTAGCAGTAAAAAAATTATTAATTTGATGCTATGTACGCGAGCGTACAGATATTTCTTCATTATTAACTTATGATTATGTCTAAATAAAAACATAAATAGCAATAAAAACCTAAGGATATGAAAATGAAAATGATAAAAGCAAGCACCCTACCAATTATGGCTGCACTAATAATTGGTATGTGCCCAGTCGTTGCTTCTGCTGCATCTGCTGATGAGTTAGATAGAGATGCAAAGCAGGCACTCAATACCCTTTATCAACATAATCCAGTAGCCAAGAAAATAGCAAAACAGTCACGCGCCATACTGGTATTTCCCAAAGTTATAAAAGCCGGATTAGTGTTCGGCGGCAGCTACGGAGAAGGCGTGCTGTTAAAAAATGACCAACCTGCTAATTATTATAATTCGGTGTCCGCATCTTGGGGATTACAAGCAGGGGCTCAGTCTTATGGATATGTTGTTTTCCTGATGAATGACAGCTCCATGAACTACCTAGAAAAATCAAAAGGTTGGGAAGTCGGCGTTGGCCCTACCGTGGTAGTGGTGAATGAGGGAGTGGCCAAGAATCTCTCATCATCAACGCTAAAAGATGCAGCTTATGCATTTATTTTTGATCAACAAGGGCTCATGGCCAGTCTAAGTATCGAAGGCACTAAAATATCCGTTATTAATCGCTGATAAATCCATCTACAGAAGATTGGCTTTGCCTATTCGGCACGTAAGTTAATAGCCGATCATATTCTTTTTTCACTACGATATAACACTCACAGGTGCGGTGCTCAAGCCCCAGGCGGTCTAAAATGGTTATACGCCCCCTAGTGTAGCTGATTAATCCTGCCTGTTGAAGCTTGAGCGCGGCTTCGGTGACGCCACTGCGCCTAACGCCTAACATATTCGCAATCAGTTCTTGAGTCATGACCAGTTCATTACCAGAGAGACGATCCAGACTGAGTAATAACCAGCGGCACAACTGTTGATCGATGTTGTGATGTCGGTTACAAACGGCCGTTTGCGCCATCTGGGTCAGCAGGGCTTGTGTATAGAGTAAGAACAGGCGCTGGAGTTCTCCCCCTAGCTGGAATTCATGTTTTAACGCCAAGCTAGGCAAACGGAAAGCATATCCGGCACTTTGTACCACGGCACGACTAGGGGTGGATCCTCCGCCCATAAATAACGAAACACCGACAATTCCCTCATGTCCTACCACGGCGATCTCTGCGGAGGCGCCGTCTTCCATAACATAAAGCAGCGAGACGATAGCCGTGGCAGGAAAGTAGACATAAGTCAAAGTATCACCCGACTCATACAACACTTTCCCAAGTGGTAGTTCAACCCGCGTGAGCAAGGGCTTCAAACGTTGCCATACCGGCGGCGGCAAAGCAGCGAGTAGTCCGTTTGCATTAGTAGCAGAGTAATCGGTCATTTCGGGCGGTTTCCGATGTGGGGACCGCGTTACCATAACCTAAAATGCAATGCGGTTGCTGAATTTATCTATTTCTCTTGACCAAAACAGCAATACGATTTTCCGCCCGCATTCAGCTGATTTCTTTATTGCTCACAATGGATTTCGATACCAGGCCATAATCGTTCGCTTCTGCGTATTCTGGCGATGATGAATTGTCGTGCCAGAAGAGCGTGAACGCGTTATTTCCTAACACGCCTGGCTTTCTCTTATTACACTGGCCGTTCACTTTCAGCCAACCTGAAACTGTCGTTTTCTCATCGATTACTCTTGGCAGCAGTAACGATAAATCACTTCTCCCTTTCCTGTTCTTCGCGCATTGCCTGCTTCCTCTGACGCCAGTTGAGCAGCGGAGTTACCGTTAAGCCATGTACTAAAATGCTGGTAACAATCACCGTAAAGGCGATGTCGGTCATGCGTTCGGCTTCCATGCCCATCATGCCATGGGTATAGGCGTAAGCAATATAGTTGATGCTTCCAATGCCCCGGATCCCCAGCCAGCCAATCATCAGACGCCGGGCGAGCGGGGTCTGGCTGCCAATGGTTGCTATGTATACCGACGCTGGGCGAATCACAATAAACAACACTGCCGCAATCAGTAAACCTATCGGTTCCCAATGCTGCGACAGAGTAATACCCAGCACCACGATGATGGCGGCGGCAAACAGACGCTCAATAGTATCGCCAAATGACAGGGCGTCCCCCACTACCAGTCCCATGGACTCTGTCGGACCGCGATCGACAAATGAGTGGCGGCTATGTGGATTAACCAACTCTTCTGCTGGCCGGTAGCGCTGGTCATCCGCTATGTTTTCAGGTGGATGCAGATTAACTATCTGTAACTCAGCGCTGCGTAAGCCAACGCCTGCAGCAAAGGCCGCTAAAAAACCTGACGCATCGAGGCTCTGCGCAGCAGCGTAGCTCAGGGCAATCAGCGACAACGCGATAAAATCGCTTGGTGCGATATCGCCCTGCGCATGACGCAAGCGTGCGGCAAGTAGCCCAATCGAGCGACCCAAACCATAACCGATCCCCAGACCACCAAGTAACGCCCAGAGCACGTCAACCAGCGCCCAATGGCCAATTTCCAGATACGTCAGTGGTTCGGTGGAATTCAGCAGCAGCGCCAGCATGAGAATTGGCAACGCCGAGCCGTCATTCATGCCCGCCTCGCTTGATAACGACACCCTCAGATTGTCGTCATCACGGGCATCATTGACGGAGATAAGACTCGCGAGTACCGGATCCGTGGGGGCAACAATCGCCCCAAAGGCCAGCGCCATCGGCCAGGACAGATCGATGAGGTAGTGCGCCACCACCGTGATACCCGCCACAGTCAGTAACATGCCAGGGAATGCGAGCCGCACGCCCATCAGCCAGCCGCGGTTGCGAAAAGGAAGGCGCAGTTTCAGGCCGGTAATAAAGAGCGACGCCACTATCGCAATTTTAGTCAGCCTGCCGGTCAGTTCCGAATGAGCCACTATATCGATATGCAACAGATCCAGTGCCCAGGGGCCGCAGGCGACACCTGCCGTCAGATACAAACCAAACGATGTCACCGGGCTGCGGTATATCCAGCCCGACGCCAGTGACATTATCAGTAGCAATCCACCCACCGCCGCGGTCCATCCCAAAAAAGTCATGAAAGCCTCCTGTTAAATGCTGATTGAGCGAATCCTTTTGGGAAAAAGCGATGATGGCTTTTTTACGACCGGCTACTACGCTACAGGTGGTGTTGGTATGACTCCCTCATGTTCCAGATGGTCGATGTAATCAGCATACCACTTCATCATGATTCGCCGTTGATCCAGATACAAAGCATGGTCATAAATACTGCGGATGCTGTTCATATCCCTATGCGCCAACTGGAGTCTATTCAGGCTTCGTTGTTAAATTACTTTTTCAAATAAATCACCGATAAAACAATAAGGTAGTACCACCTCCATTATCGATAAATATGTCATAAGCGTTTTTTATGCTCAAAGCAGGGAAGCATATTGCTCGATGCGATACTTGATGGATGGGCAAAAAATCACGGCTCGAAATGGCCTCTCGTATACTGGCTATGTCGGGGAATGCTTAAAAATCCGGCGGCATGGTGGGGGAGACGTTAGCTGATGAGAACTCGTGTTTACTCTGATGAGTCCAATATGGAGCAAGGCAAAGTAGCTGAAGATAAAAGCGAATGGCATACTGAATGTCATACTCGAAAACTGTAAAAAGCAAAAAAAACAAGCTTATTAAAAGATTGGGTTTATATATGGCGGTGAGGTCGAGCTTGATACGCAAGCTCACCCTACGAGCGGCCCGTCGGCCGTCCAAAATGTCTCTGCGATGCGAGTCATTTTGTCGAACCCTGTCGAGGCTTCTTACCCCTCCCAGAGCGGGGAATATGCAAAAAAAAAGTCTGAACGTGAGTTCAGGCTTCTTCTTTAAATATGGCGGTGAGGTCGGGCTTGATTCGCAAGCTCACCCTGTGGGCGGCCGGTCGGCCGTCCAAAATGTCTCTGCGTTGCGAGCCATTTTGTCGAACCCTGTCGAGGCTTCTCACCCCTCCCAGAGCGTGGTACATGCAAAAAAAAAGTCTGAACGTGAGTTCAGACTTTCTCTTGTAATATGGCGGTGAGGGAGGGGTTCGAACCCTCGATACACTTACGCGTATACACACTTTCCAGGCGTGCTCCTTCAGCCACTCAGACACCTCACCGTTTTGTCATCGGCAACGTTTTACGCTGTCGACGGGCGCTAATGTAGGAGAATCTGATCCCAGCGTCAATAGCCTTGTGCCATAACCGCGTGCGTTTAGCCAAACTTCCAGCAATCTGCTGATTTGTCGCACGAT
>NZ_JBKJYW010000018.1:0-4479 GCF_046715635.1 Serratia sp. (in: enterobacteria)
CCGCCTGCGGCAGCCTTGACTGCGGTGTCTTTGGGCTAATTGCAGGCAAGAATGCGGCGCTTGAAAAGCCCTGGGCTTAATATGGAGAGCACGATGATGTTGAAAAAAATCCTGCTTTTTTTTGTCACGGTGAGCCTGGGTTTATTGTCGCTAACCCTGTCGGCTGGACAGATCGCTTCCCAACCTGCGACGCCGTTGGCTAACGGGCAACATGCGCTCAAACCTCATCACCAGAAGATGCAGTTTAGCTGTAATGCCTGCCACCAGGGGCAGGATCCGAGCGCCTATAAACCACTATCCACTAAAGAGTGTCTTGCCTGCCACGGTTCAGCCGAGAAGGTAGCCCGACGAACCAGCTTTATGGATCCTAATCAGACCAACCCGCATCGTTCATTGCATGATGGCTTAGATTTGGACTGCTATGAGTGCCATGCAGAACATAAACCCTCCACTAACCTGTGCCAAGTATGCCACGACAACACCGCAGACTGGTTTGGTCCAACGCCATGAAGGGAGGCAACATGACACGAATGCGTTTTATGGTTTTGCTGATAGCGGTCATTGGGTTGGTTAGCGTCGGCATCAGTCTACTGGGCGCGGAGGTTGTCAAGCGTACCAGTGATGAGAACTTCTGTGGTGCCTGCCATGTCATGCAGCCAATGGTGACAACATTTAACCAGGATATTCACGGAGGTAATAATCCTCACGGATTTAAAGCGGAATGCGTCGATTGCCATTTACCCCACACTTCGACAGCGGCTTATTTGCTTTCAAAAGGGACGCAGGGAGCGAATGACGTGATCAAGATGCTGTTTACCGACACGGATAACATCAACTGGCTTGAACGGCGAAAAGAACGCGAGCACTTTGTTTTTGATTCCGGTTGCCTGAGTTGCCACCAGACTTTGCTGACTAAAACGCAGGCGAGGAATGTTAAATCATTACAAATGCATCAGCACTATCAGGCGACGCAGAAAACTGCCGATCCACTGACCTGTGTCTCTTGTCATGTCACGATTGGCCATAATGGTACGCTACGTTCTGAACTGAATAAAACCCAGCCTGAGTATAAGTTTTTACAACAGTTGCCAGAGCAGAAACCCTGATTGTCTATATTGTTCCTGTTGGTTTGTTAACTTTGGCTTTGCGTCATTGATTCGGTAAAATTAGCCAAATAAGACACCATAAAGCCCACGCCGTTGTGTGGGCTTTATGGCATCAGATGATTCTGGCGAGTTATTGTCTTGCAGACAACCCTGCTCTATATGAGTTGGCGTTTGCCATTGTTGGGGGGCGGCCAGTGAGGTCAATCACGCGATAGCGTCAAAAAATAAAAAGGAGACGCCGTGCCCCCCAGGTAATGTATAGTTCGCGTTTAACGGGGAAATCATGCTCACTCACTCATCTATTCGCCTGAACAAATACATTAGCGACAGCGGCATGTGTTCTCGTCGCACTGCCGACCTCCACATCAAGCAAGGCAACGTTTCCATCAACGACAGGTTAGCCTCTGTGGGCGCTCAGGTTTTTATCGGGGATGTGGTGAAAGTTAACGGCCAACCGATCGAACCGCGTGATGCGGGCGACTTGGTGCTTATCGCACTGAATAAGCCTGTAGGCATCCTCACCAGCATGGGAAAGCACGAGCGGGATAACCTCGGTGATTTCGTTAATCACAGCAGACGCGTCTTTCCCATCGGGCGCTTGGATAAAGACTCCCAGGGGTTGATTTTCCTGACCAATGACGGCGAGTTGGTCAATAAGATCCTCCGAGCCGGCAACAATCATCAAAAAGAGTATCTGGTCACCGTCAACAAACCGGTAACCGATGAGTTTATTCAGGGCATGAGCGCAGGCGTCCCCATGCTGGGTACGGTGACGCAAAAATGCCTCGTGGAGAAAGAAGCCCCGCAGGTGTTTCGCATCACGCTGGTGCAAGGGCTTAACCGACAAATCCGCCGCATGTGCAAATATTTTGGTTATGAAGTCACCAAGCTTGAGCGCGCACGGATTATGAATATCGCTCTGAAAGGGTTGCCGCTGGGCGAATGGCGGGACTTTACCGCTAATGAACGGATCGAGCTATTTAAGCTGGTTGAACACTCCTCGTCCGAGGATATTGCCACCTCGAGGGACGGCGGCCAGGCATAACCGCCTCATCATCATTCAATTGCGGGCAAGCACCGGATGCCAACCCAGTTTTAATGCAGCGCCAGTGAGCCCCTGACAAAATTATTTATGCGTAACGACCGGCGTACAGCTCGGTGCGCTCAGCGTTGGGGCCGACAATAAAAGACCCGGTAACATCATCGAAGAACAGTCGAAAATTCGTCCTTTATCAGTGGTCGCTCGGTAAGAAAGTTTCTGTCCACCCAAGGCATCGGGTTGGCCGCTATTCACATTGGTCACGGTAATCTCATCCGATGATCCCAGACCCAGCATTTTAGCTGTTTCCGCCTGCAACAGCGGGATTGCCTGATCGGTTTTCAATGTTGAACAACCTGCCGCCAATAGCGTAACAGTTAAAGCGATAAACATTCTTTTCATAAATCATCCTTTAAAACCAAACAGAATCCTGATGGGTCTCACTATTTTTCAGCGTATGAACTCCCGGGTAATATATTTCTCCGTCGTAAATAAAGGAACCCTCCTAAGGTAGGGTATCGATTCATGAGAATACGGTGTGGGCATAGCTGCCCAAGCGACGATTTGGCGTGATAGGCGTTCGATTGCTCATCAGTCAATCACTGATTAAGCTGAAAAAATGCATTGCGTTACCTGATAATCTGGGGCGTACTGATAGCGATCCGCCCTCACTGAGCGGGTCTTAAATTTCATTTAAAATCAGTACGTTACCACCTTTACTTGTTATTCAGTTCGACATTGCCATCAACCTCTCAACACAGCCGATAATTATCAGTTGATCTTGTTTTCATTCGGCTCTATCTTCTCGCATCCGGGTACATGAAGCGGCTCGCTGGATGCGGTCTATCCCTCCTCCACCCCTTTCCGTCTACCAAACGGATTTATGACTCTTCTCTTGTCAGAGTTACCACACAGCATTTGATAAATTTCGGTAAACATGAACTCAACGGTTAAAGATACCCTGGCAGCGCGTGACGTCACCCTAACCCCGTGGACAGGCATTTACTTCCTGCAGTCGCTGCTGATCAACTTCGCTCTCGGCTATCCATTTAGTTTACTGTATGCCGTGGCGTTCAGCTGTGTGTTATTGCTGCTATGGCGTCTCAGCCCACGCTTGCAAAAGAGTGTGATCGGGCTGTGTAGCCTCATCGCCGCCATGTATTTCCCATTCGCTCAGGCCTATGGCTCGCCCAATTTCAATACCCTGCTGGCGTTACACTCGACCACGGTGGAAGAGTCCAGCGAGATATTGACCATCTTCCCGTGGTACAGCTATCTGGTGTCCCTGTTTATTCTGGCACTGGGCATTATTGCGTTGCGCCGTAAGCCAACCCCTAAAGGCGCTTGGAACACCCTCCACAGCTTGTGTCTCACCATCAGCGTGGTCTGCTTTTTTGTCACGCCAGTACAGAATCTGGCGTATGGTGGCGTATTTAAATTGACCGACTCTGGTTATCCCGCCTTTCGCTTCATCAGAGATGTGATCGTCAATAACCAGGAAGTGATTGATGAAAAAGCCCGTATGCAGGCGTTTTCGCAGTTGAAAGATTCCTGGAACGTATTGGCAGTGAAACCGAAATATCACATCTACATGGTAGTGATCGGTGAAAGCGCGCGGCGAGATGCGTTGGGTGCGTTTGGTGGGCACTGGGACAATACTCCCTTTGCCAACCAGGTAAACGGTAATCTGTTCATGGATTATATTGCTGCCAGCGGCTCAACACAGAAGTCACTCGGTATGACGTTAACCCGAGTCGTTAACGGTAAACCACAATATCAGGATAACTTCGTTACGCTGGCCAACCGGGCAGGTTTTCAGACCTGGTGGTTCTCAAACCAAGGCCAGATTGGTGAATATGACACCGCTATCGCCAGCATTGCCAAACGTGCCGATGAAGTGCAGTTTCTGAAAAACGGTGATTTTGAAGCGGATAAGAATACCCATGACGAAACGCTGCTCAAGATGACCGCCCAGGTTTTTGCCGCCCCACGCAGCACTAACCCGCAGTTGATCGTCTTACACCTGATGGGTTCACATCCGCAAGCCTGCGACCGGACTCAAGGGAAATACGTGGACTTTGTGCAGTCCAAAGAAACCTCCTGCTATCTTTACACCATGACGCAAACTGACAGCCTGCTGAAACAGCTCTATCAGCAGTTACGCGATACCGGGGAAAGTTTCTCAATGGTCTACTTCTCCGATCACGGCCTGGCGTTTAAAGAGCGCGGCACCCAGGTGCAATATCTGGCGCACGACGACCAGTTTCAACAAAATTTTCAGGTCCCCTTTATGGTGCTTTCCAGCGATGACACCGAACACCGTCTGATTAAAGC
>NZ_JBKJYW010000019.1:0-2677 GCF_046715635.1 Serratia sp. (in: enterobacteria)
TTGGCGAACGACACCAGGAACACCGAAATAATCGCCATGGTACGTTCAGAGAAGTTGTAGTCACCCTGCGACAGGTTGAGCATGGCAACAAATTCGTTGCTGACGATCTTGGTTGCCATCAGGCCACCGGCCTGCACTGCTTCGTGCCACGGCACCCCCACCAGGAAAGCCAGTGGAGAGAACACGTAACCCAATACCCCTTGGAAGGAAATGCCAAATGCAGCGGTGAATAGCGCGTTAGCCATGGTGATCAGCGCAATAAAGCCGATCAGCATCGCGCCTACGATAATCGCCACCTTGAAGCCATCGAGGATGTATTCGCTCAAGACTTCGAAGAAGCTCTGCTTCTCCCCTTCGACGACATCCAGAATATCTTCCTCAGGTTTGACCTGATAAGGGTTGATCAGCGAGGCCATGATAAAGCCGCCAAACAGGTTCAGCACCAAAGCCGTCACCACATAGCGCGGATCTAACATCACCATGTAAGCGCCCACAATCGCCATTGATACCGTTGACATGGCCGAGGTACACAACGTATACAGGCGGTGCTCCGGCAGCAGGCCGAGCTGTTTTTTAACCGAGATGAACACTTCAGACTGGCCGAGGATCGCCGAAGCCACCGCGTTATAGGACTCTAAGCGCCCCATGCCGTTGACCTTGCTCAGCGCCAGGCCGATGTACTTGATGATAAAGCCCAGGATGCGCCAGTGCTGCAGGATGCCGATCAGCGCGGAGATAAACACGATGGGCAGCAACACGGACAGGAAGAAAGAGATCTCGCCGTGATTCACCAACCCACCAAAGACGAAGTTCACCCCTTCGTTGGCATAGGAGAGTAAATTGCCAAATACCTCGGCGATCACGCCAATCACTTTATTGCCTACGTCGGTCTTAAGCAGCAGTGCGGTCATCAAAAACTGGCAGGCCAGCATGACGAAAATCGGACGATAGCGGATGTTTTTGCGATCGTTGCTCACTAAAAGTGCCAAGACACAGATAGCAAGGATACAAACTATCCCTATGATGTATTTCATTTTTTCCCCAAAATTATCTGTGAACTATTATGTTCCGGTGCCCAGCCTTGTACCCTGGCGTATGCCGGGAACTAATGATGTTATTATCGAAACATAACACAGACAATATGTTATTAAAGTTACACCGATCACATTTGAAAGTGATAATCCCCTTAAAATACATATATGTAACATGTTGAACTTATCACTAACATTAACTTGGTTAGGGAATAGACAGAGATGAACATTTTTGGGGTGAGTTTTTCGATCTCTGGCATCGGGCGTGTTGGGGGAGAAGGGAGAATGCTGGCGCAGGAAGGTAGCCCTAACCCTGCTTGAAATTAGAGCAATCACTCGGCTTTGTGACAGAAACCCATTGACGACACAGGGCCAAATACGGTTTAATGCGCCCCGTTGCCCGGATAGCTCAGTCGGTAGAGCAGGGGATTGAAAATCCCCGTGTCCTTGGTTCGATTCCGAGTCCGGGCACCATCATTTAGAAGAACCCGCCTATGGCGGTTTTTTTGCTTTCAGGGAAATGATCCTTTTCCCAACCTACTGCGACCGGGATTTCACCATGTTGAAAAGTAATGGTCTAATTTCTCGTGATTTGCTTAAAAGCATTAACGGTATTTTTGATAGCCACTTCTGTTGGTAAGCGCTCCAGGCTTTGTTGAATAAATCAGATTTGGACAAAAGAACCCCTTGAATGTGCATATACCTCAGGCAACGCGCACACTTTTTGGCATACCCGCGAGCGTCATCTTGTTCAATGCACGGATCATGGCCATTGCCTCACCGACCTGCGCATCATAGTCACGCAACATAAGGTACCCGCCGAACAGTTGTTTGACTCGGTACATCGCCGTTTCGGCGACCGACCGCCGGTTGTAAGCCGTGTTCCATTTCCAGTAGGCGTTACTCGCCGTAAGCCGCTGCCTCGCTACCGCCTGATTTTGGTCTGCGTACTCAGTTGGCCAGTAACCTGCGCGGGCTCGCGGCGGGATCAGTGCCTTGATTTTCTTACGTCTTAGCTCGTCATGGCACCGCTTTGTGTCATAAGTGCCGTCTGCTGAAGCCACCTTGATTTTCCGGTGGGTCTGCCGGATAAGACCCGGGAATGCCTCCGTATCGGTCACGTTGTTCAGTGACAGGTCAGCACAGATAACCTCGTGGGTATCAGCGTCCAAGGCGAGGTGCAGTTTTCGCCAGACGCGGTGCTTTTTCACCTTCCACTCGCCTTCGCCGAAAACTTTTAAGCCGGTGGAATCGATAACGAGATGGGCAATCTCACCGCGTGTGGGGTTTTTAAAAGGGGTGCAGACGGACTTCGCTCGTCTGCTGACGCAGGAATAATCCGGGCAACGAAGCGGGAGCTTCATTAACGTAAAAATGGAATCAATGAAGCCCTGAGCGTCACGTAGCGTGAGTCGAAAGAAGCGTTTGAGCATCAGTACGGTGGAAATAGCTAATGCAGAATAACGTTGTGGACGCCCTCGTGAAGAGTTATTTGGCTCGTCGTACCAGGCCTGGATGACCGACTCATCAAGCCAGAATGTCAGTGAACCCCGATTGACGAGAGCCTTGTTGTAGGCGTTCCAGTTGGTGATTTTGAACTTTTGCTTTGCCACGGGATACCGCCAGAGGGGGCAGGAATGTGGTGA
>NZ_JBKJYW010000020.1:0-8519 GCF_046715635.1 Serratia sp. (in: enterobacteria)
TCCAGCAGAACATATTTTTCCTGATTGGAATACAGCTGGTTCAGTTTTACGGTGACCGTATTGCCGCTGATGCTGCCATCACGCCCCAACAGGCGAACCGGCGTAACCTTATCGGCGGTTTTGATCACCACCACTACGTCCTGCGCCACCACGGACATCGCGTCGTTAAACTCGTGGGCGAAGGTTTTTTCCAGATCGCTGGATTGCTCAACAAAGGCATGGTTACCATCGCTATAGCCAGCAATGGTAGTCATCAGATCTTCGTTGTAACCATCACCAATGCCGATGGTGGTAATGGCGATACCTTTCTTGGCCGCCAGTTTAGCCAGCTCGGCCAGCTCGCTGTTGGAGGTTGGCCCAACGTTGGCCTGCCCGTCGGAAAGCAGAACAATGCGGTTAACCTGCTCTTTATCCAGGTGTTTGCTCACCTGATCGATGCCCTTGCTCACCCCGGCAAACAGTGCCGTCATCCCACGCGGTTCAATGCTCTTGTTGATTTTATCAATCAGCTGCTTTTTATCTTTGACCTTGGTGGCCGGGATCACCACCTCAACCCCGGAGTCGTAGGCAACTACCGAAAGCGTGTCATTACCGTTGAGCATATTAACAGCGGCGATCGCCGCCTTTCTGGCGTTTTCGATGCGATCGCCACTCATTGAGGTGGAGCGGTCGATGACCAGCGCCAGATTGATCGGGCTGCGTTTTTCCTGCGGCAGCGGGTAGCCCACCAACGAGATTTTCAGGTAGTTTTTATCTTGGGTATTTTCCAACACCACCGGCGAGGCAACTTCAGACTTTACGGCGACCTTGGGGGCTGCCGGGGTGGCGCTGGCACTCCATGGCAGCACAGACAGGGTGAATAACGCAAAAATACATTTCAGATCCATGGTGAAGCTCCTTGTCAAAAGAATCGCCTCCATTCTTGCCCGTATCGGCCAGCGAGTTGTCTGTTATCTGTATAAAGATGTCAAAATTTGGTAAAAGTTGCCGTAGCTGCGATCGCGTTGCTTGCCGCTCCCTCGGGTTCCCACGCGGTAAGAAACCTATCACTTTTAAGCCCAGAGTGTCGCCAAAAACGCCCTACCCAGCACCGGCTAAAAACCAGTTTATTCCTATAATAAGGTTAGCGTAAATCTATTAAAAAGCATTATCATTCCTCTGTACCGGCATGCTCTTAATGAAACTTCACTGATGTTACCGGATGAACTTATCTCTATATATTCATTCGCAGGTGACATTATGTTTAATATTTACAGCGTTAACTATGCTTCAATGAGCAATGAGAAATCTGAAGATCTCTTTATGTTAAGAAAAAATACTTTTAAAGACAGACTGCAATGGGCAGTCGACTGTTCGGACGGTAAGGAGGTCGACCAGTTTGATAATGACAAGACCAACTATATTTTTGGCGTAGAGAACGGCATGATTATATGCGGAACCAGGATGATAGACATGAAATACCATAATATGTTGAACAGTACATTCTCCTCATTCTTTAACAATGTCAACATTCCAGAAGGCAACTACATTGAATCCACGCGTTTCTTCGTGGATAAAGAAAGAACCCACTCGCTGCTAGGCCGTAAGTTTCCCGTCACTATGGCTTTGTTTCTCTCACTGATTAACTATGCGCAGCAACATCACTATGATGGCATTCTTGCCGTCGCCAGTCATCCGATGATGCACATCATCAGGACCTCGGGCTGGAATGTCACCGTGTTGGAAACCGGTGTTTCCGAGAAAAATGAGCCGGTCTATCTGTTGCTCGGCCATGTCGACTCTGAGAGCCAGAGAAAGCTAAAAGCCAGGATATTCAGCAAGCACAGCATAGCCGACGAAGCCAAGTTGAACGACTGGCCGCTGGCGGCTGAGCCTTCGTTGTAATCAACTAACCGGTTTAATCAGTTGAAGTTCCACACCTAGACGTATTGCATGCCGGGCATTTGCTACCCCCAGTTTTTTAACGATGTTGGACATATGAAACTTGACCGTACGCGTCGTGATCCCCAGGATCATCCCCGTCTCCTGATAGGTTTTTCCCACGCTGGCCCAGTAGAGGACCTCGTTTTCCCGTTCGGTAAATTGGGCGCTTTTTTCAGAGCGAGAGGCGTTTTTTTCTGACAGCGAATTCAGGGTTAGGTAAATTTCATGCACTGACGCCAGTAATACGGAGATATCACCTTTATTCTGGATCAGCGTTTGGGTTATTTCCGCTCTGGTTTCAGGGGCAAGAATAAAAGATAACGTGACCAGGTTATTATTATAATCATGCAATACAAACGTATAGCCGTTATTCAAGCCAAATTTTCTGGCCCGCTCGAAGAGCTCGGAAAAATGAAACCCTCCCCCCGTCATCAGATTCTCATCCCAGGAAAAAGGCGTTAGCCGATTCAGCGCCGTGATCACCACCGGATCGGTATACTGCAAACCATTGGCTTTATAATGTTCTACCCATTCACCGGGATAGTTGGTTACCCCAAAGATACAGGACATATCTTTTTTCGATAACACCACATACGCCCAGATGAATTCCCCGAGATCGTTTAATGTCGCTTCGAGGTGCGTTTTGATAATGTTACTGATATGTTCTTCGTTTTCCATTAACTGCTCGCCCCCGATAACATAAAATAATTTCCACCTGGCCGAATATAGCAGATAAAGACGCCAAGCAGAAAGCACCGAGTTTTCTGCCCCTTTCAGCATCGGGCCCCTCATCCAGTCCAGAGAGCCGCTCCCAGCAGCTGGCATGCTCAGCACGCCATCCACCACCTGTGAGAACGTCACAGATAGCGTCGGCTATACCAATAAAGAGCGAAAATGGTCAATATTGGGAAGGCGAACGAAACAGCCTAAACGAGGCATATGATTAGATCTACCCAAAAAAAATCCACGCCGTAACGTGGATTCAATTTCATAGCCAAGGCCAAGCAACTTTTATTCGAAGTAGACCTGGGGGTTATCCGCCAGCGAAACGAAATTCTTGGTATTTTTATCCAGCGTGCGGATCTCGCCACTTTCGATGTCGTACACCCAGCCGTGCAGGCGTAGGGCATTGTCGCGCAGACCAACGGCAACGGACGGGTGAGTCTTGATATTATTTAGCTGGGCTATCACGTTCTCTTCAACCATCGCGTTAACTTTGTCGATTTCGTTATCCCAGGTTTTCTTCTCTACTACCGCTTTTGCCGCGTCCGCATAGTGCAGCCAGTGGGCAACAGCAGGCATCGGGTCAAGGCACTGGCAAGAAGCTATAGCCTTCATGGCGCCGCAGTTCGAGTGGCCGCAAATCACGATATCAGTAACGCCTAGCGCCACAACCGCGTATTCAATGCTCGCCGACACTCCTCCCGGCTCCGGGCCAAAGGAAGGGACGATGTTGCCTGCGTTACGGATAACGAAAAGCTGCCCAGGCTCTTGCTGAGTCACCAGCTCGGGAACCAGGCGGCTGTCAGAACACGAAATAAAAAGCGCTTTAGGGTTCTGGCTGGAGGCAAGGCTGCGAAAGAGTTCCTTACGCTGCGGGAAAATCTCTTTCTGGAAACTGAGGAAACCTTCAATGATATGTTGCATAGCACACTCTCTAGATCTGTAGTCTCGATCGTATGATAATCCTTGCTGGCTGAGCTGGAAAGCGGGCTAAACTCAGCGGCGGGAATTGGTATTGAACTGTCAGAGAGGGATGCCACCCTCTCTATCAATCTTGACGGTAGCAGTGGCTTTGACCTGCAGAACTTACCGACTCAAGATGGCTCATCGTATGTGCCAGCATTCTACTGATAAGACGCGCCTCCCCTATGGTGTCCGCATCTACCTGTATCGATGTTACCGAATGGTTGCCAGTCGGCCAAAGTGCCCTGAAAAAAACCGCTTCAGCCGCAGCGTTACGAGACGAGTAAGTAAACCGTTGCTGAAAGCCAATCTCCACGATTTCGATTTGGCCAATTTTTCATGCCGCAATAAACGAATTGGCAAAGTGGCGGACAAGGTTGCAGCTCTGTACCCGACCACCTGTGTGAAGTATCACATCAGCGATACCTACGGCAATATCAGCAGTACCATCACCGACAACCGCCGAACATTGATTTGATTTTGCCGCACTGACCTAGCCCGATATTGAGCCGAAAGTGATCCCAATGATGATAGCTCAGGCGGTATTTAGGAGCTAAATGCCTTACCGTTTATCCTGATCTCTTGTTATGGAGCTTCTTCATGAATAGTTTACTAAAATCACCAAAACGGCATTTTTAATACCCAAAAAGAAAATAATTTAAACCACCCATATTGTGGAGGTTTAAAAAAATGACTATAAAGGCAGTATGAATACTGAAAAAAAGTCAAAAATAAACATCCTACTAAGTACTATCCCATCCGGGGTAGCGCTCACCACCGCATGGCTCACGAAACAGGGATATAGCCTTGACTTACAGAAACAATATAAGAAAAGTCAATGGCTTAATTCGATAGGTACGGGAGCTTTAATCCGTAATGGCGAACAAGTTGATTACCTTGGCGGGATCTATGCCTTGCAATCGCAACTGGGGTTATCCATACATCCGGGAGCGAAGACAGCCTTGTCGTTGCAGGGCAAAGCGCATTACCTGGGGCTTGCTGAGAAAAAAGTGATGCTATTTGGCACATTGGGGGAAAAGCTCCCCATGTGGTTTGATAAACATGACTGGGGGGTAAACATCGACTGCAAGCTATCCAGCTTTCTGCCGCCGGATCTTGGCCTTGTGGAAATGGAGCACAAGAGTTTCAGCGTGAAGGTATCTAGCCCGGCTCGTGCAATTATGGAATGTCTCTATCTGGCGCCTAAAAGTCAGCCATTAATGGAGGTGTACGAGCTGATGGAGAGCCTGAACAATTTACGGCCTGCTACGGTGCAGAAACTCCTGGAAAGCTGTTCTTCAGTGAAAGTAAAACGCTTATTCCTCTATTTGGCTGATAAAGCCGGTCACGAATGGCTTAACTATATCAATATACAAAACATTGACTTGGGAACAGGGAAGCGGTCCATTGTTGAGGGGGGGATCTATATCCCTGAATACAGGATAACCGTGCCAAAGGAACTGGGAGCTGCGCGATGAAAAAGGCTTATAAAAAACAGGTTCAACTACTTTTGGATGTGCTGCCAGAAGTAGCAAAAGAAAGATGCTTCGCCATGCACGGCGGCACGGCAATCAACCTCTTTTTGCGTGATATGCCGAGGTTGTCCGTCGATATTGTTCTTACGTATGTTGATATAGCTGAGCGGGCTGCCTCATTGGCTGCAATCAATGAGGCACTGATGCGGATCCTTCGACGCATTGAAGCTTTACGCCCTTCCATCCATGTTCTACATCGGGCCGAAGTCTGCAAGCTCTAAGTTGCCGAACATGAGACCATCATAAAAATCGAGGTCAATATGATTGGTCGTGGGTTGTTGGGGGAGCAGGTCATAATGCAGTTATGCGGATCGGCTCAGGAAGAATTTGACTCATTTTGCGCAATGCCAATCGTGTCAGTTGCACAACTCTATGGCGGCAAGCTTTGTGCATCTCTTGATCGCCAACACCCAAGAGATTTATTCGATGTGAAGCTATTACTCGAAGCGGAAGGCTTTACCAGAGAGATCAAGAAAGGCCTGATTTTAGGGCTTGTGAGTAGCAACCGTCCAACCTATGAAATGCTTGACCCACATTTGCAGGATCACCGTATTGCTTTTGAAAACCAGTTTGAAGATATGAGCACCATCAAGTTCAGCTATGAAGACTATGAAGCAACACGAGCAACATTGATAGAAACGGTGAAAACCAGCCTGACAGAGGATGATAAAGCCTTTTTACTCAGTTTGAACCGTTTAGAACCGGACTGGACAATTTATGATTACCAGAGCTTCCCATCAGTTAGATGGAAGATTTTAAATCTGGAGAAATTCAAAAAAGAAAATCCTGAGGCTTGGCATGAACAGCTAGAAAAGCTTCAGGTGGTCCTGAAAGGTTAACTGTAAAACGTTAATGTCCCATAATAACGCCGGTGAGCAATACCTATGCATGGATGAGTATTCGACTCGGCTAAGTCAACAATAAAGCGAGGAATCCTTACGGATACTGGATTTCAGGCACAAAAAAAGCCGCTCGAAGGCGACTTGATTTGCGTACTGACTAATGGTGCGAAGGCCGGGCTCGCATATAACACTCAACAACAAATGAATTACCCTGCTGTGCCGCCTAATCTGCTTCCTGTTCGTCAGGCCAGCATTTTGCCTTCAGATCCATCCCACCTCACGATGGGCTCCCTTGCCGTTCGGCTAACATTTCCCTCTGCCGGGTGGGTAGAGGACTTTCACCTCCAAGTCAACGGGTTGTCTACCACAGCTAACCCGGTTGCGCTGACGCGCCCGGCGCACTAAAAAAAGCCCTGGAGAGCATGCCCAAGGCATTTTTTGTTGCTCAGCGACAACTTGATTGTACTCAGAACAATGTCAGCTCAAGAAAGTGGGGGATTGAGTTTCAAAACGCCATGCTGCAATAAATCCATTTCCTGCCCTCTAACGGTTGCTGTTGCGGTTTTGACTTGATAAGTAAAGTCACTACGCTGACAAAAGTCGGTGGTTTCCATCGGCAATAAGGTTGAAAACAAGAAAGAACTGCCCTCTGGGTTCGATAAACGTTCGTTCATGGTATTTAATCCAAAATGTGGAAAAGCCAGGGTGCGCTCAGATTCCACGCCATTATCATTCGTGAGCACGACCTGTATTCTCAAGTTGGTAATTTCAGCAAGTTTATCTGTATTGACGTCAAACTCGAGTTCGCATTTTAATGTACCTCCATTTCCACCAAAATATATCGAACCCTGATTTAGCGTTAATACCGGCAGTGTCTGGTTTGTTTTTTTTCTTTCTTTTTCGTCGTTTTCACACGCACGAATAAATTTGTTTTTTTCAGTCTGGTCATCACGTGAATTATCCCTGTTTTCTACGCGATAACCCCAAGCTTTAGCGCAATCCACCCCAACGGATTGACCATAGTAATACATCCAGCTCAAATATTTAGTAGGTCGGGAACGATCTATTACGGGGTGTTTGTAAGCCTGTTCAAATAAGGTCAATGCTCGGTTGTAATCGACGCGAACTATTTCTCCTAAATAATATATCTTGCCCAAACTCATTAGGGCGTTGTGATCTCCTTGTTTGGCTGCCCGCTCAAACCACTGTATTGCAAGTTGTGGATCCGTCTTAGTGCCCCAGTCTCCTCTCTGGTAAACGACTCCTAGGATATTTTGCGATTCAGCATTGCCAGCTTCTGCGGCCCGCTGAAACCATTTCAATGCTTCAATATTTTTATCCGTTTCATAGGAATAGCCAAAATTATAAAAATGGCCTACGGAAAAAAGTAGCTCTGGATTACCGTCCTTAGCCCAAAACCGGGCCAAGCGCAGTGTATCTCGTTGACCGATCCCCATTCGATTAAGCATCGTTTTAGTTTCTTCATCGCTATTGGTCAAGAAACGGCCTAGATATTCGATCAGGCGTGGCCGTATAGATATGTCCTTTTCGGCTTTGGCCTTAGCTTCGTAAAACTTATCACGTAACTCAAAGAATATTTCGACATTCCGTACATCGTCAATTTTGAGACGATCGTTAAGCTGACGAGCCCGTGCTAAATCTTGAGGAACACCTACACCATATTCATAGAAATAACTGGTGTTACTGCAACCGAAGTTACCACCAAGCTCACAGGCTTTCTGGTAGTAGCCAATCGCCTGCTCAATGCTTTTTGGTACAGAGACCCCAAATTCATAAATAAACCCTAAAACGGATAGTGCATGAGGGGAATTTTTGTCACCTAATTCCTTGAGAGAGTTTAAGGCAGCAATATCCTTCTGCTCAATACGATCGTAGAGCCGATCGACTTCATCACCAACCTGTCCAAATGCAGGGGTACACATTCCGAACAATAATACGAAGGCAATTTTTTTTATCATTTCCGTACTTTTCCTTATAACAATCTCATCTGTACCTGCAGCAGGTGTTGTGTGTATTTGTTTATTTTCACTAACTCAGACCGCTAACAAGGTCGAGGGTAGCCCTATTCAGAGCTTAGTTATCCGTTCTGATAGTACACTTGGGTAATGTTTGGCGATGATATCATTCATCTTTACGGGTAATGGCAGGCATTGCTTTGTCTATCGGTTGTGCCAACCACCTGACGTAACGATGCCTTTGCCACATCGCCCAGTCACCAACCACTCCTCCCCCACGCTAGATGGCAACAGAGAGAGGTCATTCAGTTGATGAATACAAACATTATCGAATCGGAATATACCCGCAGTTGTACCCTCATCAGTAAGTTGATGTAGATTGACTTATGTTGACTGAAAAAGCGAGAGGAGCCTTGCGAGGGTCGAATTTCAGGCACAAAAAAAGCCGCTCGAAGGCGACTTGATTTGCGTACTGACTAATGGTGCCGAAGGCCGGACTCGAACCGGCACGTATCTCTACGGTTGATTTTGAATCAACTGCGTCTACCGATTTCGCC
>NZ_JBKJYW010000021.1:0-14155 GCF_046715635.1 Serratia sp. (in: enterobacteria)
CCTTATGAGTCCAACGTGGTTTGCAACGCTAATGATGTGCTACGGGCGCTTGATGCCGTCCCCTCGCCGCACCTAAACAGCATGGTGGATATTTGCGCCCCCTTTGTGCAAGGTGAACCCATCATGAGTTATTTCGATAAGTTGGGCGATCGATTACGCCATGTGCATATCGTTGACAGCGACGGTGCCAGCGACAGCCATTATATCCCTGGTGAAGGTAAAATCCCGCTCGCAGCGTTGATGCAGGATATTCAGCAGCGCGGCTATCAAGGCTATTGCACCATTGAACTGGTGACCATGTATATGAACGAACCCCGGCTACATGCCGCCTTGGCACTGGAGCGGTTCAAGGCGCTGCTGGCGAAGTGAGGCATAAATGAAAACATTGATTACGCTTGGGGATAACTGCGTTGATGTTTATCCGGCATTAAACAACGCTTTTTCCGGAGGCAATGCCGTTAACGTTGCGGTGTATTGTACCCGTTACCACTTGCGCCCGGCCTATATCGGCTGGGTGGGGGACGACGAGTATGGCCGGCAACTGCGCCGTGAAATGGCGGCTCAGGGCATTGATATCTCACATGTCCATACCAAACCGGGCGTCACGGCGCAGACTTTCGTCACCCTGAAAGGTAACGATCGTGTGTTGGGACAATACGTTGAAGGCGTTATGGCCGATTTTGTGCTCACCGCAGCGGATGTTGATTGGATCGACCATTTTGACATCGTCCATGCCGGTATCTGGGGACGAGTGGAGTCCTATCTGCCACTGCTCAAGCAACGTGGTAAAATCATCGCCTTCGACTTTGCCGATAAATGGGACAGCCCGCTGTGGGAAACGCTGCCCACGTCTCTGGATTATGCGTTCGCCTCTGCCGATGACGATACCCCAGCCCTGCGCGAACGCTTGCAGACGATTGTCCAGCGTGGTGCTGGAGTCGCCATCGCGACATTGGGGAGCAACGGCAGTCTGGCTTTCGATGGGAACCACTTCTATCGCTACGGCATTCAACCGGTTGACGTCGTGGATACTATGGGTGCTGGTGACTCCTTTATTGCCGGTTTTCTGTGTGCCATCGCAGACGATCGGTCTATTGATATCGCCATGCAGCAGGGAACGGCCAATGCGGCCATCACTATTCAATACCACGGAGCATGGTAAGGTTAAAATAGCGCCGGGCCTTATGCCCGGCCTGTTGCCCCACACAAAGTGATGACACTTGGTACCCGCGGCAGAAACGACATATAATCCAGCAAGGACATAATTTGATTAGGGTTGATATATGCCAGGTTCGCAACGTTACTCACACCAATTGCTCTATGCCACGGTAAGGCAACGTATCCTGACCGATATCGAACAGGGTGTTTATCAAGCGAATCAGCAGATCCCGACCGAGTCCGAACTGTGCGAACAGTATGACGTTAGCCGCATCACCATCAGGAAAGCCATCACCGATCTGGTCAAGGACGGAGTATTGATCCGCTGGCAAGGTAAAGGGACCTTTGTCCAAAGCAAGAAGATTGAAAACGAACTGCTTACCGTCAGCGGCTTTACCGATTTTGGCGTCTCGCAAGGCAAAAAAACGCGCGAGGAAATTATCAAACAGGAGTTGATACCGGCCGATGATTTTTGTTCGCGGCTGGATATTGCCAACGATAGCCAGATGTTCAAGCTGGTTCGGGTCATGTACCTTGAGTTGGAGCCCCTGTTTATCGACTACTCTTATATTCCCCTCGCCCGCTACCAGGATTTCGATAGCTATTACCAACCCGGTAATTCTACCTATCAATTACTGCAAGAGCGCTACGACACTCAGATAGTCAGCGATAAAAAGCTTATTGATATCTATACCGCCACCAAGGCCGAAGCAAAATGGCTTAAATGTGAGCTTGGCGAACCGCTGTTTCGCATCAGTAAAATTGCCTACGACCAGCAGAAACGGCCGGTTCATTGTTCCGAACTGTTCTGCCGCGCTAATCGCATCAGTTTGACGATTGATAATCATCACAAAGGTTAATGGCCTGATTACGGCAAAGAAACGGCCCCAGAAAGGAGCCGTTGGCTGAGTGTGCTAGCTATGTCAAAAGGGTTGATGATTGATCATCCAACGTTACTTTACTGCTACCGCCACGAGTACAGCAATAGAAACCTCAAATACCGCCGACTCATCATTAGCCATGATCTTGGCTTCAGCCGCCCTTGATGTAACAGCTTTTGGCATCGACCTCTTGGTCGATATGCCGCAGATCGGATAAATACGTGATGCCAAACAAGATCGACACGACAAGCAACACCGAGACCAATAAGGCAATGACCGCAATAAGCTTGGTTTCATCGTGCGGATTGTGTTCCATTTTATCTCCTGAAAACAGTAAGTTATTCCCACCCACTGTGTGATCGTCAACGTAAAAATGATCAATATGCTGCAGCCGCCGTCAACATTGTGATGACCGTTGCGCATGGTCCATGGTATTCCTGATACTTCTTGTCTAGTGGGGTGTTCACACCCTCTATTCTCTTATCACATGCAATAACGTATTGATGCCAAAAGGGGTAACCCTACGCTTAAACAGCATTAAGATTTACGCCAGTAAAAGATCAGACTTTTCTTGCTGGTAGACGCTACCAATTTTCTGCAACAGGGTCAAGATTCTCAAGGTAAGTTGCCAGCGTACAGGCTGGAAACATTCGTTGGATTTATCGAATTGAGGTTGAGGAATTTCAGCACAGCGCCCCAGATGGGGCACCGGATCACACAGCTCGAAACCCGAGCGAGCTCAGGTTTCGATTACCTGACCTTCAGCATCATTGTGGGATGCGTAATACCTGGCCCGGATAGATTTTATCTGGATGGCTTAGCATCGGCTTGTTGGCTTCAAAAATCTTGTTGTACTGGTTGGCATTGCCATACATCTCTTTGGCAACGGCGCTCAGGGTATCGCCTTTCTTCACGGTATAAAAGCGGCTTTCCGCTTCAGGCTGCGCTACTGCAACATTATCTTCCACGCCGCTAATCCCTGCCACGTTACCCACGGCAACCAGAATTTTTTCTTTCAGTTCCTGGCTGATACCGTCCCCGGTGACCACAGCCTTGCCATCAACGACCTGAACATCAACCTTATCCGTATCTGGCAGGCCGCTGTTATCAAGGTGCGCTTTCAGCTTGGCGCTTTGATCTTCAGCGTTACCACTCACCGTATCCCACAGTTTTGCGCCAGCTTCTTTCACGAAGTTAAATAATCCCATATTCGCTCCCGTTAATGATTGGATAGTTAAGAAATTTTAAAACTCATTAAGCTTAGCAGTACGGAACGGAACTGCAATCCTCTTAGGGATGATTAAACACTGCCGAAATTCTGAAAATGTTGTTTTTGTTTGGTCAATTGTTATTTTTTTGTATTAATTAGCTAAATTCAGCCCGATTTTACCTACAATGGGGGTTGGCACCTTAATGAGGGACGTGATGGGTTATGTACGCTTTGGTGATGTTCGTTTGCTATCTGGATGGCGGCTGTGCCGATATCGTCGTTGACGTGCTGCGTGATGAGCATCAGTGCCTGGTAGCGATGAAAGAACAACGGTTACGACATGCCGGCTGTTTTCCGATCGAGGACTTTATCGACGGCTTCTGGCTGCCTGCCAGCGAGTATGCCCCTTGGTAAATACAAACACGGCTGCCAAGCCACTGATTATCCAGACGGGCACAGTATGCAGCGACCCTACGCTGTGAGGCTGTTGTGATTTGTCATGAAAACTGAAAAGGCAGAGCTTGCGCTCTGCCTTCCGGACCACTCCCGACACAGGAATGAGGTACTGATTAACGCTTAGAAGCGGTAGGTCAAGCTGGCTGCCACGATGTTGTCAGTGTTCAGATTCAGCTTGTTATTGTCATCCAACTGGTTGATTTTGTAATCAACGTAGGTGTACATGTTTTTGTTGAAGTAGTACGTAGCACCAATATCGATATATTTCACCAGATCGACATCGCCAATGTTCTCAATGTCTTTACCTTTGGACTGCAGGTAAGCCAGTGATGGACGCAGGCCGTTTTCGAACTGGTATTGCGCGACCACTTCAAAGTTTTGCGTTTTGTTGGCAAAGCCAGCAACATTATTAACCGTGATCGGGGTCATATTGCGGGTTTCAGCATACATGGCCGCCAGATACACCTGGTTGGCGTCATACTTAAGTGCGGTAGTCCAGGCCGTCGCGCTGTCGCCTTTACCGTAGGTAGCGCCGTAGGCAGCGTCCTTCTGATATTTAGTACGGTTAGAATCAGAGAAGGCTGCCGCAGCACCAATGCCGCTACCGCCGATGTCCTGATAATCCACAGACATACCATAGCCGTCACCGTTCTGCTTATGGATGTTACTGCGGTCATTCTCGTTCTTACCCTGATACTGCAATGCGATATTCAGGCCATCGACCAGACCGAAGAAGCTGCGGTTACGGTAGGTAGCCAGGCCGGTAGAACGACCATTCATGAAGTTATCGGTGTAGGTATAGGTATCACCACCGAACTCCGGCAGCATATCGGTATAGGATTCTGCATCGTAGACCACACCGTAGTTACGGCCATAGTCAAAGGAGCCGTACTCGGCGAATTTCAGACCAGCGAAGCCCAGACGAGTTTTGGTGCCTTCAGTACCCGCTGATTCAGCGTGGTTTGCCTGGACGTTATATTCCCACTGGCCATAACCGGTCAGTTGGTCATTGATCTGCGTTTCGCCTTTAAAACCGAAACGAACATAAGAACCATCACCGTCAGCGGATTTGTTATCGCTGAACAGGTGTTTAGCGTTTACACGGCCATACAGGTCGAGTTTGTTGCCATCTTTGTTGTAGATTTCGGCCGCATTGGCCATAGAGGCGACGGTGCCAAGAACAACCGCCAGGGCTATTACACTGCGTTTCATCATTTATTTTCCTAGATTTTTATTAAAAGCTGCCCGTCACGCCCAATTTATGCTTTGGGCTGTGATTTTTATCATTTTGTTTTTTATCAACGCCCCTTAATTAAGCGCCATGTGACATTAGCATCATGATTAAAAACTTAAAATAAAAAAGTTCATGAAACAGCGCGCATAAAGCATGTTTATTTGTAACCATATATTACAAGAAAGGGATATTCTAATATGATGATTTAGATAGATATTTAACGCATAAGCCATAACACCCATGCTAGTTTGCACCAAAAAGGTGCAATTAGGTTTCATTTTGTGTGATTTACCTACGGTTTTCAATACCCACAAAATTAGCATGCTAAGCAATAGTGTTACTTATTTCACACTTTTAACTTATATCAATCTGATTACCGGAAATTGCGCGAATAATTCTATCTTTAATCCGATATTTACCCATTGGGGCAAAATCTGGCACGTAACAGGCCAAATAACCTATCAAATGATTAAATAAATTACGCAATTAAAGTTTGAAGGAGAAACGTCGCCACCGATCGCTTATCGGTGGCGTCATGAGTGGGGTGGAGATTAAAACAGAGTGCCACGCGGAACTTCGATCAACATCATGCCTGCACGTAACCCCAATGCCACCTTGGGGTTTGGAAACAGGACCCACTCCTTTTCATGCTGCACACGATAGCTTTCCCCCGGCTGCTCATACAATAAGGTGCCCTGCGGTAAAGCGGTAAAATTGGCGGTATCATCACTTAAATAGAGTTTGAACGATTCACTGCGTTTAATCAGTGACTGCTTGACGCGGAACACCCGAATCGGGGCCTGCCCCCGCAAAGGGAGAGATTGCCCGCTGATCAGTGCCTGCAATGCTTTATTGATAGCGGAAAATTGCTGCAGATCGTTGCTGCCAAAGGGACGCGCCTTGCCCAATTCGAGTGTACAACTGGCCGCCTGCGCATGCTCGCAGGAATAGTGGCTGAACGTGCCGCCTGGCGCCTGGTGTATCACCAGAGCATCCAACTCGGCGGCGTCAAGTAACGCCAACATCTCAGGGCTGTAATTCTGCGGTTGATAGGGCAGGATACCAAAGCGTGGCAGCAGCGATCCGCGGATCGCCGTGTGCAGATCATAATGAAAGCGAGTGGCCTGCTCCCCGGCAAAGAAGCTGCTGATCGCTTGTTCTAACTGCTGCGCCCGTGCCGTTTCGCCGGATGGCTCAAACTGCTGATAGCGCCCACCAAACATGCGATTCATATCGCTTGCCAGATAACGTTGATTGGCACGCATCGCCGGTGGATTGCCTAACACCACCAGCAAACGCACCGCCAATGGCCTCACGCCTGCGAAGAGCTCGTTCACTAACCGGTCCAGCAGTTCGATCGGTGCCGTTTCATTGCCATGAATACCGGCAGAGAGCACCACCGCTTGCCGATAGCCTTGCAGCGGGCTGAGCTCCAATAGCCCTTCCCCCAGCCACTTCCAGCGCAGTGCAGCGTTTTCACCCTGGGTGGTAGCGGGTGGCGTTCCTGCCAACGTCAGAGCCAATAAATTGTTCACTATTGCCTCCGGTTATTGTTGGAACGGGTAAACATTACCCAACCCAAGGAGAGAAGTCAGAGCATCCAGCGCCGCGCGCCCCTCATGCAGCAGTTGCGGATCTGCCAGATCCTCCTGTACCAGACGATCGCGGTAATAGCGGTCTACCCAGTCATTCAGGGTGGCGAAAAGCGTATCGTTCATCATCACCCTTGGGTTCACCGCCCTCAGCTCAGCACCGTTCAACGCCACGCGTAAGCGCAGGCAAGCCGGGCCACCGCCATTGCGCATACTTTCGCGCAGGTCGAACACCTTGATTTCGTTGATCGGCCCACCGCTGGCCACCCTCTCCGACAGATAATGCCAAACCCCCGGATGCTGGCGGGATTCTTCCGGTACCACGATCATCATCTTGCCATCGGCTTTGGTCAGGATCTGGCTGTTAAACAGGTAGGTTGCCACCGCATCCCCCACGCTGACGCTGGAGGTTGGCACTTCGATCGCCACCAGTTCCGTCTCCAGCAAAGCCATCTTACGGCGGATTTGATCCAGCCCCTGCTGCTGATGCAGGAACGCCTGCTGATGATGGAACAGCACCTGCTGATTGCTGACGGCGATCACGTCGTTATGAAAAACGCCCTGGTCGATCACCGCCGGATTTTGTTGCAGAAATACCGTGTGTTCCTCGTGCAACTGATGCAGACGGGCGATCGCCTCGCTGGCCTCGCGCGTCTGGCGAGCTGGGTAACGCGTGGGAGCACTTTCCCCGCCAAACTCCTGTTTGCCATACACAAAGACTTGCACCCCGCGCTTGGCATAGTCACTCCCAAGGCGGTTATGGTTGGCGGCGCCCTCATCCCCAAAGAGTGCCACCTGCGGTAAGGCATCATGGTGAGTAAAGTATTGCTCATCATTGAAGATGGCACGCAGCACGCTGGAGGTGGTTTCGGCCTCAATCGCGCGATGGAATTTGTTATTCAGGTTGGCGGCGGTGAAATGCACTTTGCCATCCTGACTGTCTGACGAAGGCGAAACCGTCGCGGCATTGGCCGTCCACATAGATGAGGCCGAACTGAGCGCCGAGAGCAGGCGCGGTGAGGTTCGCATCGCTTGGGCCAGCACGTTCTCGTCGCTGCCGCTAAAGCCCAATTTACGCAGCGTGGGGAGATGAGGTCGTTCCTGCGGTGGCAACACGCCCTGCTGGAAGCCCATATCTGCCAGCGCTTTCATTTTCAGCAGCCCCTGCTTTGCCGCCAGCTTGGGATTCGACACGCTGTTACGGTGCTGCGTCGAAGCCTCATTGCCAAACGACAGCCCGGCGTAGTGGTGCGTCAAGCCAACCAACCCATCGAAATTGACTTCATATCCGGACATTTTGCTCTCCTGTAAACTGCGAACGATGATGCCTGTCACTGGGTGCTATCTCCCTCACCCTAACCCTCTCCCCAAGGAGAGGGAATCGAATGTGCCAGCGGTTATTTCTTCTTCAACCTGACCACCGATGGATAAAAAATCGCTGCTATAGAGGTATCTCTGTATCTTGTTCTGGCGTAGCTACGGATCGACTCTGCATCTGAATACCACTCCATACCAGCTCCCTCTCCCTTTGGGAGAGGGTTGGGGTGAGGGGCAGATCAGTTAAATATCAGACCCGGTGACAGGCTGGCGGGCAGCGTCAGGCTGGCACTCTCCAGCGAAGCCATCGGCCATGCACAGTAATCTGCCGCATAGAACGCACTTGGCCGATGGTTGCCTGAAGCCCCTACGCCACCGAAAGGTGCCGCGCTAGAAGCGCCGGTCAGCGGCTTGTTCCAGTTGACAATACCGGCTCGCGCCTCCAGCAGCAGCCGCTCAAACTGCTCCCGCTGCGGGGACACCAGCCCGACAGAAAGGCCATAACGCGTGTTATTGGCAATGCGCAACGCCTGGTCGAAATGGTCGTAACGAATGATGGTGGTCAGCGGACCAAAATATTCTTCGTCTGGTACATCCGCCACGCCAGTCACATCAATAATCCCGGGGCTTAATAACGCGCTGCCGCTTTCCAACGATTTCATGGTCAGCAAGGCTTTGCCGCCCAATGCCAACAGATGGTGCTGAGCTGCTAACATGTTCTCTGCCGCAGAGGAGGAAATCACCCCGCCCATAAACGGCTGAGGTTCGGCATCCCAACGGCCAATGCGCAGCGTAGACGCCACCTGAACCAAGCGTGTAATAAAGGCATCACCCTGCGGCCCGTTCTTCACCAAAATGCGGCGAGCGCAGGTACAGCGCTGGCCAGCAGAAATAAACGCCGATTGAATGGCCAGATTCACCGCCGCGTCACAATCTTCTATTTGTTCGACGATCAGCGCATTGTTGCCCCCCATCTCCAACGCCAGGATCTTTTCTGGCTGACCGGCCAATTGGCGATGCAAGTGGTAGCCGGTGCCTGCGCTGCCGGTAAACAGCAGCCCATCAATATCGGCACAGCTTGCCAACGCCTCACCGGTTTCACGCCCACCCTGGACCAGATTAATGACCCCGTCCGGTAGCCCCGCCTGCAGCCACAGCTGCAACGTCACCTCCGCCGTCAATGGCGTCAGTTCGCTGGGTTTGAACACCACGCAGTTGCCCGCCAGCAGCGCCGGAACAATATGCCCGTTCGGTAAATGGCCAGGGAAGTTATACGGACCAAACACCGCCAGCACGCCATGCGGCCTATGGCGTAGCACCGAGGCTCCATCGGCCATCGTGGTTTCAGTCACCCCGGTACGTGCCTGATAAGCCTGTAGCGAAATGCCCACCTTGCCAATCATCGCCTGGACTTCGGTCAAGGTTTCCCAACGAGGTTTGCTGGTTTCACGGCTGATGGTCTCGGCCAGAGGGTGTTTATGCTCTTCCAGCAACGCCGCAAAGCGTTTTACCAACTGTTCGCGCTGTGCAAACGGTGTACGTGCCCAGGTAGGGAAAGCCTCGCGTGCAGCTGCGCATGCCGCAGCCACGTCGTCAATATTGGCCGCGTTGGCTTGCCACAGCGGCAGGTTATCCAACGGATCGGTTTTGCTGAACTCAGCGCCCCGGCCGGCCAGCCAGACGCCATTAATTAACAATGCAGGATGTGACATTACATTTTCTCCTGAGCGATAAGCTTGATGACCCGCACCGGGCTCCCCTGTTCGACGCCAAGCGCCGCCGCCGTCTCGGCGTTGATACGCAAGCGGTCATCATGCAGTTGGGCATGCACCAACAGGGCGCGATAATGCTGATAGTTGTCGTTGGCCACCAGGTACGCCGGGGCCTCGCTGGAAACCTGCGCATCATCCAGCACCACCTTCACCAGTTTGCTGCGCTTCACCGCGCGGATCTCGTCGATCTCGGCTTCCAGCGTCGGGCCCCCGTCAAAGATATCGACGTAGCCCTGATAGCGCAGCCCTTCGGCTTCCAGCAGCTTGCGCGCTGGTGCGGTTTGCGGGTGAACTTCGCCGATCACCTTCTGCGCATCTTCGGCCAGAAAGTCGACGTACAGCGGGTGTTTCGGCATCAGTTCGGCGATAAACGCCTTTTGCCCGGTGCCGCTGAGATAGTCCGCCTTGGCGAACTCGATAGAAAAGAAATGGCGACCAACGCTTTCCCAGAAGGGTGAACGGCCATTTTCATCGGAATAACCGCGCATTTCCGCGATCACTTTGCGGGAGAATTGATTGCGAAATGCGGCCATAAACAGGAAACGTACCTTTGACAGCAGCTTGCCATTCTCGCCATGGCGGTAGTCCGGATCGAGGAACAGCGTACAGAGTTCCGAATGGCCGGTATGATCGTTGCTTAAAAACAGCGTTGGCACCGATTTATAGACATTAAGCTGCTTTGAGGCATGCACTTGGGTGCCCACGCGGAAGCTGTACCAGGGTTCAGTCAGCCCAACCGCGACTTCGATCGCGCTGACGCCAACGACCTGTTGCCGCTCGGTATCCTCCATAACAAACAGATAGCAGCGATCGCTTTGGGGAAGTTCGCCTTGCCAGGTTTTTAACGCCCGCTCAATACGTGCCGACAGCGTATCTTCATTCTGCGGCAAAGAGGTGAGGCCAATACCGGATTTACCGGCGAGCGTCAGCAGGTCAGCCAGGTCACGGCGCTCTATGGGGCGGATAATCATCATAATGCGAACCTCGGAAGTCATCGGCTGCGCACCGGGCGCAGCCGCCTTGATTAGCTGCAAATCCGCGCCACAGCACGCGCGAAACGCGCCAGCCCCTCTTTCACATCCTGCTCTGGGATGATCAGCGAAGGTGTAAAGCGCACCACGTCCGGGCCAGCGATCAGGGCTATCACCCCTTCCTCGTTAGCCAATTGGGTGAGCTGCTTGGCTCTACCGGCATATTCCGGGTTCAGCACGCAGCCAATCAACAGACCCGCCCCGCGGATTTCGCTGAAGATCGAATGCTGTAGGTTGATTTGCGTCAGCCCGGCGATAAACCACTCGAGACGCTGCTTCACCCCATCGAGCACCTCCGGTGTGTTAATCAGCGAGAACACCATCCCAGCTACCGCCGCCGCCAGCGGGTTGCCGCCGTAGGTAGTGCCATGAGTGCCGACACCCAAGGTTTTCGCCAGCTTGTCGGTGGTGATCATCGCGCCGACCGGGAAACCGCCGCCCAAAGCCTTGGCGGTGGTCAACACATCCGGCACCACCCCGTAATTCATGTAGGCATACAGCGAGCCAGTTCGGCCCACGCCGGTTTGCACCTCATCAAAGATCAGCAATGCGCCATGGCGATCGCACAGTTCACGCAACCCTTGCAGGAATTGCGGTTGTGCCGGTACCACACCGCCCTCGCCCTGAATAGGTTCAACGATCACCGCGCAGGTACGGTCGTTAATCACCTGCGCAGCCGCCGCCAGGTCGTTAAACGGCGTATGGGTGATGCCACCAGGCAGTGGCGCAAAATCCTGTGAATATTTTGGTTGGCCCCCGGCAGAAACGGTAAACAGGGTGCGGCCATGAAACGCGTTATTGAATGCGACGATCTGATTCTTCTCGCCGTTGCCGTTATCCAGCGCATGTTTTCGCGCCAGCTTCAGCGCGGCCTCGTTGGCTTCTGCGCCGGAGTTGCAGAAAAACACCTTATCGGCAAAGGTGGCATCAATCAGCTGTTTGGCCAGGCGCAACACCGGTTCGTTGGTATAACCGTTGCCCAAGTGCCAAAGTTTGCCGGCCTGTTCGACCAGCGCCGCCAATACCGGCGGATGGGCGTGGCCCAAGGCGTTGACGGCAATGCCTCCGGCGAAATCGATATAGGATTTCCCCTGCTGATCCCAAACCTGTGAGCCTTCTCCCCGCACTAAAATAAAGTCCGCAGGGGCATAAACCGGGATCATCCAGTCGTCGAAAGACTGGCGGGTAACTGCGATTGGCTGTTCCATAAAGACCTCATAACGTCAGCAAAGGCTGAATTTGGCGGTAAGGACCGCTCTGGTGGCGCAAGACCGGCGAAAATGCAAAATAACCCTATTATCCGGTGTCTTTTCTGGCCGACGATAATGCTGCTCACCGCCGCCTATTCAGATACAAACCTGTTACATAAAATCGGTTATTCGCTATTAATACCGTATTTAGCGCCCTTAAGCGGGGAATAAATGTTAATGAGTAGTTAAAATACAGCCCATTTGATAAATAGTGTAGAGCAGCTATCGTGCCAGAACGGGGTTTTTGACGGTTTTACTAATTTTTTTCGTTAAAACAACGAGTTATATTGCATAAATATTCAATAATTATGCATTTGTAATGATTAATGGCAAAAATAGAGCCTAAAATCATCAACGCCGGAGAAATCCTATTCAATCGCAAAATTCTTCCGCTTTTCTGATCCTGCTCGCAAAAATAATGGCGCTAGATGGCGGGATCGGCACCCTTTTGCACCGCGATCGTGCAATGCGCCCTCATTTAGCGCAGCAAAATGCCCCTCACCCCATTACGGGTTAACCCCCAGTCTTTGACTACACTGATAAGTTACCCCGTACTCAATGTTCCTCCTCAACCTTAAGGATCCCGACATGAGCAAGAAAACCTTTGATGCCACCCAGCCCGCAGCAGTTAAAGACGTAGCCGCCTTTCTGGCAGAGTTAAATGCCGGCGGCGGCAAACCGATGGAACAGATGAAGCCGAAGGAGGCACGTAAGGTGTTGGAAGGCGCGCAACGCAGCGTCGAGGTGGTACAGCGTGAGGTCGAGATCGAAGAAAAAACCATTCACGCCGCCGGACAGGACATCCTGCTGCACATCGTGCGCCCACCACGGGTGAAAGGTAAATTACCGGTCTTTATGTTTTTCCACGGCGGTGGTTGGGTATTAGGTGATTTCCCGACCCACGAACGATTGGTGCGCGATCTGGTTTGCAGTTCCGGTGCGGTCGCGGTGTTTGTCAATTACACACCGTCGCCAGAGGCCCAGTATCCCATCGCCATCGAGCAAGCCTACGCGGCCACGGAATGGGTGGCGGAATACGGAGATAAAATCAACGTCGATGGCAGCCGACTGGCGGTAGTGGGTAATAGCGTTGGCGGTAATATGGCGACGGTGGTCAGCCTGATGGCTAAAGAGCGAGGTACGCCGGCACTACGCTGCCAAATCCTGCTCTGGCCGGTCACCCACGCCAGTTTTGATCGCGATTCCTATCATCAGTTTGCCGAAGGCCATTTCCTGACGCGCAATATGATGAAGTGGTTTTGGGACAACTACACCACCGACAAGGCCCAGCGTAAGGAGATCTACGCCTCACCGCTCAATGCGAGCCTGGAACAGCTGCAAGGGCTGCCACCCGCGCTGATCCAGACCGCCGAGCTGGACGTACTGCGGGATGAGGGGGAAGCCTATGCCCGCTTGCTGAACGCGGCTGGCGTCGAGGTGACCGCCACCCGCTACAATGGGCTGATCCACGATTACGGCCTGTTAAACCCGCTCGCCCAGGTTCCGGCGGTGCATTCGGCTATTCATCAGGCCGGACGCGCGTTAAAGCATTATCTGGCCTAGCCCAGGCTACGGATCAGCCTGGCCAAGGTCTTGATGGCGGTTTCAAGCCTGTCACTCCATTCAAAAGAGGCGTTCAGGCGGAAACAGTGGTTGAAACGATCGCCGGTGGTAAACATTCGCCCCGGCGCAATACTGATGCCCTCTGCCAGCGCACGCTGGTAGAGCTCCATGGATGACTGTGTCGCCTCCAGCTCCAGCCACAGGAAATAACCTCCGTCCGGCTGGCTGACCTTCACCGTCGGCGGGAAGTGATGGGCGATCGCCTGATGCATGGCGCTTTGGCGCTGGGCCAATAAACGCCGCAGACGACGCAGATGGGTATCATAGCCGCCATGCAGCAGATAATCGGCGATCGCCATCTGGGTCGGCACGCTGGTTGAAACGGTGCTCATCAGCTGCAAGCGCTGAATTTGCGGCGCATATCGCCCTGCCGCCACCCAGCCCACGCGGAATCCTGGAGCCAAACATTTTGAGAACGACGAGCAGTGCAAAATCTGCCCGCCCTGATCCAACGCCTTGGCAGGCAATGGCCGCTCGGCGCTGAAATAAAGCTCGCCGTACACGTCATCTTCCAGCAACGAGATCTGATGCTCGCGCAGCATCGTCACCAGCCGTTTTTTATTCTCGTCCGACATGCTGGACCCTTGCGGGTTCTGGAAATGGGTCATCAGCCAGCAGGCCTTGATCGGAT
>NZ_JBKJYW010000022.1:0-25376 GCF_046715635.1 Serratia sp. (in: enterobacteria)
CTTTTCTGAATACGCCGGCACAGCTTTCACTGCCACTTTATCTACCCGATGATGAAACTTTTGCCAGTTTTTATCCGGGTGAGAACCCATCCTTGTTAGCCGCGATCCAATCCGCAGTCCGTCAGGAGCATGGTAACTACATCTATTTCTGGTCACGCGAAGGCGGGGGACGCAGCCATTTGCTGCATGCGGCCTGTGCCGAACTCTCGCAGCGTGGCGAAGCGGTAGGCTATGTTCCTCTGGATAAACGGGCCTATTTTGTGCCCGAAGTGCTGGACGGTATGGAACAGTTGGCGTTGGTCTGCATCGATAACATCGAGTGCATTGCCGGTGATGAGGAATGGGAAATGGCGATTTTCAATCTCTATAACCGCATTCTGGAAACCGGCCGCACCCGCCTGTTTATCACCGGCGATCGTCCGCCACGCCAACTAAATCTGCATTTGCCGGATCTGGCCTCGCGCCTGGATTGGGGGCAGATCTACAAGCTACAGCCACTGTCGGACGAAGAGAAACTACAGGCGCTGCAATTGCGCGCCAAACTGCGTGGTTTCGAACTGCCGGAAGACGTGGGCCGCTTCCTGCTCAAGCGCCTGGATCGTGAAATGCGCACGCTGTTTATGACATTGGATCAGCTGGATCGTGCGTCGATCACGGCACAACGCAAGCTGACCATTCCGTTTGTAAAGGAAATCCTGGGGCTGTAGCGAGTCACTATTCCCCATTCCCACTCTTTAGGTTATTCACCCTTCGTGCAACAGCGCACTGCGGAATGACAGGATATGCGCCTGTGCAGCACTGGCGGCGGCGTCGCTGTCCTGTGCGGCCAATGCGCTAATCATCGCCCGGCTTGCCATCACGGGATCACAAGATCTCCAACACCTGCTCCGGTGGCCTGCCAATGCGGGCTTTGCCGCCTTTAACCACGATTGGGCGTTCGATCAGTTTCGGATTGCTCACCATCGCTTGCAGCAGTTGCTCTTCGCTCAGGGTTCCATCCGCCAGATCCAGCTCCTTGTAGAGATCTTCTTTCTTGCGCATCAGTTCACGGGCCGAAGCGAAACCGAGCTCTTGCAGCAGTTTTTTCAGATCAGCGACGGAAGGCGGCGTTTCCAGATACAGCACCACCTGCGGTTCGACACCATGCTGTTCCAGCAGTGCCAGCGTTTCCCGGCTCTTCGAGCAGCGTGGGTTGTGATAAATAGTGACGTTTTTCATTTTTTCTCTTTCCTTGTTCAAATCAAGTGCGTTGGAACTTGCTGAAGGTTCTTTGCAACTGACGCAGTTGGTCAATCCGCGCGTCGTAGCGAGCCTGTTTCAGGCTGCCCAGCTTTTGCAATGAGCTGGCGTTACTAAGCAAACCGATCGCCTGATCCAGACGGCCAGCCAGCGCCAGGCTTTCTGCCCGGGCGGAGAGTTCTTCATCGCGTAGGCCTTGGGCTGCACTGGCCTGAGCCAACAGATCCCAGCCGTTCGGATCGTTTGGATGGGCAAAGGTATAACGGTTGAGGATTTTTGATGCTTGAGCGGGTTGATTGCCCTCAACGTAGGCGTTCGCCAGGTTGAGCAGCAACACCGGGTTATTGCTTTGCGCCGCATTGACCGCCTCGAGGCGAGCAATGGCCTGAGCGGCCTTATTCTGACCCAGATCGATGTCGGTCAGCAGATCCAGCATCCAGACGTTTTTCGGATCCTTTGCCAGCAGCGGTTGAATAAGATTGCGCGCTTCGTCGTATTTCTTGGCTTCATAGAACAGGATTGCCCGGCCATATTTGGCGGCTATTTGCTCGCGAATGTTGCCTTTGCTGTAAGTGTCCAGCAGGTCTTCGCTCAGACCATAGCCTTCCGCGCTGTACATGCCCAGCGTACGGACCCGTGCTAGCAGATAGTCCTGGCTGGATTGCACCAGATGGCGTGGCATTTGGTTGGCGCGGTTGCGGGCGTCCGAAAGACGGCTGTCTGGCAACGGGTGCGTCAGCAGCATTTCCGGTGGTTTTGAGGCGTAGCGGGACTGATCGGCCAGCCTTTGCAAGAAGTCTGGCATCGCTTCGGGATCGAACCCGGCGCGCTGCAATACCTGAATACCGATACGGTCGGCCTCTTGTTCGTTTGCCTGGGTGAAACTGATCATCCCCTGCTGCGTTCCCGCCAACGTGCCGCTCAGCGCTGCCATGCCCATGGTTGGGTTAGCCATCGCCAGCAGGATGGAGCCCAGGGCGCCCACCCAAGTCAGCGGTGCGGTGCGTTGCTGGTCTTCCATAGCGCGGGCTAGGTGGCGCTGGGTCACGTGTGAGATTTCGTGCGCCAGGACCGAGGCCAGTTGGCTTTCATTGTCGGTTTCACGGAACAGGGCCGAGTGCAGCACCACGTTGCCGCCGAAGAAGGCAAAGGCGTTGATCTCGTCGTTACGGACTAGAAAGAAGTGGAACGGGGTACGCACCGAATAGGCGCTGGCGACCAGCCGGTTACCCAACTGGTTGATATACTGGGTCAATAACGGGTCATTGATCAACGGGGCGCTGGCGCGTAGCTGCCGCACGTAAAAATCGCCCATGGTCAGTTCCTGGCCGATGCTCAACGTTCCCCCTGCAGACGTGCCCATATCCGGCAGTTGATCTTGCGTTTGTGCGTTAACCGGTGCCAACGCAGAGGTGCAAAGTGAGCCGAGCAACAGGACTGTTAACGCTGTTTTGGTCAACCGGATGGTCATAGTCAGATCATTCCCTCATTAAAGTCATCAACTTTACCCGTCGCCTTTCAAGCTGCAGCGTTGTTACCTGCACATAGCTATTCGGCCCATCCGTGGGCCTCACCCCTTCGGGGCCGCTGTGTACAGCGTTCAAATCTGTTCCTGACAGATTTGTCACCCCAGTCACTTATTGAATATAAGCTCCTGGGGATGAGATAGCTTGTCGCCTAGCTGCAGCTTGAAATTCATAGGGTATAAGACGTCAGTATCAGATAAGAGTTCTTCTTCCGTGCCAGACTCTCCAGTACAATCATCGCGAAAGTGCGTTGGCTCACAAAAATGCATTTTCAGGGGATCGTGCGCCTGAGCGGCATAACGCTATCACATCATAGCCAGCCACAACCCACATTGAAACGTTTGCACGGTGATAACCGGGCTAAAGTTATTTAAAAATCATGTCATACCTGCTCGGCCGCACAGGGATTGGCGAGCCTCACCCCCCCATTGATGGAATAAGGAGCAATCTCTGATGTTGGAGTTGTTATTACAGTGGTACCGACGTCGTTTCACCGATCCGCAGGCTATTGCGCTGCTGGTGATCCTGGTTGCCGGGTTCTGCATCCTTTATTTTTTGCACGGTATCTTGACCCCCTTGCTGGTCGCGTTGGTGCTGGCTTACCTGCTGGAGTGGCCTACCGCGCGCCTTCAGCGCCTGGGATGTTCGCGCACCTGGGCGGCAAGCATCATGCTGATCGTGTTTGGCAGCATTGCCATGCTGTTGGTCTTCGTGGTCGCGCCAACCGCCTGGCAGCAGGGCATCAACCTGATGACCGATTTACCGGGCATGCTCAATCAGTTCTACAACTATGCGGCGACCTTGCCGACACGCTATCCGGCGCTGGTGGATGCGGGCATCATCGATATGATGGCGCAGAACCTGCGTGAGCGCCTGTCAGGCATGGGCGAATCGGTGGTGAAATTCTCGCTGGCCTCACTGGTTGGGCTGCTGACGCTGGCCATCTACCTGATCCTGGTCCCTTTGATGGCGTTCTTCCTGCTCAAGGACAAAGAGCAGATGATCAATGCGGTGCGCCGCGTGCTGCCGCGCAACCGTGGGTTGGCAGGGCAGGTATGGATCGAGATGAACCAGCAGATCACCAACTATATTCGCGGCAAGGTGCTGGAAATGGTGATCGTTGGGGTGGCAACCTATCTGGTGTTCTTCATCCTGGATATGCGTTATTCCCTACTTTTGGCGGTGTTGGTCGGCCTCTCGGTGCTGATCCCCTACATCGGCGCGGTGCTGGTGACGATCCCAGTGGTGGTGGTGGCGATGTTCCAGTGGGGCATTGGTGCCGATTTCTGGACGCTGATTATCGCTTATCTGGTGGTGCAAGGGTTGGATGGCAATCTGCTGGTGCCGATCCTGTTCTCTGAGGCGGTCAATCTGCATCCGCTGGTGATCATTCTCTCGGTGATTATCTTCGGCGGCCTGTGGGGGTTCTGGGGGGTATTCTTCGCCATCCCATTGGCGACGCTGGTGAAAGCCGTGATCCACGCCTGGCCGGATGACATGCTGGTAGATGTGGGTGATGAAGTAAAATAAGGCAGGAAAATAAAGCGCAGCAACGGATGCTGCTGCGCTTTAACATTTTACTGCTGCAGGTAGTTCAGAACGATTTCGTGGTGATTGGTGGTCTTGAAATCATCGAACACTTTCTCAACCTTGCCGTCGGTGCCGATCAGGAAGCTGATACGGTGAATACCGTCATAGGTTTTGCCCATGAAGGTTTTCTCGCCCCAAACGCCAAACTGCTGAGCTACCTGATGATCTTCGTCGGATAGCAGCGTGAAGTTGAGCAGTTCTTTTTCAACAAAACGCGAGAGCTTTTCGGGTTTATCGGTGCTGATGCCCAGCACTTCAACGCCCGCCTTTTTCAATTCATCCATGTTATCCCGTAACCCGCAGGCTTGCACGGTGCAACCTGGCGTCATGGCTTTGGGATAAAAGTAAACCAGTACTCGTTGTCCCTGGAAGTCGGCCAAGTTAATTTCCTCGCCATCCTGGTCGAGTAAACTAAATTTCGGCGCTGTATCACCGGCTTTCAATGGGCTCATAACTACTCTCCATCTTTCTCATCATGCTGTGGATAGTTCACCACGCTAATACTGCCTTGCGCATTCAATTCTGTACATAGGCGATAAAAAGCTTGTTCAATATTTGTGGCATCCTGACCGCCGGAACTGTGAGCGGTGATCTGGATATAGAGCTGGGAGGGCAGTTCCCCCTGTGCTGGCTGAGTACGTGATACCAGCTCGGCAATATTCATCTGGCTCGAATCAAACAGGCCGGTAAACCGCTCAATGATATGCGGGGAGTCTTTTACCTCAACCTGTACCCACACTGTAGCTGGCATTGGCGGTCTTTCTTGCGAGTTTGTGCGTTTCATCACGATCAGTAAATCCAGCTCGGCGCCTTTTTGCGGCAAAGTGGATTCGATCAGGGTAATCGCGTTCCAGCTACCTGAAAGCAGCATGATGAAGGTGAATTCTTCACCCAGCATGGCCAGACGGCTATCTTCGATATTGCACCCGCAGCTACTGACGTGGCGGGTGATGGCATTGACGATACCGGGGCGATCGGCGCCCAGTGCGGTGATCACCAGATAGTGTTCATCAGGCTTAGGCAAAATGCAGCTTCCTGTCGTACTGAATGGGGTTACCATGGTAAACACAAAAAAAACCGCCTGCCAAGCGCTTAGCTCACGTTGTTTGCTTGCTTTTGGATGGGTGACAAAAGTACCATGAGTGACTTGTTTGTGAAGGGGACGGCCAATGTTTACGGGAAGTATTGTTGCACTGGTTACGCCGATGGACACCAAAGGTGCTGTCGATCGTGCGAGCCTAAAAAAACTGATTGATTATCATGTAGCCAGTGGGACCGCGGCGATCGTTTCCGTTGGAACTACCGGCGAGTCCGCCACGCTGCCCCATGACGAACATGTGGACGTGGTCTTGCAGACGCTGGAACTGGCCGCAGGCCGTATTCCGGTGATCGCCGGCACCGGTGCCAACGCTACCAGCGAGGCTATCTCACTGACGCAGCGTTTCAGCAATACCGGTGTCGTGGGCTGCCTGTCGGTCACGCCTTACTACAACAGACCGACCCAGGAAGGTCTGTATCAGCATTTCAAAGCCATTGCCGAAAGCACCGATCTGCCGCAGATCCTCTATAACGTGCCTTCACGCACCGGTTGTGACATGCTGCCGCCAACGATTGCTCGTTTGGCCAAAATTAAGAATATTGTTGCCGTTAAAGAGGCAACAGGGAACTTAAGTCGTGTTAGTCAGATCCAAGTGCTGGTTGATGATGAAGACTTCATTTTGCTGAGCGGCGACGACGCCAGCGGTCTGGACTTCATGCAACTGGGTGGCAAAGGGGTGATTTCCGTGACGGCCAACGTGGCAGCGCGTGAAATGGTCGAACTTTGCCGTCTGGCGGCGCAAGGCAATTTTGCTGAAGCCCGTCGTTTGAATCAGCGCTTGATGCCTTTGCATCAGGATTTGTTCGTAGAAGCAAACCCAATTCCGGTGAAATGGGCCTGTAAGGCATTGGGATTGATGGCAACCGATACGATGCGTCTGCCTATGACGCCGTTGACCGACGCTGCCCGTCCTGTCGTGGAGCGTGCGTTGAAAAGCGCCGGTTTGCTGTAACTCTTAGGGAGATTTGATGGCTTATTCATTGCAAAAGTCGACGCTAGCAACGGTCGTGGGATTAGCGCTGGTGATGACGCTGGCGGCTTGTTCTACCGATCAGCGCTACAAACGCCAGGTTAGCGGCGATGAGGCCTATCTTGACGCCGCACCGCTCAAACCGTTGAGCGCGCCGTCCGGCCTGATCCTGCCGGTACAAACCGGTAATTATGAAGTTCCGGCAAACGCGCAGAAAGGCGCTGTTGGCAAGCAACTGGATATCCGGCCACCGGTACAGCCCCTGGCACTGCTGAGCGGTTCTCGTGGTCAATATGCGGGTGACAGCGGCACGCTGCTGCTGGAAAGCAGCCCGCAGAATGATAACCTGTGGTCGCGCGTAGCCAGCCTGTTGCAGAGCAAAAACATTCCGATCGCCTCACGTACGGATGCTAGCCAAACGCTGACCACCGACTGGGTGAAGTGGAACCGTCTGGATGAAGACAACCAGTACGAAGGCCGCTACCAGATCACGGTACAGAAACAGGGTTACCAGCAAGCATTGGTGGTGAAAACCCTCGAACTGCGTCAGCAGGGGCAAACCGACAAGATTACCGATCCTTCTGAAGTCCAGCGCTACAACGGTATGATGATGAACACCATCGTTGAAGGCCTGGATAAGCAGGACAACCTGTCGAGCAGCCAGTCTGCCAACCGTATTGGCGTATTGGACGTGCAGAGCGGCGCGGATGACACCGGCCTGCCAACGCTGATCGTGCGTGCGCCGTACACGGTAGTGTGGGATCGTTTGCCACCGGCACTGGAAAAACTGGGGATGAAAGTGGGTGACCGCAGCCGTCCGCAGGGTAGCGTCGCCGTAACCTACAAATCCCTGAGCAGCAGTGATTGGGATGCGTTGGGCGCGAAAGATCCTGAACTGAAAGAGGGTGATTACAAACTGCAGGTCGGTGATTTGAATAACCGTACCAGTTTGCAATTTATCGATTCCAAAGGTAAGCCGTTGACCCAGTCGCAGAACGATGCGCTGGTAGCGGTGCTCCAGACGGCTTTCAGTAAAACCAGCGTTAAATAAATACATCTAGGGGCTACGGCCCCTTTTAGACTGGTGACAAACAGCCGAAAAACGTGGTTTTCGACTGTTTGGCGAAGTTCAAAGACAGCATCCTTGGTATTTATCAGCCCTGAAAAGGGGGCTTTTAACCTCAGAGGACTATGTCAGCGGTCTGAGGGGCTATGGCCCCTTTTTGTTTTGCTGATACGGTATCGTTTGCGTCACGGATTTGGCACAATAGTTATCAGCAAACCAAAGAACTTATCAGGTCAATTTTGTGCCCAGTAGGCTGTCTGGCAGCCGGAAGGTACCCTCTCATTGGAGTAAGTTAAGATGCAAAAGCTAGCTGAACTGTATCGCGGTAAGGCAAAAACCGTCTACACCACCGAAAACCCGGATCTGCTGGTGTTGGAATTCCGTAACGATACGTCAGCACTGGATGGTCAGCGCATTGAGCAGTTCGATCGCAAAGGGATGGTGAACAACAAGTTCAACCATTTCATTATGAGCAAGCTGGAAGCGGCCGGTATCCCAACGCAGATGGAACGCCTGCTGTCAGATAACGAAGTGCTGGTGAAAAAGCTGGAGATGGTACCGGTTGAGTGCGTGATCCGTAACCGCGCTGCGGGCTCTTTGGTCAAGCGTTTGGGTATCGAAGAAGGTTTGCCGCTGAACCCGCCGTTGTTTGATCTGTTCCTGAAGAACGACGCGATGCATGACCCAATGGTGAACGAATCCTATTGCGAGACTTTCGGCTGGGTGAGCAAAGAGCATCTGGCGCGCATGCGCGAGCTGAGCTACATGGCTAACGACGTGCTGAGCAAGCTGTTTGACGATGCGGGCCTGATCCTGGTCGATTTCAAACTGGAGTTCGGCCTGTTCAACGGCGAAGTGGTGCTGGGCGATGAGTTCTCCCCGGACGGTAGCCGCCTGTGGGACAAGAATACCCTGGCCAAGATGGACAAGGACCGCTTCCGCCAGAGCCTGGGTGGCCTGATTGAAGCCTACGAAGAAGTCGCCCGCCGTATCGGCGTGAAGCTGGACTAATCGTTAAATCATGCCCCTCACTCTAGCCCTTTCCCTGTAGGAGAGTGCTAGAGTGAGGGGCCAAAGCATCGAACCGAGCCTCTCATCCCTCATTCACCACTTTCCAGAAAATTACTGCATTCCCTTCGCCGCGAACGCCTTATAATAGTAACCAGGGCAAGTTTCCTACGATTATTAAAAATCATCTCTGGAGTTTATTTATGCGTTGGCAAGGGCGTCGAGAAAGTGACAATGTCGAGGATCGCCGCGGGCAGTCTTCCGGTCTGGGCGGCGGTGGCGGTGGGCCTCGGATACCTATCGGCGGCAAAGGTGGCCTGATTATTCTGGTCGTGGTGCTGGTTGCCGGTTACTACGGGGTGGACCTGACGCCTCTGCTGAATGGCGGAGATGTCTCCCCCCAGTCTCAGCAGCAAAGCGCCAGCATCAGCCCGCAAGACGATCAACTGGCCAAGTTTACCTCGGTGGTGCTGGCGTCTACCGAAGATAACTGGCAGGGGATCTTCAAGCAGATGGGGAAAAACTATCAGGACCCCAAACTGGTCATGTACCGGGGCGCGACGCGAACCGGCTGCGGCACCGGCCAATCGGTGATGGGGCCATTCTATTGCCCGGCGGATGATACGGTCTATATCGATCTCTCGTTCTACCAGGATATGAAAACCAAGCTGGGTGCGGGCGGTGATTTTGCCCAGGCCTATGTGGTTGCGCATGAAGTGGGCCACCACGTGCAAAATCTATTGGGGATTGAGCGTAAGGTTCGCCAGATGCAGCAAGGGGCTAGCCAGGCAGAGGTTAACCGCCTGTCGGTGAAAATGGAGCTTCAGGCTGACTGCTTTGCTGGCGTTTGGGGCCACTACGCCGAGAAACAGCAGATGCTGGAAGCGGGCGATCTGCAAGCCGCGCTGAATGCCGCGCAGGCGATTGGTGACGACCGTTTGCAGCAGCAGAGCCAGGGGCGAGTGGTGCCGGACAGCTTTACGCATGGCACCTCGCAGCAGCGTTATACCTGGTTCAAGCAAGGGTTCGATAGCGGCGACCCTAATACCTGCAACACCTTCGCCTCCCGTTGATATTACTCAGTGCCGGTGCCTAGAGCCCGGCACTCTGCTTTCAGGCCTCAATATTCATGTTACAAAAAATGCAGCAACGCATGCAACGGCAGGGTATTCGGCGGCTGTTGGTGATCAGCGGAGAACCACAATGGTGCCGAGATCAGGCGCAGCAACTGGCGGCACAGCTGCCGGGTGACTGGCCTTGGGTCGGTAATGACGTGCCCGCAGGAATCGATGCGTTGGCTAGTAGCGCGGTCAGAACCCTGTTGGGGCAGGAGCGGTTGCATGCGGTGTTTGATGCGTTATCAGGGCTGGACGTTGAAGCGCTGGCCCAGCTCTGCGGGACATTACAAGCCGGTAGCTGGTTACTGTTGCTGGTACCACCTTGGCAAAGTTGGCCGCAGCAGCCAGATAGCGACAGCCTGCGCTGGAGTGATTGCCCACAGCCGATCGCCACGCCCCATTTTATCCACCATCTGCAACAACGGTTGCTGGCCGATAGCGAAGTGTCTATTTGGCGGCAAGGTGAACCGTTGTGCCTGGCTCCCTTACCATCACGGCCAGATTGGCAAGCTCCTCAGGGGGATCCGAGTGATGAGCAGCAGGCCATTTTGGCTCGGTTACTGGCGGCTGACTCAGGCATCTGGGTATTAACCGCTGCGCGTGGCCGGGGGAAATCGACGGTGGCAGGGATGTTGATGGCCAGCAGCCCACTAACCTGTTGGATCACCGGCCCGAGCCGAGCCGCAACCGATGTTGCCAGCGAGTGGGCCGCCGGACGGGCCCAGTTTTGGGCACCTGATGCTTTGCTACAGCATTGTGCTGAATATGGCGCTGAGGGGGTGGGTTGGCTGCTGGTGGATGAGGCCGCAGCGATCCCTGGTCCTTTACTGCAACAGCTAATGGATTATTTTCCACGCGTATTACTGACAACCACGGTGCAGGGTTACGAAGGTACGGGGCGCGGCTTTTTACTGAAGTTCTGCGCCACCTTGTCACAGTGGCAGCCGCTAAGCTTGCAGCAACCGATGCGTTGGGCTGTGGGTGACCCCCTTGAGCGGATTCTCGATCATGCCTTGCTGTTCAACGAGGAACCAGTATGGGCCGTGGCTGAGCAATCACCCACTATTGGTGCTATTGAACAGGTTGAACTGTGCGCCGATCCTCAACGGTTACGGCGTTTCTATGCTTTGCTCTGTAGCGCACACTATCGAACTTCACCGCTGGATTTACGCCGCCTGATGGATGCGCCCGGGATGCACTTCAGTGCGGCGTCGCTGGCGGATGAGGTGGTCGGGGCGCTATGGCTGGTAGACGAAGGCGGCTTATCGGTTGAACTGGCCCGCGAGGTTTGGGCGGGCCGTAGAAGGCCACGTGGTAATCTGGTTGCTCAATCTTTGGCGGCACATAGCGGTCAATGGTGGGCACCTACGCTGAGTTCCCGCCGCATTACCCGTATCGCCGTGCTGCCGGAGTTACGCCAGCAAGGGATCGCCAGCCGGTTGGTGGAACAGCAAAAATGTGTCTCGCAGGGGTTGGATTTTCTTTCTGTCAGCTTCGGCTATACCGAGCCGCTGTGGCGGTTTTGGCAATCTTGTGGCTTCACCCTGGTGCGGATTGGCAACAAACCGGAGGCCAGCAGCGGCTGTTACACCGCCATGGCGTTGCTGGCCATTAGCGAGCAAGGGGAGGCGCTGTGCCATGCGGCGCATAAGCACCTGGCACGGGATTGGCGCTGGTTGCGGCAACGTAACGATCTGTTGCTGGAGTTCGTCGATGATGCCGATCCGGTGTTAAATGAGGAAGATTGGCGCGAGCTGGCCGGTTTTGCCTTTGCTCATCGGTCCTTGGAGGCCAGCCTGGGAGCGTTACAACGTCTGCTGTTGACCAGCTCATTGCCCTGTGTGGCATTGCGCGCGCATTTGCAGCAACAACAAACCACGACCCAGTGCGTTGCCCAATATGGTCTGGGTGGCCAAAAAGCCTTGTTGCGGCTTTGGCGACAAGAGGCCGGGCAGGCGTTGCAACAACTTAATGCGCAACATTGCCGTTACTGGCAGGAGTGGGCGCAGTCGTTGCAATAAATGGAAAGAGTTGTTCAATAAAACCCGATTTTCCTGATTTCTCCACGGCGTATAGTAATGGGCAGTTGCCGGGTTTGTCCCGGATGTCTCTAACCTGAGGAGTCCCCTATGAAACACTCACATTTCGTTGTCCAAAGCCCCGTAACACCGGCAGAGCAACTGATACTGCTGTTTCATGGCGTGGGGGATAACCCGGTGGCGATGGGGGAGATCGGCAGTTACTTCGCCAAAGATTTCCCACAGGCCTTGGTGGTGAGCATAGGTGGCCCATTCGCTTTTGGTAATGGTGAAGGCCGCCAATGGTTCTCGGTTCAGGGGATCACCGAAGACAACCGCGCGCAGCGCATTGCCGAAGTGATGCCAACCTTTGTAGAAACCGTACGCTACTGGCAGCAACATAGCGGCGTGGGCTACGCGGGCACCGCGCTGGTTGGCTTTTCGCAGGGTTCGATCATGGCGCTGGAAGGGCTAAAAGCCGAAGCCAAACTGGCCGGGCGGGTAGTGGCCTTCAGCGGCCGTTTTGCCCAGCTACCGCAAGCCGATTTTGGTGATAGCGTGGTACATCTGATCCATGGTGAGACGGACGGTGTTATTGCTGCGGAACATGCGCAAGCGGCTGAGGCTCAGTTACAGGCCGTTGGCGCAGACGTGACGTTGGATATTGAGCCAGGCGTCGGGCATGCAATCAGCTCGGGCATGATGAATGCTGCTCTGGAGCGTTTGCATTACTACGTGCCACAGCGCTATTGGGAAGAGGCGATGTTTGGTAAGCGGGGCGATCTGATTGCCTTTAAATAAACAGCAGGGCGCTATGTGCGCCCTGAGGTTATGGTTTTTTCGGCCAATCGTCTTCGTCGTCCCACTTGGCGTTGTTATCGCGGTGGGGCGGCAATTCAGGCTTGTTAGCCAGAAATTTTCGATGATCCAGGCGGCGTAATTCCTTGATCCCGCTAATGATAATGCCTGCCAATATCACCAGGATTATCCACCAGTAGTCAGCTAACCAATGCATGTTTACACCTTTCCTTCAGGGCGAACAAAACGCGAGAAAATCGCGGGCAGATGGCTTGCGAGCCAAGATGCGCCAGCAACGTCCTTATCTCGCCAGGCCGCCAGCAGCAGTTCGGGCGTCAGTAAATGCTCGGCCTCCTGCGCCAGCGGGCGATAACTTAAATGCCAGGGTTCTACCGCCACCCCACCTTGATCGGCAGTAAACGGACGATAGAAACCAAACTCGGCCATATGCGCAGTCAGCCAAAGATTCAGCGGATAGAGATAACCCCCGTCTTCATATTCCCACGGCTCCAACTGCAACTTTTGCCCTTCCGGTAACAGCGAAGGATCGTAAACATCCAGATCGCTGCCCCAGTGATGACGGCTGGCACCCGGCAGGGCCGACCAACGCAAAATAGCTTCACAACGCTCGGCGGCGGACAATGGCTGGATATCCATCGGCTGGCTATTGTGATCTAATACTGGCCGCTCTCCGCAGAACTTGCCATTCCAGATCGCCAGTTGCCGGTCGAAATCGCGAAAGGTGCTGGCCGGCTGCAGATCGAAGCCAGCCGTTGCAGCCGCCTGTTGCATGGCCTGAAAGGCCACCACCGCGGCGGGTTGCAGCCGATGATTGCCGTTCAGTACGGCGAGATGCTCCGTCGAGCGCCCGGTGAGCATTTCTGCGCTGATCATGCGACCAATTGCTCCATAATACGCTGATACATGCGGCTCAGTAACTGCAGATCGGCCGCATTTACGCATTCATTCACTTTATGGATGGTGGCGTTGACCGGCCCCAACTCAACCACCTGTGCGCCCATCTGAGCGATAAAGCGGCCATCAGAGGTACCGCCGGTAGTCAGCAATTGCGGAGTCAGCTCGGCATAGTGTTCTACCGCATTAACCACGGCATCGACCAAAGCACCCCGTGCGGTCAGGAAAGGTTGGCCAGACAACCACCAATCGATGCTGTAGTTCAAGTTATGGCGATCCAACAGTTCCTGCACCCGCTGTTTGATCAGGGTATCGGTCAGTTCGGTGCTGAAGCGGAAGTTGAACTGTACGAACATTTCACCGGGGATCACGTTGTTGCTGCCGGTACCGGCCTGCACGTTGGCAATTTGCATGCTGGTTGGCGGAAAGAATTCGTTGCCCTGATCCCACTCAATGGCGACCAGCTCGTTTAATGCAGACATAGCCCGGTGAACCGGGTTATCCGCCAGATGCGGATAGGCGACGTGCCCCTGAACGCCATGGATACGCAGATTGGCAGTGATCGAGCCACGGCGGCCATTTTTCACCACGTCTCCGACCCGCTCGGTGCTTGAAGGCTCGCCGACCAGGCAATAATCAAGGCGCTCGTTGCGAGCCATCAAGGCTTCCACCACTTTCACCGTGCCATGAGTGGCGCTAGCCTCTTCGTCTGAGGTGATCAGAAACGCCAGCCGGCCCTGATGGTCAGGATGCGTGGCAACGAAGCGTTCTGCGGCTACCAGCATGGCGGCCAGGGAGCCTTTCATATCGGCGGCTCCGCGACCAAAAAGCATGCCGTCACGGATGACGGGTTCAAACGGCGGATTATCCCAATTTTTCTCATCGCCGGTAGGCACCACATCGGTGTGCCCAGCAAACGCCAGCGTACTGCCCTGGCCACGCCAGGCCCAGAAGTTTTGCGTATCGCCAAAGTTCATTGGTTCGACGGTGAAGCCGATCGCTTTCAGGCGGGCGATCATCAGCTCCTGACAGCCTTCGTCATGTGGGCTGAGGGAAGGACGCTTGATAAGCTGTTGCGCCAGTTCGATAACAGGGCAGATCATGAATTAACCTCGGTAATAAATTGCTGATAGCTTTCGCTGCTGAAGCCTAGCAGGGCATGTCCTTTACCATCATCCAGCAGGGGGCGTTTGATCATAGCCGGTTGCTCCAGCATCAGGGCGATGGCGGCATCGGCATTGTCGCAGGCATTGCGCTGGGCTTCCTCCAGTTTACGCCAGGTAGTGCCACGGGTGTTCAACAAGGGTTCCCAGCCCAGGCGTGCGACAAAATCACGCAACAACTGCTCGTCCAGCCCGTCTGCGCGGTAGTCGTGGAATTGGTAAGCCACTCCCTGTTCTTCCAGCCAGCGGCGTGCTTTTTTGATGGTGTCACAATTTTTGATGCCGAACATGGTCAGCGAGGCGTGCTGCGGTTTGTCTGTCATGGCGTAAAAGCTACCTTTTAATCGTCAAAATCGGTACTGAGCGGCACAAGCGTTGATCACTAACTTATACCGCACGGTGATAGCACAGATAATGCGGGAAAACGGGGTTTAGATCCAGACAGCGATGTGCTCATCATTGACAGGGAGATGCCTGCAGTTTCAGGTCCGCAGATGAGTAACACATTTTGTTTTGGCATTCTGTGTAAAGCGACGAGATACGGCCCCACTCAGTACTTATTTGTTTGTCACAGGCGGGGAGAGTAATTATGCTGCGACTATTAATTTACCAAGACAGTCGCCAAAATTTTGTGATAATATCATCTGGGAGTAGATAATGTAGTTTTGTATGATTTGTGTAACATATTATTCTTTATTTTATATTACAACATGGAAGTGAAAATGAATGCGAGAAAACTAATACTAACAAGTTGCTTTTCATATAGGGATCTATTGGAAATGAAACGCTCGTATGCTAAAACCGTGCGTGAGGTTTATGGAAGAGATGGTAGGGTTTCGAGTGACGAGACATTTGAGAATTATATTTTTGTTCTTGCCGACATTGTAAGTAGCACTGTTTTCATCTTCTCGGCTTTAGGTGTTTTAAATACTGGGATTCTTATATACCTCCATGGCTTAACTAGAGGGCCATTTGTCATGTTTATTATAAGCATAGCATTCGTGGCTTGCGTGGTAATTAGGAATGGTAGAGCAAGTAAATTACAGATAAAAACCACAATAAAGTTAATTAACTTAAGGTTGAGGATTTTTATTTTCAAGCTCACTCTACCGTAGCACATAAATGAAGATTGTATTTTTTGGGGTTACTATAAATTATTCGCCATCATGATATTTGTAGTCATCATCATAAAATGTGGCTTTAAGTGTATTAAGGGATAAGCCTGCTTGAAATATCCTCATAGCAGTATTTTTATTTTCCCACTTAGTAATGTTATCATTACGCATATGGTGAAATAACGTGCCTGTGCCTGGCTTCTCAAATGCACCTTTTTTAACCCAACGCAACGGGTTCTGCTTTAAGACTAACCCTTTATAAGCTGAAAATGCAGTGACGGAGAGATCAACAACGCTATAAGCAAAATCTCCATGGTACTTATCGTATCCTAATTGCTTTGCTGCAAGACGATAAAGGTATCTGACGGGGCCGATTTCTTGATGTTCATAAAGTAGGGGGCTAATTGATTCATACATATTATTCATGCCATGGGCTGCTAATGTGATTCCAATGGCCTTAAAGTTTCGTAAATTATATCTTTTCCCTGCTTGTGTAAGGCTCCATCCTCCAAATGTTTGAATTCCACCAGCAACAACACCAACACCTACCTTTGCATATTTAACTATGCCTTGATCTTCAAATATTTCAGTACTAATATATTTAGTGAAATCTCCTTGCCTTAAAATCTGATACTCTCTATGAGCAAGGTCACTTTCGGCACGCATTTCATTGATAAGTCTCATACGTTCATTGATATCAAACGTATTCTTAAACCTCATATTGATATTGTTTATAAACTCATCAACATCTCTGAGGTACTCTCTTCTTACTTGGTAGCTTTCAATAAAATACGATGAGGCTAAAGTAGCAATACGCCTTAGGTCCACCGCATGTCTATCTAAGTCATATTTTAAATGAGCTATTGCAGCAGTACCCATGATTAATACACCCTATCATCCCAGATGCTATAAGCACTTGTTCCCGCCATAACATGTTCCCAAGTGATAGATTCATATTTGATGGAAATACTTTCATCAGATTGAACCTCATTATGCGTTAATGAGTTAGGGCTAAACATTCTGATTTCAGTTAACGTCGCTCCAGTTAGTTTTATTTTAAAGAAAATTTCCAGCCCACCAGATGCATTCATTCTGTAAAACACAAACTCACAAGTTAAACGTTCATTCTGGTTCATTGCCAAGGCTAGGAGTGGAGTAGCTTTATCTATGGGTTTTCTGATTTGCAACGGATGGAGTTGTACATTGCTCTCACGGGTCATAAGATTGAGCAATTCGAGAATGAAGATCTGATCTTCATGTCCTTTTTGATACTTATTGCCTATTGAATCTGGAGTTGAGCATCCCGCAGAGATCAGCCCTTGCTTGTCACCCTGGATGGTTCCGTAAATTATATTAGCCATGTAAATCCCTTACATTAAGTACAGAAAAACTTATAATACATAGGATCTGATTTTAAATCCAGTATCTAAAGCATGCTATGTATTTGCCATATGATTAAATTGGTTTAAATGCATTCATGGGGTGTATTGATTGGGTGGGGAAGTTATCGTTTATAACCGTACTGTCTCAGGCTTCAGTGGTACGGTATTAGGTAAGGTTATTTAGCTTAGGATCCTAGAGCGCTAAATTTTTCTTAGAGGCCTCGCCAGTACAGCCACACCAAAAGATTTAGCATTATACTTTACATAAATAAGCTTATAATGTAACTTATTAAAATTCATTAATTAACCAAAGATGTATTAGAAATGAAGTCGATTAATGGAAAAACTAAAACGACGAGTAGATTGCTGCTGGAGTCAGGTTTCACTCGGCATGAAATCAGGCAGGCAAAAGCCAATGCTAAAATTTTCAACCTTGATTTTATCTATTCGGTCAGGGATGTAGGTAAAAGGACCTTCAGAACGAGCGTTACTTTAACTGTGATATTAACAATCTTCACGATTGGTACCACGCTTAAAAATGGTGCCTCAGCCTTAGGGATTATCATTCTCATGTTCCTTATGTTAATCATTCCATCATATTATATAACACCAATGAGGTTCTATATTAAATCGATGTGGTTCTTCATTAAGGAGAAAATGCTAAACGTCAATGTGAGCTAGGCATTGAAACTGATATAAGCTGTAAGAAAGTAGGTTGATGGTTTTTCTCTCACATGCTATCCATACACTAGACTTATTAGGAATCGCTATTTAGCAGTTTGGGGTTCAACGCACATACCCGCTATTTTGTAACCTTTCCAGCGCGCTCCCCTCGGCATACACCATGCCGGTAGTCAGATCGTGGAAGCCATATCGCTTATAAAATGCCAATTTATCCGGCACCGAGTAAATAAACACTTTACCTAACGGGGCTAGATCTTGCATGACGCGATCCATCAACTGCTGACCATAACCCTGCCCCTGAAAGCGCGGATGGATGGCGACATCGGCCAGATAAGCTACCGAGGTCATGTCACTGATGGCGTGAGCGGTGGCCATCAACTCACCCTCAATAAAACCCCAATAGCAGAATTGGCTATTTTGGTACACTTTCTGTAAGACCTGCGGATCACGCTCGCCTAGCCCGGCAGCGGCCAGCAATTCGCCCAACTGTTGCCAGTCGATATTACATTTACGCGGTTCGGTGATGATCTCCATCATTTTATCCTCAACCAATACGATCCAAATCTGCAGCATATTGCTGAATGGCGCGCTGGTAACTGCTGATTTCCGTATGCGCAGAGGTCTCTGCCAACAGGATCAGCAGATCCGCCACCGCCTGTTTGGTTTCCCCCAGATTGTAGAGCGTCATGGCGCGGAACAGAGTGATTTCTTTGGCCTGCGGGAACTCGTTTAACCCGTCATCGAATGCGGCTAGCGATTTCTGGTATTCCCCCAAGGCGCGATAGGTGCTGCCCAGGCCCAGCCAGGCCTCCTGGCGTAACTGTGTAGGCAGGCCGTGCTGCAAGGCGGCGAGATAGCAGGGGATCGCCTGCTGCTCAAAGCCCTGCACATCGTAAAGGCACGCCAACTGGTAATGTAGCGAGCCATCCAACGGTGCCTGTTGCAGCATCTGTTGGGCGAGTTCCGTTGCTTCCGGGTAGCGGCCTTGTTGTTTCAACTGCTCGACGGTGATGCTCGAAGACATGATTTTCCCTTTCAACGGTGTTTCGCTAAATCCTGTAGCAACGTTACTCCTTCACTATTCATCCGCAAAGAAATATAAACCTGGATAGATTTCCGATGAGTTTGAAATAGGACGTTCACATCAGGCTGATGTAGAATGTCCTATAGTTAATCAGGTTTTTCTTGACGGCAACACGTGATATTTTTCACAAAATGCCTGCGTGCATACCAGTGAGTAAAAAATGACACCCCACGTTCCATCGTATGTTCGACAACTTTTCACCCTGCTGCTATGGGGGTTAATCTATTACCTCGCCGGATTAATCTCATTAAAATTTGACGACCCCGATTCGCCGATCGCTATCGTGTGGTTTCCCTCTGGGGTTGCGGTTGCCGCCTTTCTTTTGACCCGCTGGCGCAGTTATTTATCCCTGTTCGTCATTTTGACGTTGGCGGGCCTGTTTTTGAGGGCGGGCTGGCAGCATAACCCACTGATATCACTGACCGATGCCCTGTTATCCATGCCAGCCAACGTAGCGATTGCCTGGGCCGTTCGCCGCTTTGCGCGGCTTAATGACGATCTTCATACTATTTTAATCTGTATCACCGCAACCTTGATCTTCAGCGGGCTGGATGCGCTAATTATTGGTGGAGGTTATGCCCTAATCAACCACCAACCTTTGTTCAGCTTGTTTTGGCAGAACTTTATCGCTGATGTTACCGGCATTATCTTTGCCACAACCGTTATTATGGGGTTTATCAATCGGCGCCTGGATCCTGCCGGTTGCAATCTGCCAATGGGTCTTCTGGGAGGGGCGCTTTGGCTGCTGCTGTGTGTTTCGGTCTGGTTTATCTTTGGCTACCCATTTCTCTGGCTGCAACATAACGCTGCCGCGCTCTACTTTGCCTTGGCATGCCTCCCCATTATTCTGGCTATTATGCTTTCTGTGGCCTGGGGGCATCGCGGGGGGTCTCTGGCGCTGCTCACTCTTGGGTTGGGAGTGATTTACTATACCAATCATCAGCATGGTCCCTTTTTTCTAAAGGGCTTACACCTCAATGAGTCTCTGTTATTAGCCTTGAGCTACCTTTCCGCGACGGCGTTGTTGATCGTGTTTATCAGGGTGTTGAAGCACTCGACCAACAGTTTTAACCCAGATACCGGCCGGATAACCGGCAAGGGGGTGATTTATAGCCTCAACCCACGTACCGGGATTTTGCACTGGGAAGATGAGCTCAGCAGTTTGTTTGAGCAGAAGGTTCCCAGCAAGCTAGACACCATGGATGGCGTCATGCAATGGGTTCACCCGCATGATCAAGGCAAGCTGCGTGACCATTGGCTCCTCAATAATAATCCTCAATTCCGTCCCCCGTTGGTATTTCGTATCCAGATGCCGCAGGGTGAGTGGTTGACGTTGGTAGATACCAGCAGCGTCCTGCTGGATGAGGAAGAACAGAGCATTATTGTCGGCAACTGGCAAGCAAGCCATTATCACCAGGACAGTTAAATGAACCTCTTATTTGCGTATTGTGGAGAGTTGCAGCAGTGATCCAGATTGCCTTGTTATTATTCGGCGTTGATTTTGTGCGCTCCAAAGCCAAATTTTTGGGCATCATCGGGATTATCTGGGGGCTTATGGGGATCGGTATCTTTATCGATGGCCTTGATGGCGTGCTCTATTTTCCCTTACAGGTTTTTGGTGCCCTGATGCTTCTGGAGAGCCTGGTTACGTTGAGTATTGCCTCCAGCGGGGTTGGGGCGCAGAAAGCGGTGCTCTATTTCAAGGGTGGGATCTTTTGCGTTGTCGCACTGCTGATCCTGGCGAACAAACCCTACAGTAATCTGTTACTGGCAATCATATTCGGTTTCTCCTATTTCGTTATTGGCTTGTTTATGATCGCTTCAGCCTGGATCGTCCGGTTTCCACACTGGAAGAATGCGCTGGTCAGCGGCATTGCTCAGATACTGTTCGCCATGCTCATATTTAGCCCCTATCCGGCGCACTATAAGGCTACCATATCGTTTTTCTTGGGCACATTAATGGTTTTCAGTGGCATCAATATTCTGCAATTAGCCAGGCGGGCCAACCTTTTAAGGGAAGGCACCTCGGTGTTTGAATTGTTGGTACCCACCGAGATATTTTACGTCTTTGGAAAGAAATCGGCGGTTCGGCTAGCCGAGGTGGTTGCCCCTAGCATTGATTTTAAACAGCCTTTAACCGTCCATATCTGGACCCCGGAAGGAACGGCGAGTGCGGCCCCAATCCCCCGGCCAGTCATTAATCGCTATATCGCGGCCGTGGATGCTCAAGGGGTTATCTCTACCGGGCATGCGGCATTGGAACTGGTACCGAGCATCTACATCAGCCTGTATCCAGCGGCAGATATTGATCGTTCTCCTTCAGAGTTCCTCAATGTGTTGAAGGCGACGCGAGAAAATGACGTGCCCGGCACCTTCCAGCCGGACTATGTTACCGAGGCGGCCAACTGGTGCGATTCGAATCGGCAGATCCAGTTTCACCGTTATAACAGCTCGGCACTGCTACGTTTTTGGAGCGGCTATCAGCTGACTAAAATCTACAATCTGACGTCGCGTAACTGCTCCAGTAGTGTTGCCTATGCCCTGGAAGCCTCATTGGATGGTGTGCTTGCCAAACAGAGTAAAAGCTGGCTGGGCACATTACGCATTTTGACCATGCCGGAACTGTGGATTGCCGCGCAGGTACGCAGACGGGCACTCTCAATGGCCTGGACGCCAGGGCTGGTGATGGATTACGCCCGAGCGCTGCGACATATTGTTCACCCCGTGCCTCTGCCATGGTATCAGCGTATTCTCAAGCGCAGGCAAGCGGAAAAAGAGGGATAGTGACACGTCATGATTATTTTAAAACAATAGTCACTCATGCAACTGTTTTGGTTAAGGCTGAGCGTTGATCATCCGGTGTCTATAAAAAGACACCGGATAAATTAACCGGCGTTAATTAGCGCCCACAGAATGAAGAGGCGACTCTGTCAAAGTGGATTTGCGGATTACCAAATTTATCATCGCCAGGTATATTGCATTCCTCTCTCTTCATGCAGATAGAGTTGCTACTGCCATCATCATTTCTTATCCATAAATAGCGTGTGTTACCACAAACCAAACTATTACCGCCAATAACATTAGCGGCCTTTTTATGCGTTATTTTTTTCATGGCATCCATCCTTTTTATATTGGAAAGATATCAGAATAACAATCTTAAATGCAATTTCAAGCTATGCGTAAGGAATGCGAAAATAACAGGATGATGTCGGTGATTACACAGGGAATGATCTTGTTTATCATACAATAAAATTGGCATATTAATTATGTAGGGTAAATTAAAATTAACATATGTATCCGTTGCCTTGGATAGGCTCCAGAACGCTAAAGAAAATGTAACATCAGGATAGGTTTTTGATTAATCAGAAAATATACTCCACCCCTAGGGTTTCTTGGCTGGTATCGTTCCCAAAAAGCTTCACTTGCTCACAAAATAGGCGTAGAATACTTGCGTCCAATAACCGGAGGTAGTGAAGTATCATGGTTGATCGAGAGTTAAAAAATTGGAAAGACTTTATTGATGAGATGTTAGGCAACTAACACCACATAGGGTTTTAAAGCTTGAATAAGGCTATTTGATTTGTTTTTATTTAAAGCACCTAGGGTAACAATATTAAGTCTTTAGCAAAGCAGCCTCGGTTTCCCGAAGCTGCTTTTTTTACGCCTGCTATTCGCTATCGTGATGGTGAGGTAGCGCTTTACCAGGGAAGCGGCGGCGTACCAATACGAAGAACAGTGGGACAAAGAAAATCGCCAGAATGGTGGCTGAAATCATACCGCCCATCACCCCGGTACCTACCGCATGCTGGCTGCCGGAGCCCGCACCGGAACTGATGGCCATTGGCAGGACACCGAAGATAAAGGCCAATGAGGTCATCAGGATAGGGCGCAAGCGCAGGCGCGAGGCTTCGAGTGTTGCTGCCATCAGATCCTTGCCTTTATTGTTCAGCTCGTTGGCAAACTCCACGATCAGGATGGCATTTTTGGCTGACAGCCCGATAATCGTCAATAGCCCCACCTGGAAGTACACATCGTTTTCCAGCCCGCGCAGCCAGGTGGCCGTGACGGCACCGATCACCCCCAGTGGCACCACCAACATGACTGAGAAGGGGATCGACCAGCTTTCATACAGGGCCGCCAGACACAGGAATACCACCAACAGCGAGATGGCATAGAGCGCCGGTGCCTGGGAACCGGACAGGCGTTCCTGGTAGGACATTGCGGTCCATTCAAGACCGAAACCGGTCGGTAGCTGGCTGACGAGTTTTTCCATTTCATCCATCGCGGTACCGGTACTGACGCCCGAGGCGGCCTCGCCCACGATTTCTACTGTGGAGCTGCCGTTGTAGCGTTCCAGGCGCGGTGAACCATATTCCCAATGGGAGGTAGCAAAGGCGGAGAAGGGCACCATCCCGCCGCTGTTGTTACGTACGTACCACTTGTTGATGTCCTCAGGCAGCATGCGGAAGGGCGCCCCAGCCTGGACGTACACTTTCTTTACCCGTCCGCGGTCTAAAAAGTCGTTGACGTAGGTGGAGCCCCAAGCGGTTGACAAGGTGTTGTTGATATCGTCGATCGACCCACCCAGCGCCTGCGCCTTGCGTTGGTCGATATCGATCTGCAACTGCGGGCTGTCATCAAGGCCATTATGGCGCACGCGCGATAGCTGCGGGTTTTGCCCAGCCAGCTGCAGCAATTGATCGCGAGCCTCCATCAGCTTGCTATGCCCCAGCCCGGCGTGGTCTTCCAATTGCATATCGAAGCCCGAGGAGTTCCCCAGACCGGTGATCGCTGGCGGGCTGCTGGCGATCACGCGTGCTTCATTGATGTTGCTAAAGGCCTTGGTGGCACGCTCGATGATATCGAACGAACTATTGGCACCCGAACTGCGTAGATCCCAGTCCTTCAGGCGCAAGAACAGGCGTGCAACGTTCTGGCCGTTGCCGCCGGGCCCGGCCCCGATGGTGGAGAACACCGACAGCACGTCGGCTTTCTCTTCGGTCAGGAAGTAGTGCTCGACTTTTTCCACCACCTTGGTGGTTTGCTGCAGTGTGGAGCCTGCAGGCAACTGCACCTGCACGGTGAACACCCCACGGTCTTCCTGCGGCAGGAACGAGGTCGGCAGTTTGATAAACAGCACTGCCATACCGGCCAACAGCAACAGGTAGATCACCATGTAGCGGACACTGTGTTGCAACACGCGCGCTACCCCGCGTTCATAGCGTTCGGTATTGCGGTTGAACATGCGGTTAAACCAGCCAAAGAAACCGCGCTTGCCGTGATGATGGCCTTTGGCGATCGGCTGGAGAATAGTGGCGCACAGGGCCGGGGTGAGGATCATGGCGACCAGCACCGAAAGCACCATTGCGGAAACGATAGTGATCGAGAACTGGCGATAAATGGCGCCGGTGGTGCCGCCGAAGAAGGCCATGGGGATAAATACCGCCGAAAGCACCATGGCAATCCCCACCAGCGCGCCCTGGATCTGCCCCATGGATTTACGGGTGGCGTCCCTGGGGGAGAGACCTTCCTCGCTCATCACGCGTTCCACGTTCTCCACCACCACGATGGCGTCGTCCACCAGTAGGCCGATGGCCAGCACCATGGCAAACATCGTCAGGGTATTAATGCTGTAGCCGAAGGCCGAAAGGATGGCGAAGGTGCCCAACAGTACTACCGGGACGGCGATAGTGGGGATTAACGTGGCGCGGAAGTTCTGCAAGAACAGATACATGACTAAAAACACCAGCAAAATGGCTTCCAGCAGGGTTTTTACCACGTCATGGATCGAGGCCTGTACGAACGGCGTCGTCTCATAGGCGACCTTGGCTTCCAGCCCGTGAGGGAAATATTGTGAGAGCTCGGCGATCTTGGCTTTCACCAACTGGTCGGTTTGCAATTCGTTGGCACCGGAGGCCAGTTTGATGTTCATCCCGGCGGCCTGCAGGCCATTGTAGCGGCTGAGGTAGTTATAGTTTTCCCCACCTAACTCTACCGTGGCCACGTCACCCAGAGTCACCAGCGAACCGTCCTGATTGACGCGCAGCGTGATCTGGCGGAACTGCTCCGGTGTTTGCAACTGGGATTGAGCGTTGATGGTGGCGTTCAGCGCTTGCTGATCTACGGAAGGGGAGCCGCCTAGCTGGCCTACCGCCACCTGGGCGTTCTGCGAACTGATGGCGTTGACCACATCCTGCGTGGTGAGCTGGTAGCTGGTGAGTTTGTTCGGATCCAACCAGATACGCATGGCGTATTGCGAACCATAAACGTCCATGCTGCCCACACCGTTAATGCGGCTGAGGGGGTCTTGCAGGTTGGAGACGATGTAGTCCGCGATGTCCTGCTTATCCATGCTGCCATCGTTGGAGACAAAAGCCACCATCATCAGCGTGGTGTCGCCTGATTTTGACACCGATACGCCTTGTTGCTGCACCGCCTGTGGCAATCGTTTTATCGCGGATTGCAGCTGATTTTGTACCTGTTGCATCGCCTCGTTGGGATCGGTGCCAGCCTCAAAGGTCAGCGTAACCGAAGCCTGGCCGGTATTGGTGCTCTGCGACGACATATACATCATGTTGTCGAGCCCGGTCATGCTCTGTTC
>NZ_JBKJYW010000023.1:0-9077 GCF_046715635.1 Serratia sp. (in: enterobacteria)
GTGGGAACCAGGTCCAACACATCACCGCTAACAGTGCCAATCCCAACCCGCTGGTATAACGCCAAACATTAATAGGCTCGCTATTGCCCTGCAGTTCCGCAACGTTGACCAACACCAACCCAAGGGCAATCACCAGTAAGGCCGGAGTCAATTTTCGCCAGGAGAGGCGGCCATCGTGATGGCCATAAAACAGATTGGCAGCGACCGATATCACCACCGGTAACGTGCCGATAATCATGGTTGATACCGGCGCTCCGGTACGTTGGATCGCGCTGGCCAGGCACAGGTAATACAGCAGATTGCCGATCGCGGTCAGTTTTAACGCCTCTAACCAATCTTTAGCCAGCAGTTGACGCAGGCGACGGCGATCCAACCAGGCCAACGGTAGCACGACAAGCCCAAAAGCCAGATAGCGCCCGGTGGACTGCAACGCTGCTGGGTAGTCCGGCACCAATACCGGGCCAATAAAGATCAGGCCCCACATCAATCCGGCAATCAGGGCAAACAACACACCGACAAACATAGTGACTCCATCGTCAACAGCTAGTTAAAGTGGCGTCAGGATAGAAGAACGAGAAGTTAAAATATTGTACCAGGTTGCTGTTTTGAGTCTGCTGACAGACCCTCACCGGGTTCACAGCGTAGGGGCGCTGCATTGCTGCGCCCGCCGACTTAACGCCTCACCTGCTTTTGGTAGCGCGCAGGCGTGACACCGTAACGATTAACCAGCGCTTTGGTGAGATGTGCCTGATCGGTTAACCCCACCGCTACGGCCACCTCGGCCGCAGGCATTCCCCGCCCGAGCATCTGCTTGGCCTTTTCGAGCCTGATCGCCATCAACATCTGATGTGGGGTGACATGGAATTGCGCTTTGAATTTACGCTGGAAATGATACGGGCTGAGCGAGACCAACGCCGCCAGATCGTTCAATGTGATCGGGGAAGCGAAATTATCCCGCAGATACTCCTTCACAATCGCCATGCGGTGAGCGGCCTCACTCTGCTGCGGTTGAGTAATACGCAGGTGGGGACGGAAAATATCAACCACGGACAGCAGCAGGCTATCTAGCGCCAGCGTATCCCGGGTTTGCCATAATGCAGCCAGCGTTTGCGAAAGCCGCTTGGCTGCTGCCGCATCATGATGGATTACCTCGTTGAACCAACAGCCCTTCTCACCAGAAATCCGCTCCAGCACCACAGGCTCCAGGTAGATCATGCGATAGTTCCAGCCGCCTGCGGTTTCCGCTTCACCAGTATGCAGCTCGTCCGGGTTCATCAGCACCAAGGCTCCCGGAGCGGCTAAATGTTGTGCCCCACGGTAGCGAAAGCGCTCCGCTCCGGCTTCCACCGTGCCGATGCCAAACGCATCATGGGCGTGTGGCTCAAACGCATAGCGATCGATATGGGCCTGATAAAGCTCTACGCCCGGCAGTTGCTGCAAATGCCGGAACTGGGCGCGGTCTTTCTCAAACGGAAACTGTTCTGGCACACCTTGCACTTCCCTGGCTCCTGTTACGTTTTAGGGTTGGCATACAGCGATCTATCTCGCTGAACTGATAATAACGCGTCAATACTAGATTTATCATTTTAATAGCGCGTTGTCCCGCCTTCCTTGGCGGGCAGCAAATTAAGGCAATGCCTCCAGCGCAGTAAACAAAACCTGAGCTTTCGGGGCCAAACCAGTCATATGCATGCAAGCGTGCACCATCCCCGGCAAACGCTGGCAATTCACGTTAACGCCGGCGGCTTGCAATCGCTGTGCGTAGTGTTCACCTTCATCCCGCAGTGGATCGTATTCGCACACCAGGATCGTCGCTGGCGGTAAGCCGGCCAGCGTTGATGCGTACCAAGGAGAAGCGTAAGACTCCCTAGGGTCGGTATCCTGCCCAAGGTAGTTTGCCCAGCACCACCCCATGATAGCCTGCGTCAGGTAGTAACCTTCACCATATTCGGTAAAGCTGGGCATTGTCATCTCGCTATCTAATGCAGGATAAAGCAGGTATTGATGTTCTACGGTTGGCCCTGACCGTTCTCTGGCCATCAGAGCTGCCGCTGCCGCCAGATTACCCCCCGCACTATCCCCGCCAAGCGCGATCCGCAGAGGATCAATGCCGATTTGCGCTGCTTGTTCCGAGGCCCAACATAGCGCTTGATAAACGTCATGTAATGGGACCGGGAAAGGATATTCCGGTGCCAGGCGATAATCGACAGATAAGATCATTCGCCCGGTGGCATTGGCCAACGCGCGGCAAGGGACATCGTAAACGTCTAGCGAACCCAGGCACCAACCGCCACCATGAGCGAACACCATTGCCGGATGCGCTACATTTTCTGACGCATTCCAGGGAATATAACCACGCAAAGCTATAGTTTGCCCACCGCTGACCGGGATGTGGAAATCCGTTATTTTCTGGACGGGCTGGGGCTCACCCTGCAAGCGCTGTAACTCAACCGCAGTCTGTGCACGTAGCGCCTCCAATGAGGATGGAGCAGGCGCATCAGTCTGTTGCTGCAAAAACAGCGCGATCTGCTTATCTAACGGCATCGATTTTCCCCTCCGGTAAAAAAGGCAGGATCAGGGCGATAAATTCCTCATGGCACTCCTCGGTAATGAAGTGCCCACAGCCCGGCACCACTTCCCCTTGGAGTTGGTTAGCCTTACCTTGCAAGGTAAGGAATGGCGCATCGCGGGTAGCATGTTCTGCGCCAATCGTCATCACCGGCATCAGCAACTGGGTTTTAGCCCGCTGCTGGTTTTGGCGAATCGTCTCCGGAATGGCACGATAATAATCAAAACCGGCACGCAAGCTGCCAGGCACCGAGTAAGCAGCAATGTAGGTTTCTGCGGCGACTCGATCGCGTCGGTAAGACCAGCGGTTGAAAATGTATCCCAGATACTCAGCCTCCCGGCCGGTGGTCAGGGCTTCGGGCAAGTCGGTTAACTGGTTAAACATAAAATGCCATAGGAAGATATTGTCCTCGGCAGCAACAAAGATCGAGGGAGCCTCTGCCAAGCCAGGGATCACCGCTTCGGTCAGCACCAACCTGCTAACCGCCTGAGGATAATCGCTGGCCAGTGCATAACCCACCCACATACCAATATCATGGCCGATCACCGCATAACGCTGATGCCCCAGTTGCGTCATAACCTGATGGAGTTTTTCAGCAACGCTGCCGGTATCATAACCCCCTAGAGGTTTGTCCGAGTCCCCTATGCCTGGCGGATCTACAGCAATAGCCTGAAAGCCCGCATTGGCTAGCGCCTGCATGACGTAACGCCAGGTGTACCAGGTTTGCGGCCAGCCGGGGATCAGCAACACCGGTTGCCCAGTACCGGCGATGGCGCAGTGAATACGGTGGCCGTTGATTTTAATATAGACGTGTTCGGCCTCGAGCCCATGGGATAATGGCCCGTGATTCTGCATAGTCATAAGGTGCTCCAGAGGTTAGCGAATGCCCAGCAAGGCGTTGATTTGTTGTTGATTGACCGGCGCACCGGCAAAGTCATCAAACACTTTATCCGTGACGGGAATAATATGGTTGCGGATAAACGCAGCCCCTTCTTCGGCCCCGGTTTGCGGATGCTTCAGGCAGCATTCCCATTCAAGCGTGGCCCAACCGGCAAAATCGTACTGCGTCAGTTTGGAGAAGATGCCTTTAAAGTCTACCTGCCCATCCCCTAATGAACGGAACCGCCCTGCACGATCCGTCCACGACTGATAACCGCCGTAAATCCCCTGCCGACCGCTGGGATTGAACTCCGCGTCCTTAACGTGAAACATGCGGATGTGCTCTTTATAGATATCAATAAATTCCAGATAGTTGAGCTGTTGCAGCACGAAATGGCTGGGATCGAACAACATTTGGCAACGCGGATGAGCGGCCACACGCTGATGGAACATTTCAAAGGTAATGCCATCATGCAGATCTTCGCTGGGGTGGATCTCATAGCACAGATTGATGCCCTGCTCATCACAGGCGTCAAGCACCGGTAACCACCGTTTGGCCAGCTCATCGAAGGCCGATTCAATCAACCCTTCTGGGCGCTGCGGAAAAGGAAACAGGTAGGGCCAAGCCAACGAACCGGAGAAGGTGCCCATTTCAGTCAGGCCTAACCGTGCGGACGCTTTTGCCGCCAACAGCAGGTTTTCTTTGGCCCAAAGCGTTCGTCCTTGCGGATCGCCACGTAGCCCCTCCGGCACAAAGCTGTCACATAATGCATCATAGGCGGGATGTACCGCCATCAGTTGGCCGAAAATATGCGTGGTCAATTCGCTGATCACCAAGCCGTGCTGCGCTAGCATGCCGGTGATGTCATCGCAATAGCTTTGGCTTTCCGCCGCCGTTTTCACATCAAACAAACGGCTATCCCACGCGGGGATCTGCAAAGCTTTAAAACCCGTCTCTTTTGCCCAGGCGGCAATCGCTGGCAGGCTGTTGAACGGAGGAGTTGCGTCACTAAATTGAGCAAGGTGCAGGCTGGGGCCTTTAATCGTTTTCATCGTCTTTCCTATTGTTTGTCGATTGACAAACAATAGGCTTAAATCGAATCATCGGCAAGAGGATTTTGAAATTCGTTGGCGTTATGCGCTATTTAAGCGATCCTGTAGCCCGCAGCAAAATCACCGGAGAAGATGACGATGGCAGGTAGACCAAGAGAGTTCGATCGTGAACAGGCCCTATTGCAAGCGCGGGACTTATTTTGGCGACAGGGATTTGAAGGCACCTCAATGTCCGACCTGGTGACCGCACTGGGCATTGCTTCGGCGCGGATCTACAAGGCCTTCGGCTCGAAAGAGTTACTGTTTCGTGAAGCGATAACACACTACGAAGCCCACGAAGGTGGCTTTGCCGAACGCGCTTTCGAAGAACAGGCTAGTGTGTGTGAAGCCATCAAACAGATGCTGAACGACGCTGTTGCCCTCTATAGCCACGGTGAACATCCTCAAGGATGCATGGTAGTTTCTTCTGCGGTCAGCGTCAGTGAGGATAATCAGGGCGTCAGGCGCTGGTTGATGGAGCATCGCCAACAACGCACCCAAGGCATTATCGCCAGATTGCAGGCCGCGGTACGGGCTGGAGAACTGCCCGCCAACACCGATGCAGAGAGCCTTGGCGATTATTTTGCTGCGTTCCTGCATGGCTTATCCGTTCAGGCTCGGGATGGCGTGAGCCGTGCCCGGCTGGAAAAAGCGGTGACAGTCGCCCTTACTCTGCTCGATCGTTCTCCGGCATAAAGTCTTACCCACACTTTTAATGTGACAAGGTTAAAAAATATTCAACGTACAGGTTGAGTATTGACGCTGACGTTCTATATTTAACCATATGGTTAAATTATCTTCCTCACCGCTGGACGCCATTTTCCACGCACTGGCCGACCCGACAAGGCGCGCCATTCTGCGTACGCTGGCTGAAGGCGAACACAGCATCGGTGAACTGGCTGCGCCGTTCGAGATGTCGTTTGCCGGTGCTTCCAAGCATATCAAAGCGCTGGAGCAGGCCGGGCTGGTGCAACGCACCGTGCAGGGAAGAAACCATATCTGCCGGCTCGCCCCTGAGCCGATGGTGCAGGCCATGCAATGGCTGCAAACCTACGAACATTTCTGGAATGAGCGGCTGGACGCGCTAGAACAAGCGCTGCTGCAGGCCGACTCACATCCTCCAACGGAGTGAACCCATGAACGACTACGGTATGATTATTGAAACCGGTACGCTGCGGATCCAGCGGCTGCTGCCCGGCCCGCTCAAACGCGTCTGGGCCTACCTGATAGAATCGGATAAACGCGCCAGTTGGCTGGCTGCTGGTGAGATGCCCTTGCAGGTCGGGGCCAAGATCGAGCTACTGTTCTGCAATGCCGATTTGGCCGGTGAGGATGAGAAACCGCCAGCAAAATACAAGTCCTGTGCCGGTAAGATCTCCCAGGTGGGTCATATCACCTGCATTCTACCACCGCGCCTGGTGAGCTTTACCTGGGCGGAAACCGGGGAAACCCGTCCTTCTGAAGTCACTATTGAACTGACCGAGCAACAGGATAAGGTGCTGTTGACCCTTACCCATCGTCGTCTAGCCAACCGCGATACCCTGCTCAGCGTCGCCAGTGGCTGGCACACTCACCTGGATATTCTGCTGGATCTCCTGCAAGAACGTACGCCACGCCCCTTCTGGGAATCAATGAGCCGGTTGGAAGATGAGTACCGGTCCAAACTGTAGGCCAGCGGGATGAGGATCACGGTTCTCATCCCACCTGCCGTTTTAAATTGCCAATAGTTTTTCCAAAGCGGCTATCTGCTGCTCTGGCCTGCCGAAACCTGCACAATACCAGATTGAATCAGTTCCGCTACGTATCTCAGCTATCAGCCACATTTGCCTCACCACGGCGGCCAACAGCTTGCAGGTCTCCACACACTTCAACAGCAACCAAAGTGCGACGAGCAGACCAATACCCAAGATGATCCAGATATCGCGAAACGGCCACACCTGCGAGATCAGCAATATCAATGCGCCGCACTGCAAAAGTAATTTGATGGCAAACGCGCGCAGGAAGAAGGCGCGCAGTTGTTGCCGGATGGCGAAACACGGGTTAGTCAAAGTATTGCGGGTTTCTTGCACCGGGATGCCATGCACGTAAACCGTCCATTGGGAAAGATCCTTTGGTATTACCACCAGGCATTTTTCTGCCAGTTGGTGCAGGCGCATGGAAATCACCACCGGCATAACGAGCCCGGCCAACAAGCCATAGAAGATCGGCGCGGTAACGCCAGTAAATGCCGACCCTACCGCCAGTAATACCAACAAAACAAACTTTCCCGAGTAAAACCAGAAAGGTGCCATTTGATAATTCATGAGTTCCCTCCCATTGATGTTCCCTGGTGATTCTAAAGCATTGGCGGAAGATGAGAATTAAAAACTCCCTTTGGCTGACTGGCGTATAATGCGTGCAGCAATCTGGTGCCCTTAAAACATGGAGTTACGATGCGTCAACGTATTATTGTTTGCCCGTTAATTGAAAACGATAACGCCTATCTGCTGTGCAAAATGGCGGCCCATAAAGGGGTGTTCCCCGGCCAGTGGGCGCTCTCCGGCGGTGGTACTGAGCCAGGGGAAACCATCGAGCAGGCGTTGCGCCGTGAAGTGAGTGAAGAACTGGGTCGCGATCTGGTGCTGGACCGCATTCAACCTTGGACGTTCCGCGACGACGTGCGGGTAAAGACCTATGAAGACGGCAGCAAAGAGCAAATCTATATGATTTACCTGATTTTTGACTGCCACGCGGCCAACCGCAGCATCACGCTTAATGACGAGTTTGAAGAATATGCCTGGGTGCGGAAGGAAGAACTGGCCAGCTACGATCTGAATGAAGCGACCCGATTCACGCTACGCCAGCGTGGGTTGTTGGAGTAGTGATGCCCCTCACCCTGTTTTTTTAGTCTAATGGGTCTGAGTTTAGTAGACCTACCCGTTCCCTGGACAGACCCATCCTCTGAACCAGTCTTGCGGAACTATGCGCCAAAATATGGGTGGCCTTGCGTTGAGCGGCACCGCTGATGGCAATCCCAGCATAATCGACGGCGAACGCGTTGATTTGTGGGTCATCAAGTGCCATGACGCCGCTGGTCACCAGTACGGTACCTTTTGATGCCGCAAGGTCGGTCATGCTCTCTTGTACCGCGGTGATGTAGCCAACAACGCGGAGATCGAAACTCTTGCTCAGATCCGCGGGGGGAATGGATAACAGGTCACCTTCGATATCGAGAAAGACGTTCCAATGCAGGATGCCTATAGGCCCCATGGTTTCACGTACGTCCGTGACGACACGTCGAATCGCTTTAACATCGCTCAGATCGGCCGGGAAAGCCTGAACCTGGATGCCTTCGGCGGTCAATTCCGCGACCGCCTCAGTGAGACGCTGAACATTGCGCGCAATCAGGGCAACGGGATGACCCGCCTTACCAAAACGGCGAGCGACTGCATGGGAAATTCCCGGGCCATAGCCACAGATGAGGATGGTGTTTTTCATAGTTCAGACTCCGATTATAAGGTAAAATACCAACTCCAACGTTTGAGTTGGAATTTACTATAGTATGATTACGCAACAACAACAACCCATAAATGAGAGAGTAGAAAAATGGCTTGGGATACCGAAGGGACGAAACGCAAAATTCTGGACGCGGCGATGACCGAGTTCGCTCGACTAGGCCCCGATGGCACCACCCTTGAGCGGATTGCCAAGTTGGCCGGTGTCAACAAGGAGCGTGTGTACAATTACTTTGGCGACAAGCGGGCGTTGTTCTCAGCCGTGTTGCATAGCGAATTGGCCGAGGTGGCGTTGGCGTTGCCCATGACATCCTTTGCGGGTGAAGATATTGGCGACTACGCTGGCCGTGCCTACGATTATCACCGTGAGAACCCGGAACTGAGTCGACTCATGCGCTGGGAAGGTTTGACCTTCAATGGTGAGGTGCCGGACGAAGAACTACGACGTGAATACTATGGATACAAGATTGAGGCCGTGGCAGATGGGCAACGCCAGGGAATAGTCACCCAAGCCATTGAGGCCGATCATCTGGCTTTTTTGGTGTTAGCCCTGGCTGGCTGGTGGTCTGCCGTTCCACAGGTCGCGCGTATGTTAACGGGGCCCGATAGCACAAAAGAATATGCCAGACGTCGAGCCTCCGTCGTAGAGGCTGCCCGACGCCTGGCGTCGGCACCAGGAAACTAATCGATGGTTAATAAAATCCATATCAACTTCAAGACGCACTCCTTTATGGGGGGGTCTTGATTCAACTTGACTTATCAGCCAGTGGATTTTGGCAAGATTTCCATTTTTTGACGTGCTATGCGAACTTCGCCCCAATTAGCCAGAATATCTATCACTGGACGTAAGGTGAATCCTTCTTCAGTCAGACGGTACTCAACTCGTGGAGGTACTTCTGCATAAACAGTTCGTGACACAAGTCCAGATTCTTCAAGATCGCGCAGTTGCTTGGTAAGCAAACGCTGGCTAATACCAGGAAGACGACGATGTAGTTCGTTGAAACGCAAATAATCGTTTTCCAGTAAATGGTGCAGTACAACAC
>NZ_JBKJYW010000024.1:0-5921 GCF_046715635.1 Serratia sp. (in: enterobacteria)
CTGGTGTGACCCGCTTTGTCGGTGCCGCCGGGGGGATGAGTGCCGCGACCGATATCTCCGAAGAGATGGCCGAGATTTACCTGGAACGCAACATGATGCTGCAAATCCCAACCTGGGACTTCCAGGGGGCTTGCCTGGGGCTGGATGCTCGCCGGGTGGTGGAAACCGGTATCACGCCATTGATCAACACCGGAATTGCCCACCGTGAAGCCGGGGTTGGGCAGATTGGTGCCGGTACTGTGCGTGCTCCATTGGGCTGTTTTGAAAAAGCCATCGAAGCACTGGCAGAAAAACTGGGTATCAGCGCGTAACAACCAGTTCGCCCGGAGGCAACTCCGGGCTGGGGAGCCAGTTATGGATATCACCGCGTTGGCCATCAGCCGCTATGCCACGCAAGATTACGGTCCGTTACGCTGCGTGGGGCGTTTCAACAATGCCATCAACTTTCTCTCACCTAACGATCGGCTACTGACGCTGCACCGTGAAGGGCGCGGGCTTAGCCCGATGGGCTGGGAAATTGGCGATGACGATTTCGACGAAATCTTTGACAGCCTGCCTGCGGCCCGGCATTGCCAGCTTTCACCGACGGGGATCGAACTGGAGGACATTGCCATCTACCGTCAGGGAAGGCAGTTGGATCTCAGCCTGAAGGTGAGTGGCGAAATCGCGCTGCCGCCATTGGCCGTCGCGCTGGCTGATGTTGACGCCCAGACCGGCCTGTTTGGCCGCCTGGATAGCCTGGTTGACCAGCCGCATTGCCTGGAAATTCGCGAGCTACAGCAGCACTTTACCGCCTGGTTGCTGGGGGAGAAAGTAGACTGGAGCGCGGTGCTTGGCAAAGGACCCGGCTTGACGCCAAGCAATGACGACACGGTGCTGGGCATGTTGCTGGCGGCTCATCTCGATAGCCGCGTGGATATCGCAAGGTTGCCGTCCTTTTTTGCTGCCAGCCAACCTTTAAACCAGTTGACCACCTTGGTCAGCGTCCACTATTTGCAGTTTGCCGAGCAGGGGATCTTTTCCACCCCGGTACAACTCCTGGCACGTGCCTTACTCATGCCTAAAGAATTACCCGTGGCCATCAAAGATATGTTGGCAACCGGGCATTTTTCCGGTGCGGATACGCTATTGGGCGTTTTGCTGGGCGTTATGGCAATCAATCGTCTTTATTAATTTATCAGCGGAAAACCCTACTGAATGCCGTTCGGTATGGGCTGCTATTACTTAAAAAATGGGTATGTGAATGGAAACGTTAGTAATTGCCTTGGGTGGCAACGCCCTGTTAAAGCGTGGCGCGGTGTTATCTGCAGAGAATCAATATCAGAGCATTGCGTTAATTGCCGATGCCATTGGCAAGTTGGCCAAGAAATACCGCATCGCCATCGTGCACGGCAACGGCCCACAGGTGGGACTGTTGGCGTTACAAAACCTGGCCTATCGCGATGTTCCTCCTTATCCGCTGGACATTCTGGTGGCGGAAAGCCAGGGCATGATCGGCTATATGCTGGCCCAGCAGCTAGGGGCGTTCCATCCTGCTCAGCCGGTGTCTACGTTGCTGACTCGCGTCTTGGTAGACAGCGAAGATCCGGCCTATCGGGAACCCAGCAAATTTATCGGGCCGGTTTATGAGCCGCAACAGCAAGCCGAGCTGGAGCAAAAGTATGGCTGGAGCATGAAGCTGGATGGGCAATACCTACGCCGGGTAGTGCCTTCCCCTGAACCGAAAAAGATTATCGATATTGAAGCGATCAATCTGCTGTTGGCGAAAAACCACATTGTGATTTGCAACGGCGGTGGCGGCGTTCCGATGGTGGCCAGCGCAGAGGGAATGGTCGGCAGCGAAGCGGTGATCGACAAGGATCTGGCCTCAGCATTACTGGCTGAAGCCCTGGATGCCGATCACCTGGTGATCCTCACCGATGCGGATGCGGTGTATCAGCATTGGGGCACGCCGCAGCAAAAAGCCATTCGTTCGGCCACCACTCAAGAGCTGGCACCGATGGCGGTAGCCGATGGCTCGATGGGGCCAAAAATCATGGCGGTTAGCCGCTTTGTGCAGCGTAGCGGCAAGGTGGCACATATCGGTGCCTTGCAAGATATCGAGTCGGTACTGGCGGGCACCGCGGGGACATTAATTACGCCGTAATACTGGATGGGCCTGGCGGCCCATCAAAACAAGGGAAAATGAATATGCAAACTATAAAAACAGAGCGAATGCCCTATTGGATTAAAACCGTCGTGATCTTCTTCCTCGGCTGGGTCGTTATCTATGCCGGGCGATCGGTTCTTAGCCCCATCATGCCGCAGATCCAAAACGAATTCGGTCTGTCAAAAAGCCATCTGGGCTTAATCAGCAGCCTGTTCTTTCTGACCTACACCCTTTTACAGGTGCCTGCGGGGCTATTAGGTGACCGCTTGGGCAGAAAACGCATTCTGGTCAGCGGTTTCATGCTGTTTGCGCTGTTTATCGCTACCGTCAGCATTTCATCCAACTTTCTGATTTTCATCGTGCTGTGGATGCTGACCGGCGCTTCGCAAGGCGTCTATTATGGCCCGCAGTATGCGCTTTCTTCCGAGGCCATCCCCAAGAAATGGATCACCTTGGGCAGTGCGGTGATCGGCAGTGGGATGTCGTTTGGTATCGCGCTGGGGTATTACCTTTCCAGCTTTATGATCGAACACTTTCATACCTCATGGAAAATGCCGTTCCTGGCGATGGCAGTGCCGGTATTTATTGTGGCGCTGCTGATGCTGTTTTTCATTCGGGAAAAAGCACCGCAAAGTGCCAGCGACACTCCAGCAGCGGCGGCAGCAAAGAGCGAATTCAGTTTCCTGGATCTGTTTAAAAACCGTAACCTGCTGATGGCTTATATCACCATCTTTTGTTCGATTTACGGCTTCTTCGTCATCATTACCTGGCTACCGTACTATCTGCAAAAAGAACGCGGCATGGATATTGTGCATGCCGCCAGCATTGCCTCTATCGTGCCGTGGATATCGGTGCTCGGGACGCTGATTTGCAGCTATATCTCCGACAAACTGGGCCGCAGAAAACCGGTGGTGCTGTTTATGCTGCCTTTCTCACTGCTGGCGATCTTCGGCATCGTCTATTCCACCAGCGAAGCGGCGTTGATTGGCGTATTGGTGCTGTATGGCTTTATCGGCAAAATCAGCCTCAACCCGGTACTGATCGCACTGGTGGCAGACAACGCCCCGCGCGCCGCTCTCAGTACCGCTTTCGGGCTGTATAACTTCTTTGGCATGGCGGCGTCGATCTTTGCGCCTTACGTGACCGGCTTTCTTGCCGACAGCACGGGGACGCTGAATGCGGGGTTCTATTTTGCCGCGATGATCACGGTGGTGGGCTTTATCGCCATGTTGTTCGTCAAAGAGGGGAAAACGGTGCAGGAGGCTTGATGTTTGATGCAGGGCGCAACCGTGCGGCTGCGCCCAAGTTCGATTAATACAGCAGTGAATACAGCTGGCGGCGATATTTGGCGGCCAGCGCATCGCCAGTCCCCAGTGCGGCCAGAATATCCATCAAGGTCTTGCGGGCGCTACCGTTAGCCGCCGCCAAATCTTTTTTCAGATGGCCCATCAGCAATTCCAGCGCCTCTTCGTTACGGCCAACCTGATGCAACTGCAAGGCTAGCTGTACGGCCAGCTCGACGTTTTCCGGCTGTTGCTGAACCTGCTGCTGCAACTGCTGAATTTCCGGCGTATCGGCAGCCTGCTTCAACAGCTCAATCTGCGCGACCAGGCCGAGGTAACGGGTATCGCGATCCTGCAATGGGATGGTCGCCAGCACCGCTTCGGCATCATCCGTCTTGTTCAGGGCGATCTGGGTTTCCGCCAAGGTCAGGCCGATATCGCTGCGCTGGTTGCTGAGACTCCAGGCGTCTTTCAGCAAAGGCAGAGCATCAACGGCGCGGTCTTCCTGCAACAGTTCAGTGGCTTCTGCCAGCTTGAGATCTTCGGCCTTGGGCAGGAAACGCTGCAGGAATTCGCGGATCATCTCTTCCGGCTGCGGCCCTTGGAAACCATCAACCGGCTGACCCTCCTTGAACAGATAGACGGTTGGCAGGGAACGCAGGCCAAATTGGGCGGCAATCGCCTGCTCGGCATCGCAATCCACCTTCGCCAGAACGAACTGACCCGCGTATTCCGCCGCCAGCTTATCCAGTATCGGGGTGAGTTGCAGACAGTGCTGGCTGCGATCCGACCAGAAATAGAACAGCACCGGCAGGGACATGGACTGTTCCAGCGTTTGGTGCAGGTTAGTTTCGTTAATATCAACAACGGCTTGAGCTAGCATGGTTTCTCTCTAATCTGATCTTGCAGAATCAATCTATTCTAGATGGGGGCGAACTGGCGCGCTTCAACCCTTAGCCCCCGTTTGCTTAACCATTACTGCGCAATAGCCAGTCCAGCGCACGGCCCGGTAGCAGGCGGCGCAGGATGCTCATGGTATGCGCCAGTAGGGTGACCGGGTAGCGCAGTTGGGCTTTGGGGCTTTCCAACGCGTGGCGCAGCTTCGGTAACACGGCTTCGGCGGGCAGCGTCAAACGCTTGGCGATGCTTGGGTTGTGCACCGGTTTATCGCTCTGCGCCTGATTGACGTTCTGGGTGAAGTGGGTGGTCAGCGGGCCTGGCTCGATCAGGCTGACCTGAATGCCGCTGCCGTGCAGCTCCATACGCAACGCGTCTGACCAGGCTTCCAGCGCAAATTTGCTGGCGGCATAGGCCCCGCGACCGGCGCTAGAGATTAACCCCATCACCGAACTGGTTTGGATAATGCGCCCTTCACCGTGCGGCAGCATCGCTGGCAGCAGCAACTGGGTGAGCTGGTGGGTGCCAAACAGGTTGGCGGAGAATTGCCGTTCCAGCTGGTGGCGTGAAATCGAGCTGAGTGGACCGTAAACGCCAAAACCGGCATTGTTGAACAGGCCGTACAACCGCCCGTTGGTCAGTTCGATCACCTGTGCGGCGGCGCGTTCGACGCTGGCGCTATCGTCCAGATCCAGCTCAATGCCTTCCAACCCTAGTTGACGCATATTTTCCACGTCCTCCGGCTTACGGCAGGCGGCCAGCACGCGATAGCCACGGTTACGCAGATCTTGCGCTGCAATCAATCCTATCCCGCTGGAACAGCCGGTTATCAATACCGCTTTTTGCATAACTTTACCTAGTAGCTAACCCTATTCAGTTAGACTCATGTTTTACTAGTGGTTCCAGCTGTTGCGCCATCCAGGTGGCGATAAACGGCTGGGCATCCTGATTGGGGTGCAATCCGTCATCCTGCATCCATTCCGGTTTGATCACCACCTGTTCCATATAAAACGGCAGCAGCGGAATGTTGAACTGCTTGGCCAACGCCGGATACAGCGCACCGAAGGCCTCGGTGTAGCGGCGGCCATAGTTTGGCGGAATATGAATTTGCATCAGCAGCGGTTTGGCACCCGCCTGCAAAACCAGCGTGATAATCTGGTTGAGGTCGCGCTCGATATCCGCAGCCGGGAAGCCGCGCAGACCATCGTTGGCACCCAGTTCAATCAGCACCCAGCGGGGCTGATGTTGTTTCAATAGCTCGGGCAAGCGTGCCAGCCCCTGAGCGGCGGTGTCGCCGCTGATACTGGCATTGACCACGTTCGGGTGGCCGGGGTGTTTTTGCCACTCATCGGCCAGGCGAGTTGCCCAGGCCTGTGCTACAGGCAACCGATAGCCAGCACTTAAACTGTCGCCCAAAATCAATAAGGTATCGGCCGCGACAGCACGTAAACTGAATAATCCCAACAGCAAAAGGAAGGGAAGATGCCAGCGGAAAACGTTCTTGAAGTTCATCATCTTAGTAAACACGTTGGTCAGGGTGAGCATCAGCTTACCATCCTTACCGGAGTCGAGCTGGTTGTCAAACCCGCACA
>NZ_JBKJYW010000025.1:0-2615 GCF_046715635.1 Serratia sp. (in: enterobacteria)
ACCTCCACCAACAGTTTGACCGCATCGTTTCAGTGGGCATGTTCGAACACGTCGGGCCGAAGAACTACCGCACCTATTTCGAGGTGGTGGAACGTAATTTAAAACCTGATGGTATTTTCCTGTTGCATACCATTGGCTCAAACGAGACCGATATGAACGTTGATCCCTGGATCAATAAATATATCTTCCCCAACGGTTGCCTGCCGTCGGTGAAACATATTGCCCAGGCCAGCGAAGGCCATTTCGTCATGGAAGATTGGCATAATATCGGCGCAGACTATGACCGCACCCTGATGGCCTGGTATGAACGCTTCAAACAGAGCTGGCCACAGCTGGCATCGCGCTATTCCGAACGTTTCGAAAGGATGTTCAGTTATTACCTTAATGCCTGCGCTGGGGCGTTCCGCGCTCGCGATATTCAACTTTGGCAAGTGGTATTCAGCCCTAAAGGCGTTGAAGGCGGTTTGCGAGTGCCACGCTAAAATCCGTTACCCCAACCCACAGGGTTGGGGTAACGGGTAATTAACCGCAATAAACGCGGATAATCTTGTCTTCACTGTCACCCAGGAAGTTCAAACGCTTTAGATTGAAGTCCATGGTCACCGCTGAGAGATAAGGAATGGTACGTACCTGCTGAGGAATATTAACCCCGTCCAGTGCAGACAGTGGTTTACCCACATAATCCTGATATTGCGCTGCGCCACAGGTATCATCTTCAACCTCGGCCGACTGTGAGTTAGCCTGGTCTGGCGAGTTGGAACAGGCGGTCAGCGCCAACAGCGCCGCTAGCATCATCGTTTTCCCGTAAAACTTCACGTTTGGCTCCTAGGTGTGGTTATTGGTACAGGGTTCTCAGGCTTTGGCTGCTGGCGGCTTTGCGACTGCTAACGCAGCCTCACGATTAGCCAACACGCGCTCAACGGTATCCACCACCGCCTGAGTTTGCGGATCGATTTCGATATTGACCTTATCGCCCAGGCGCTTTTTACCCAGCGTGGTGCGCTCAAGGGTTTCCGGGATCAAATGGACACAGAAACGGTTATTGACCACCTCGCCAATGGTCAGGCTAATGCCGTCGATGCCGATGAAACCCTTATGCAGCACATATTTCATCAAATCGATATTCGGCATACGTAGCCAGATCTGGCGATTATTTTCCGAGGTATAAATCTTGGTGACTTCCGCCGTACAGATAATATGCCCGGACATCAGGTGCCCGCCAATCTCATCGTTAAACTTGGCGGCTCTTTCCAGATTGACGATATCACCCAGTTTAAGATCGCCAAGATTGGTCAACCGCAGCGTTTCTTTGATCAGGTCAAAGCTGACGCGATTGCCTGCGATCTCCGTGACGGTCAGACAGCAGCCGTTATGGGCAACCGAGGCCCCCAATTCCAGCCCTGGCAGCAGCTCATCAGGCATTTCAACAACGTGGGTACGGAAGTTGGGTTTTTCATCAATAGCAACCAGCGGGGCGGTGCCTTGTACGATACCGGTAAACATGTTGGCCTCTTCTTTAATGACTATGTTCAACGCGCTGTAAGCAGTTTGCCCCAGTTACGGCAGAAAACCAAACGCGCAACGGCAAAAAAGCAGTGCTTGCCTAGTTTATATCCTGGGGTTAGCTTCTACAGCTAACAGCCTGAAGTTTGAAAGGCGACGAGTATAACTGTTTGGTTACAACCTTTGCTAAACCCCGACTAGCAGGTACAATCTTTTCGGCAAATTCCGCAGTTTTTAGTTGTTGCTGATGCAGCGACTCCCCTTCCCCATAAATATTAGAAAGGTGTATACGTGCAGAAGTACTTTATTGAGGCGCGTAGTTTATTGGCCCTCGCAATTCCGGTCATCATCGCGCAAATATCCCAAACCGCAATGGGCGTGGTCGATACCATCATGGCTGGCTCTTATAGCGCCACGGATATGGCCGCCGTTGCCGTCGGGACCTCTATCTGGCTGCCGACTATTCTGTTCGGCCACGGTTTACTGTTGGCCTTAACCCCGGTTATCGCTCAGCTCAACGGCGCGGGCCGCCGCGATCGTATCGCATATCAGGTGCGTCAGGGCTTTTGGTTGGCATCGGGGGTTTCACTACTGATTATCGCCGTGATTTATCACAGCCATCTGGTGATCGACATGATGCACAACATCGATCCGCTGCTGGCTGAAAAAGCCGTTGGTTTCCTGCATGCCATTATGTGGGGAGCACCCGGCTATTTGTTCTTCCAGGTCGTCCGTGGCCAGTGTGAAGGTTTATCCAAAACCAAGCCCGGCATGGTAATAGGCTTTTTGGGCCTATTGATTAACATCCCGATCAACTACATCTTGATTTTCGGCAAGTTTGGCATGCCGGAAATGGGCGGCGTCGGTTGTGGTGTCGCCACCGCCAGCGTGTATTGGATGATGTTCCTGATGATGCGCTGGTATGCCAAACGTGCGTCTTCGCTGCGAGATATCAAGCTGGAGGAAGGCGCACGCCGTGGCCCTGATTGGCAGGCGTTAAAACGCCTGATCGGCATTGGTCTGCCGGTTGCCCTGGCCTTGTTCTTTGAGGTGACGCTGTTTGCCGTGGTGGCATTACTGGTTTCACCGCTGGGCATCGTCGCGGTTGCCGG
>NZ_JBKJYW010000026.1:0-5116 GCF_046715635.1 Serratia sp. (in: enterobacteria)
GCGATGGCCTCTGCACCCAGCTCATCACGAGGAACGTGAACCGAGGTCAGCGGCACGTCGTGGATCTCCGCCAGATTAAAGCCATCCGTACTCATCACCGAAATATGCCTTGGCACGCTGATGTGCATTTTCTTTAGCGCGTTGACGGCACCCACCGCCATATAGTCACCCCCTGCCAGGATCGCCGTCGGCAATTGCGCCCGGTCGGTTATGCTGTTGATAAAGGTTGTGATGGCCTGCTCGGCTTCTTCGCTGCCGAAACCGGAGGTGGTGACCAGATGCTGGCGGTCATCGAAGGGAATATTGTGCCGTGTATAGGCCTGTTTGATCCCCGCTAGCCGCAGTTCCATGGTATTGCGCCGCAGACATTGCAGATTGAGGATACGGCTGTGGCCCTGTTGCAACAGATAGTTGGCGGAATACTCTCCAATCAGTTGGTGATCGGGAGAGACGCTGTCTAGCCGCATCTGGCGATCGGTGCAGTTAATCAGAATGCAGGGCTTGTTCAGATCGGCGGCCAGCGTATGGATATGCTCGTCATCAATGCCGATGATCAGCACGGCTTCAGTTAACGGATCGCTCATCTTTTCCAGAAACAGCACGCTGTCACTGTGTTGCTCCTCCAACCCGCAGTAGCGGATCCTCACATCATGTTGCGCCAGTGCAGTGGTGATCCCCTGGATCACCTTGTAGTAGAAGATATCGGTGCGGACATCAAAGGCGCGCTGCGGGGCAAACACCATCACGTTGTTCAACATCAGCCTGCCGTTGGAAAGCCCCTGCAAAATACCGTTTTGCTGTGCGCAGGCCAGCACCCGTTGCCGCGCCTCGGCACTGGTGTTGGATTTCCCTGCCAACACGCGTGAAACGGTGCTGATCGAAAGCCCGGTTTGGCGCGCAATTTCCTGTATTTTCAACTTTCCGTTCATTTTGTGATCTCCTTCAAATTCATCTGTGAAAATATTCTCACGGGCTATATCTGTCTTACAGGTGGCTTTCTATGGCTGCAATGGCGAAATTTTAACTGGTGAATGAAAATTTTTGCAAAAATCACCATTTCACTCGCACTCTCCGCTGGTTAGTCTGCCTTGGTACACCAATTTTATAGATTTATCAGTCCAATTTACCGGATGTAATACAAGTAAAACAACATTAAATCATAGGGTTGTCGCAGCATTGACGTTGTATTGTGGTCGCCGTCACAAATAACGCTGTTAACACCTCCGTTACCAAGAGTTGCCCTACCAAACAGGCGTATGGTCGCCACGGAGATCAAGATGAGTGTAGAAATCAATCAAACGGTAGTCGCCAGCAGCCGCCGTAAATTCAAATCGTTGCGCTGGTGGATGTTGGCCCTGTTCCTGTTGGGCGTCACGGTTAACTACATTACCCGCAACTCGCTGGGCATTTTGGCACCTGAGCTGAAAACCAGCCTCAACATGACCACCGAGCAATACTCTTGGGTGGTAGCCTCCTTCCAACTGGCTTATACCCTGTTCCAACCCATCTGTGGTTGGCTGATCGACGTCATCGGTCTGAAGATGGGGTTCCTGATTTGTGCCAGCATCTGGGCCGTGGTGTGCATGATGCATGCTGGCGCGGGCACTTGGTTGCAACTGGCGATCTTGCGTTTCTTCATGGGCGCAGCAGAAGCGGCGGCTACCCCGGCCAACGCCAAAGCGATTTCTGACTGGTTCCCGAAAAAAGAACGGCCGATTGCCGCAGGCTGGGCAGGAGTGGGTTTCTCAATCGGGGCGATGTTGGCTCCGCCGATTATTGTGATTGCTCACGTGTCCTTCGGCTGGCAGGGAGCTTTCCTGTTCTCTGGTGCCCTGGCACTGATCTGGGTGGTTTTGTGGTGGGGGTTTTACCACTCGCCGCAACAGCACCCGAATCTGAGCCAAAAGGAGTTTGATCTGATCAACGAGGATAATGAACCGGTACTGCCGAAGCTGCCGTTCTTTAAATCGTTGGCGATCCTGTGCAAAAACAAAAAATTCTACGGCATCGCCATCCCCGCGTTTCTGGCTGAACCGGCTTGGGCGGTATTCAGTTTCTGGGTGCCGTTGTACCTGGCCACCGAGCGTGGCATGGATCTCAAACAGATCGCCATGTTTGCCTGGCTGCCGTTCCTGGCGGCGGATATCGGCAGCGTCGCCAGTGGTTATCTCACTACGCTGTATCGCAAATGGTTCGGCTGTTCCCGCGTGAACTCGGTGGTGGCCAGTTCGGTGACCGGAGCCTTCATGATGGTCTCGCTGGCGTTTGTCGCGATCACCAAAGATCCCTACATCGCGATCGCGCTGATCTCCATTGGTGGCTTTGGACATCAGGTGATCTCCTGCATGTTGAGCGCACTGGTAGTGGAATCCTTCGATAAAAACCAGATGGCGACGGTGAACGGTATGCGCGGCTCCAGCGCCTGGATCGCCAGTTTTCTGTTCACGCTGTTGATTGGCGCCGTTTCTGACACCGTCGGTTTCAACCCGCTCTTCGTCGCTATGGGCTTCTTCGATCTGATTGGTGCGATGTTCCTGATTGCTCTGATCGCCGAGCGCGGCAAAAAACCTTCATCTACTGTTTAAGTTGGATCATTATGAAAACGTTAAAAAACTGGACGCTGGCTGGGCAATACGCCGACCGTATTGAACTGCTGGTGGACGAGCAACACCTGTTCTGCTTGTACGTGTTGGAAAACAATCTGTTGCGCGTGCTGATCAAACGCTGCGGCGAACTGGCGCTGGATCGCACCTGGAGTATTGCCCCGCAGGAGGATGTGCCTTGGGAAGGGCGGGATCGCCTGAGCGTCGCCGGTTTTGGCCTACCGGGCTATCAACTTGGTCAGCAGGGTGACAGTTTGACGGTGACAACCCCACAGCTGCGCGTGACGGTACATCAGCCGCTGTGGCTGGAATGGGAATATTGCAACGTGGTGGGAGAATGGTTGCCACTGGCTGCGGATCGCCCAACCAGTGCCTATCTGCTTAATGCGCACGGCGACGGCGTGGCGCACTATCAGCGCCGCCATCAGGGCGAACGTTACTATGGGCTAGGTGAAAAGGCGGGCGATCTGGAGCGTACCGGCCGCCGCTTTGAAATGCGTAACCTGGACGCGATGGGCTACAACGCCGCCAGCACCGATCCGCTCTACAAACATATCCCATTTACCATCACGCGCCGGGAAGCGGTCAGCTTTGGCCTGTTTTATGACAACCTGAGCAGTTGCTGGCTGGATCTGGGGAATGAGATCGACAACTATCATCTGGCCTACCGCCGCTATCAGGCAGAGGCAGGCGATCTGGATTACTATCTGTTCCTGGGGCCAAAGGTGCTCGACGTCACCAAAGCCTTTGTGAGGCTGACCGGTAAAACCCATTTTGGGCCGAAGTGGAGCCTGGGTTACAGCGGCTCGACGATGCATTACACCGATGCGCCGGATGCCCAGCAGCAGTTGCAGCAGTTTATCCAGCTATGCCGCCAGCACGCCATCCCGTGCGATTCGTTCCAGCTTTCTTCGGGCTATACCTCGATCAATAACAAGCGCTACGTCTTCAACTGGAACTACGACAAGGTGCCGCAGCCTAAACAGCTTAGCCAAGCCTTCCACGATGCCGGGCTGAAGCTGGCAGCGAATATCAAACCCTGTCTGTTGCAGGATCATCCCAAATATCAGCAGGTGGCAGAACTTGGCTTGTTTATCCGCGATTCGCAAAGCGACGGCCCAGAACGTTCCAGCTTCTGGGATGACGAAGGTTCGCACCTTGACTTCACCAACCCGGCAGCGGTGCGCTGGTGGCAGCAGGGGGTGACGGAACAACTGCTGGAAATGGGGATTGATTCCACCTGGAATGACAACAACGAGTATGAGGTGTGGGATGGTGAAGCGCGCTGCCATGGGTTTGGCAAGCCGATTGCCATCAAGCATATTCGTCCGGTGATGCCGTTGCTGATGATGCGTGCCTCGCTTGAAGCACAGCAGCGCTTTGCACCGAACCTGCGGCCTTATTTGATCTCGCGCTCCGGCTGCGCCGGTATGCAGCGCTATGTGCAAACCTGGAGTGGAGACAACCGCACCAGTTGGCAAACCCTGCGCTATAACACCCGCATGGGAGTGGGTATGAGCCTGTCCGGGTTGTTTAACGTCGGACACGACGTGGGGGGCTTCTCCGGCGATAAACCGGACGCGGAACTGTTGGTGCGTTGGGTACAAAACGGAGTCATGCACCCGCGTTTTACCATCCATTCGTGGAATGATGACGCCACCGTTAACGAGCCCTGGATGTACCCGGCGGCCACGCCGATGATCCGTGATGCTATCAACCTGCGTTATCGGCTGATGCCTTACTTCTACACGCTGCTGTGGCAGGCGAGCCATGATGATGAGCCGATGCTGCGGCCAACCTTCCTCGATCATGAACACGATGAGTGCACCTTCGGTGAGACCGATGATTTCCTGATTGGCCGCGACCTGCTGGTGGCCAGCGTGGTAGAGCAGGGGCAGCGCCAGCGTGAAGTCTACCTGCCGGATAACGTTGATGGCTGGTACTGCTTCTATAGCGGCCAATGGTACAGCGGCGGCCAAAGCATTGTGCTGGAAGCACCGCTGGAACGTTTGCCACTGCTGGTACGCGCTGGGGCCGGGCTCCCGATGTCGCAGCGGTTGGGGCATGTGGATCATGTGGCAGACGATCGCCGGGAACTGAGGTTGTTCCCGACCAAGGGCTGTGTATGGTCCTCAGGCCTGCTGTTTGAAGACGACGGGGAAAGCCATGGCTGGCAGCAGAATAATGCGCTGTGGCTCCGCTGGGAGGCGGAGAGTGACAATCAGCGCATCGAACTGACCTTCACCCAAGAAGGACATTTCAAACCGACGTGGCAGGCGCTGAACATTGTGTTGCCAGCAGGCGAGACTCGCGAACTGTGGGTGAATGGGGTCTGCCGGGGGACTTATGTGCTGTAATTAATGTCATATCCCAACCCTCTGCAGAGGGTTGGGGAAGTATCAAACTGGATGAAGTTTGGCGTGGGATTGGTTATCATTAATACACTGCTATCTAGGTACCCATAAGGTGTTCTCTGTGAAAAAGACCAGCTTACAAGCTAAATTAGCCTATTG
>NZ_JBKJYW010000027.1:0-4432 GCF_046715635.1 Serratia sp. (in: enterobacteria)
GAATATGCGTGCTGCGGCTATGGATGCCCAGAAGGGCACACCGCCGAAGCTGGAAAGTAAAGCGCCAGACAGCCCGGAGATGAAGGAGTTTCGTCAAGGGCTGGCGACGCTGGTCGGGCAGATCGATCAGTCAATGGCGCTGGCGAATCAGGGCAAGCTGGATGACGCGCGCAAAGTGGCTGAGGGCTTCAAGCAAACCCGTGATGCCAATCATAAAAAATTCCGCTAAACGTCAGAACATCCTCGGTGACCGCCGATGGCGGTCATTGCTATCACCCCAGATAAGAAGACGGTGCCAACCCTAACACCCGACGGAGCATCGTCGAAAAGGCCGCACTGCTCTCATAGCTTAACTCGATTGCTACCTGGGTAACGCTGTTGCCCGCCGCCAGGGTTATGACATGAAGCATTGCGTCAGTGCGGCCAATCCGTTATCGATTCCAGTCGCGGTGGTTGCGACTCTCTTGTATGGCTATCTCGGTATGGGGAAGGTGAGCGGGCCACACTATTTCGGCTATGTGAACCTGTTGATTTTGGGGTTACTGCTGGTAGCAGGTATCGCGGGGATCGCGTTTGCCAAACGGGTGTTGCCCAGCGTAGATGACAGGCTGCACGCCAGAATTTACGTGTTGCTGCTGGTGGTGGTGTTAATCGCGATTTGCCTGTAAAGGCGCAAACAGGGCGGCTGAATGGCCGCCCGGAAACCTGGCTTAGCGGTGATACTCGCCCGCAGCTTCAGGTTGATACAGCAATTCCAGCACTTCAATGCGGGCTTCTTCGCCGTTTGGCAACTGCCAATTGATCTGTTTACCCACGTGCATTCCCAGCAGTGCTGCACCCAGAGGCGCCATCACTGACAGCTGCTCAGCGCTGTCTTTAAGCGAGGCAGGGTAAACCAGCGTGCGCACATGTTCTTCTGAAGTATGCAGATCGCGAAAACGTACGCGGCTGTTCATGGTGACGACGTGTGCAGGGATCTGCGACGCCGGCACAATGTCAGCGCGATCCAGTTCAGCGTTCAGCGCGGCGGCGACGTCAGTATTGGCAAAGGCTGGCTGTGCCAGTAGTGCATCCAGGCGTTCCGCATCCAGCTCATTAATGGTAATGGTTGGTTTGGTCATTCCACTCTCCAGTCCAATCAAAGGGCGCCCTTTCTGCGCCATAAATTCGGAAAACAACACAAAAGCAACACCCCCGCACCTTTGGGAGCGGGGGTGTGAAAAATGTCGGTTTGTCCTACTGATAGTAGGCTGTTAGGGCCGGAAAAGAAAGAGATCTCGATCACGAAGTTTTTTGCGCCGCGACACCAACTGGCAACTCTGCGTTGCAAACTCTTTTTGCAATCTCATTTACTTAGCGTAAAAACCTCCGGTTTTGCGAAATGGATCCCCTGGCGTCACGCAATTTCCAGTTCGAACTGGAAAAAAACGCGCTACACAAGCAATGCCCCAAAGGTTAGGGTAAAGACATCAAAGAAAGCGGGTAAAGGTAAAGCGCTTTACCGTTAACGGATAAATAGCTGGATCCAGAGGTGACTGCAAAGTGAATGACGGAACTGCTTCGGTAAGTAACATGGAACAGACTGATATCAGTGAGGCCGCAGCGATTACCACTCAACTGCTGGCCGATATTACCGCCATGTTGGGTGAAGAGAATATTTACACCAATGCGGTGCAACAACAAATGTTGGAGTCTCATATCCGCGCGATGGTGTTGCGCTCAATAACGGGCGAACCTTTGCCAGAAGTGGATAAATCACTGTTTGATGAAATCTCTGCCGGTTCGATGCAACTGGCAGAGCGAGTGGTAAATAAGTTTGCCACGCTACCGATTGAAGAGGCGTATCTGCTTTCGGTTCATTTTGAAGTGGCTAAAGATAACGACCAATAACGTTTGATTCATTAAAATTATTCAGGAGAAAAACCCCATGGGACAAATAACCGTAGTGATTGGCGATCGGCTGGGTAAAGGCCAGAAAGTAGGCCAAGGCGTTGAAAATGCAGGTGCAAAGGTGATTGTGATCCCTGGCATGGCGGCGGATATGAAGCTGGGTGACGTGATGAAAGCAGAGAATGCACAACTGGGCATTTCCTTCTGCGGCAGCGGCGGCGCTGGGGCAATCACCGCACAAACCAAATATGGTTATAAATCCAGATATGGTATGCGTTCTATCGAAGAAGGCGTGACGGCAATTAACGAAGGCTGCAATGTATTAGGCTTTGGCTTTATGGATAAAGAAGAATTAGGCCAGCGGCTAGTGGAAGCGTATGTCAAAAAATACGGCAATCCTTAATGAAAGAGACTTATACCACCTCGGTTAACGTGGAGGGTAAAGGCGATAGTAAAGCTAAAGCCTTTGCCGGTGCATTAGCGAATGTACAGGGCGTGATTTTAAAATCCACCAATAATGTTCTGCTGCGTATCGAACCGCAGGACGTCAAAATAGTAAAGGCGGAAGAGAGAACCACAAAAGAAAAATTTCTTTTCTTCTTCCTGGCGCGCGAAAGAAAAAGCTATGCCGTTTCATTAGAAATAACCGTAAACGTGACGATCATCAATACCGAAAAGGTGGTCTTCACCCAGAAATAAAAACGTTATATCCGTCGTGTTTCAAGCCACAGCGCCATAGCTGCGTCTTGGGATCCACTGGGCATGACATAAGAAGGATATTCTGATGTTTTTAATCATCTTATTTAAGTCGATTATTATCGGCGGGCTGGTTGGCGTCGGCGTAGGGGCTGGTGCCGCACGTATGTTCCACGCACCGACGACGCAGGGTATGGGAGCGTTCCGTACCTTGGGTGAGCTGAACTCCTGTGAAGGCGATCCGGCCTCTCATTTCTCATTTGGTCTGGGCTTCTTCTTCAACGCCTGGGCGTCTTCTGTGGCGGCGGGGGCCTTCACGCAGGACGTTGACCATCGCATCATCCCTAACTGGGGCGCGGCAGCCCTGATGATCAAAAACCGCAACGTCGCAGAAACCATGCATGACCCAAAAAAGATGGCCATCGCTTGCGGCATCATCGGCATTTTGGTCGTGGCCTTCCTTAACACCACCGCTTCGGCAGTGCCTGCGGCCTTGCAGGTTACGGCCATCAAAGTCTTGGTTCCAGCGGCCAACCTGCTGGTGAACACCGTCATGCCGGTGATCTTCTGGCTGGCGGCGATTGAAGCGGGCAAACGTTCTGGCTTCTGGGGCACCATCTTCGGTGGTCTGGCGCAACTGATCATGGGTAACGCCGTACCAGGTCTGGTGCTGGGTATCCTGATTGGCAAGGGCGTTGAAGAGAGCGGCTGGAATAAAGTCACCAAGATCATGATGGTGGCGATTGTGCTGCTGTTCGTGCTGAGCGGCTTCTTCCGCGGCTTTGATATGAAAGTTCTCGAATCCTTCAGCCTGGGCGTGCCTGGCTGGCTGGATGCCATTCATAACACCCTGAGCGGAAAATAAGGAGCTGAATGATGGAAGCACAAGCAGACAAAGGCTTCTGGTATGCCGACTGGTCGTTCCCGATTTTTGTTGGCCTGCTCTCGTCCGGCGTGTTCGCCGGGACACACATGTATTACCTGTATGGCATAGGCGCGTTTAACGAAGTGGCTTTCGTTTCCATGCTGCGTGCCGGGATGGACACCGGGGTTTACGGTGCGGTGGCGGCGTTCGGTGCCAGCTTCCTGTTTGCCCGTATTATCGAAGGTTCTCTGGTAGGGATCCTGGATATTGGCGGGGCGATCCAGACCGGGGTTGGCCTGGGTGTTCCTGCGCTATTGCTGGGTGCGGGGATTGTTTTCCCGGTAGCCAACTTTGCCGCCTCGCTGGTCACCGGCTTGGTCATTGGCCTGGCGATTGGTTATCTGATTATCCTGGCGCGTAAATTTACCATCAATCAGAGCAACTCCACCTATGGGGCGGACGTGATGATGGGGGCGGGTAACTCTTCTGGGCGTTTCCTTGGGCCGTTGATCATCCTGTCTGCCATGGCCGCTTCGATCCCGATCGGCCTGGGTTCCCTGCTGGGTGCGCTGCTGTTCTACATCTGGGGCAAGCCGATCACCGGCGGCGCGATCCTGGGGGCCATGATCTTAGGGGCATTTTTCCCGGTAGCCATTTCTTAATCAAGTGCCAAACCCTGGGTCAACCGCCCAGGGTTTGGCAAGGAGTAGCGAAGCATGTATGACCTAATCATCCGGCGCGCCAGGCTAGTGGACGACACCTTGGCCGATGTGGCTATTGAGGCGGGTAAGATTGCCGTCGTCGGGCAGTTGGCGGCGGATGCCAGTGCCCACAAGCAACTGGATCTGGCGGGGAACTACCGCCTGAGCGCTGGCTGGATCGACTCTCACGTACACTGTTATCCCTCTTCACCGATTTATCATGACGACCCGGATCTGGTGGGCGTGAGCAGCGGCGTTACCTCGGTGGTGGATGCTGGCA
>NZ_JBKJYW010000028.1:0-5540 GCF_046715635.1 Serratia sp. (in: enterobacteria)
TGTAACAAAGACCATTCCTAGATTGCCAGTGAAGCAGAGGTTGTGCAACAACATATGGAACTTGCATTAACGGGTAACGAAAATGGCTGGTGGATCGTCAGCCATGAAAGCAAAATTTGGTTACCAAACGGTGAATTGCCGTTTGGTTCTGCCGCACTATTTTCTTTGCAGGGCCGGCCGGCTCGTCAAATCGGCGAATGGGAGGGAGCACCGGTCTGGCTGGTGCGCCAACCGATGTCCAAAGAGATGGGATCGGTGCGGCAACTGCTTAACCTCGATCGCGGTCTGTTCCAACTGGCCGGGCGCGGCGTACAGCTGGCCGACTTTTATCGCTCGCACCGGTTCTGTGGCTACTGCGGCCATGAGATGCACCTTAGCCGTACCGAAAGCGCCTGCCTGTGTGATCACTGCCGTGAACGTTATTATCCGCAGATTGCCCCTTGCGTAATTGTCGCTATTCGCCGCAATGATGAGATCCTGCTGGCACAGCATGTGCGCCACCGTGGGGGCATCCATACCGTGCTGGCGGGGTTTGTGGAGGTGGGGGAAACCCTGGAGCAGGCCGTGGCGCGCGAGGTGATGGAAGAGAGCAATATCGCCATTACCAACCTGCGCTACGTGACCTCGCAACCCTGGCCGTTCCCCCATTCGCTGATGATGGCGTTTATGGCTGAATATCAGGGCGGTGAACTGCGCCACGATCCGAAGGAGTTGCTCAATGCGGGTTGGTATCGCTATGACCAACTACCGATGCTGCCACCGCCTGGTACCGTGGCGCGCCGCCTGATTGAGGACACCGTGGCGCTGTGTCGGGCAGAATAATGTACAATGGCGGCAGATAATCAAGGGAGCCCAAGAAATGAATGAGTTGAAGAACGATCGCTACCTGCGTGCGCTGATGCGCCAGCCGGTGGATCTCACCCCTGTATGGATGATGCGCCAGGCCGGTCGTTATTTGCCAGAGTACAAAGCCACCCGTGCTCAGGCCGGGGATTTCATGTCGCTGTGCAAAAATGCCGAACTGGCCTGTGAGGTGACATTACAGCCCCTGCGCCGTTATGCGTTGGACGCCGCCATCCTGTTCTCCGACATTCTCACCATTCCCGATGCCATGGGGCTTGGGCTCTATTTCGAAACTGGGGAAGGCCCGCGTTTTTCTTCGCCAATCACCTGCCATGCCGATGTAGAGAAGCTGCCTGCCTTCGATCCGGAAGATGAACTGGGCTATGTCATGAACGCGGTGCGTACCATCCGCCGTGAATTGAAGGGTGAAGTGCCACTGATTGGTTTCTCCGGTAGCCCGTGGACGTTGGCGACCTATATGGTCGAAGGCGGTAGCAGCAAAGCCTTCACTAAGCTGAAGAAAATGATGTACGCCGAGCCGCAGACGCTGCATTTGCTGCTGGATAAGCTGGCGGACAGTGTGATCCTGTATCTCAATGCCCAGATCAAGGCCGGGGCGCAGTCCGTAATGGTGTTCGACACCTGGGGCGGCGTGCTGACTGGCCGTGATTATCGCGAATTCTCACTGCACTATATGCATAAAATCGTTGATGGCCTGCTGCGTGAAAATGACGGACGCCGAGTGCCAGTGACGCTGTTCACCAAAGGCGGTGGCCAGTGGCTGGAAGCGATGGCAGCCACCGGTTGCGATGCGTTGGGTCTGGATTGGACCACCGATATTGCCGATGCGCGCCGCCGTGTGGGCGATAAAGTCGCGCTGCAGGGGAATATGGACCCTTCCATGCTGTATGCCGCACCGGAACGCATCGCCCAGGAAGTAGAAACCATTCTGGCCGGTTTTGGCCAGGGCGAAGGTCATGTCTTCAACCTTGGCCACGGCATTCATCAAGATGTGCCACCGGAACATGCCGGGGCCTTCGTTGAAGCGGTGCATGCGTTGTCGGCCAAATACCACCGCTAAACCGCAAGGAGACGCTGTGATCGATACTCAGGCTCTGCGCGCCGAACAGCTACGGCGCGCCGGGGAAGTCATTCGTCACGATGACTTTCTGCAAGACCCACCGGCATTTATCGCCGGTGCGGACGTCGGTTTTGAGCAAGAAGGCGCGGTAACACGCGCCGCCATTGCTATCCTGCGCTATCCTTCACTGGAATTGGTGGAGTATCAAATCGCCCGTATCAGCACCACCATGCCCTATATCCCTGGATTTCTCTCGTTTCGCGAGTACCCTGCGCTGATCGCCGCCTGGGAACAACTGCACCAGAAACCAGACCTGATCTTTGTCGATGGCCATGGTATTTCCCATCCAAGACGCCTGGGGGTTGCCAGCCACTTTGGCCTGCTGGTCAACGTACCGACCATTGGCGTGGCCAAGAAGCGTTTATGTGGTAAATTTTCCCGGCTGGACGCTACCGTTGGCTCGCTGGCCGCGCTGGAGGATAAGGGCGAACAGCTGGGATGGGTATGGCGCAGCAAAGAGCGCTGTAATCCGTTGTTTATCGCTACGGGCCATCGTGTTGGCACCGACAGCGCATTGGCATGGGTACAACGCTGTATGGCAGGCTACCGCTTGCCGGAACCCACGCGTTGGGCCGATGCCATTGCATCACGCCGTCCGGCCTTTATACGCTGGTTACAGCAGCATCCAGAGGTGTCGCTATGAGCGATTTCGGGTACACTGCGCGGCAGATAACGAGTAAGAGAGTAGACCATGCTACGTAACCCGATTCATTTACGCTTGGAAAAGCTGGAAAGCTGGCAGCATTTGACCTTTATGGCCTGCCTGTGCGAGCGTATGTACCCGAATTACCAGATGTTCTGTCTGCAGACGGAGTTTGGCGACCCGGCCGTTTATCGCCGTATCCTGGACTTGGTCTGGGAAACGCTGGTGGTGAAAGACGCCAAGGTCAACTTTGACAGCCAACTGGAAAAGTTGGAAGAGGCGATCCCGTCGGCAGAAGATTACGATCTTTACGGCGTTTACCCCGCGATCGATGCCTGTATTGCATTAGGGGAATTGATCCATTCGCGCCTCAGCGGAGAGACGTTGGAGCACGCCATTGCCATCAGCGAAACCTCAATTCGCACCGTGGCGATGTTGGAAATGACCCAGGCTGGCAAAGAAATGACCGACGAAGAGCTGAAAATTCTGCCTGCCGTTGAGGAAGAATGGGACATTCAATGGGAGATTTTCCGCCTGTTGGCCGCCTGCGAAGAGCGTGATCTGGATCTGATCAAAGGGTTACGATCTGACCTGCGCGAGGCCGCGATTAGTAACATTGGGATAAATTTAACGCAATAAGGCAAGAAAACGTGATTTAACGTCTGATTTGTCGTGCCTTAAGGCTTCACATCCGCACCCTGTCTGGTCTACATTTGGGGGGCGAAAAAAAAGTGGCTATCGGTGCGTGTATGCAGGAGAGTGCTGTCCATCGGCATATCCGTCGCACTCGATGCTTTGCAAACGATAAACACACTGTAAGGATAACTTATGAACAAGACTCAACTGATTGATGTAATCGCAGAGAAGGCTGACCTTTCCAAGGCTCAAGCTAAGCTGGCTCTGGAATCTACCCTGGCTGCCATTACTGAGTCCCTGAAAGAAGGTGATGCAGTACAATTGGTTGGTTTCGGTACTTTCAAGGTAAACCATCGTAGCGAGCGCACTGGCCGCAACCCGCAGACTGGTAAAGAGATCAAAATCGCAGCAGCTAACGTGCCTGCGTTCGTTTCTGGTAAAGCACTGAAAGACGCGGTTAAGTCTTAATCGCGTGTTGCAGAAAGGTTTAAACAGGGGGGCGTTGGCGCCCCTTTTGTTTATTCGACGAGCATTCATGGCGGTTACGGTTGTCGCTGCCTTGAGTGCTTGTAGTTTCCGTTCCGCCCCGCCGACCTTTACCGCCAGCGGCTTTGTTGCCGATCAGGGGGTAATGCGCGTGTGGCGTCTGGATGATGGCCAGCAGCAGCCTGTAGCGCTGTTGAGTGTCTACAGCCCTTATCGTGGGCCGGGCACCGTCACTACGTTGTATGAGTATCAACACGGCGAGTTGTACCAAATCAAACGCACCGATGCGGATGGCGACCGCGACTCTATTCAACTGCGTTTCACCGCCAACGGCACGGTCAGCTTTATGCAGCGCCAACTGGCCACCCAGCGCCAGAAGCTCTCCAACGATGAAATCGTGCTCTACCAATATCAGGCGCGGCGGATGCTGGAAGTGAGCGATGCGCTTAATGCTGGCCGCGTACGGTTGTTGCAAGGGCACTGGCAGCAAGGTGCGGTGAAGTTGTGCAACGGCGAAGTGGTAAAACCAGGTTTGGATCAACAGGCCGAACAGTGGATCATGCGGCGTGCGGCCAATAGCAGTCAGCCAGTGAGTGTAGCCTGGTTGGATGGGCCGGAAGGTCGTGAGTTGTTATTGGTGGCAAACAATGATTTCTGCAGTTGGGAACCCACCAAAGACACCCTTTAGCGCATAAAAAAGGCCCTGCGAACAGAGCCTACCTGTTATCTCAAATAGCTGTTACTGCTCGCGTGCGATAGCGCGGTAGCCTATATCCTTGCGGCAGAAACTGTCTTGCCACTGAATACCTTCCGCTAGCTGATAGGCTAACTGCTGAGCCTGAGCCACCGTTGTGCCCAAAGCCGTAACGCATAGCACACGCCCGCCGTTGGTCACGACTTCGTTCCCTTGCATACGCGTTCCGGCATGGAACACTTTGCCATTGGCATCTTCTTGCTGAGGCAAACCGTGGATCACATCCCCTTGGCGATAATCCGCAGGATAGCCACCCGCCGCTAACACCACGCCGAGAGCAGGGCGTTCATCCCACTCGGAGGTCTTCTCATCCAGCTTGCCTTCGGCCCCAGCCAGGCAGAGTTCAACCAGATCGGAGCGCAGGCGCAGCATGATCGGCTGAGTTTCCGGATCGCCAAAGCGGCAGTTGAATTCGATTACCTTGGGTTGACCATCGTCAGCAATCATCAGGCCAGCGTACAGGAAACCGACATAGGTGTTGCCTTCCGCCGCCATGCCGCGCACGGTTGGCCAGATCACCTGGTCCATCACACGCTGGTGGATTTCATCCGTCACCACTGGCGCTGGCGAGTAGGCGCCCATGCCGCCAGTATTCGGGCCGGTATCGCCGTCACCGACACGTTTATGATCTTGGCTGGTGGCCATTGGTACCACGTTCTCGCCATCGACCATGACGATAAAGCTAGCTTCTTCGCCCGTCAGGAACTCCTCGATTACGATGCGATGCCCGGCGTTGCCAAACGCATTACCCGCCAGCATATCCTGAATGGCGTCTTCGGCTTCCTGCAACGTCATCGCGACGATCACGCCCTTGCCTGCCGCTAGGCCGTCGGCCTTGATGACGATCGGCGCGCCTTGGCTGCGTACGTAGGCCAAAGCGGGTTCAACTTCGGTAAAGTTCTGGTATGCGGCGCTTGGGATAGCGTGGCGAGCCAGGAAATCCTTGGTAAAGGCTTTGGAGCCTTCAAGCTGTGCTGCGGCCTGCGACGGGCCAAAGATTTTCAACCCGGCAGCCTGGAAGGCATCCACCACGCCGA
>NZ_JBKJYW010000029.1:0-5567 GCF_046715635.1 Serratia sp. (in: enterobacteria)
GGAACGGTGCAGCGGTCAGGTAGATTTCTGTAACTAAAAACTAACTCGATCGGTCCCCTCGCCCCTTGGGAGAGGGTTAGGGTGAGGGGCGTCCTCAGTGAATAACAGGGTGGGCTTCTGGCAATAACGCGCCGCCATCCACCACTAGCGTCTGGCCGGTAATGTAACCGGCAGCCGGCGAAGCCAAAAAGACCATCGCGGCAGCGATATCCTCCGGTTCCCCCAATCTGCCTAACGGCACTGCAGCGGCAATCGCCTGATTCACCGCGTCCCCGCCCAGATTAGCCATCGCGGGCGTACGGATCATCCCCGGCTCCACGCCGTTTACCGTGATCCCGTCAGATGCCAACTCCAGAGCAGCAGCGCGAATAAAACCATTTACCCCCGCCTTGGAAGCCGCATAGTGCGCCAACCCCGGATAGGCCACCCTTGGTCCTGTAACCGACGAGGTCACCAGAATGCGCCCACCACCCCGGCGTTTCATCCACGGCTGCGCTGCCTGTGCCAGAAAGAACGGAGCCATCAAATTGACGCTTAACGTACGTTGTAGCAGTTCGGCATCTATCTGGCTAAACGACCTAAGCGGAAAATAAGCGGCGTTGTGGATCACTACGTCCAGCCGTTGATGCTGCTGCGCTGTCTGTTCTACCAACTCGGCAATCTGCCCTGCATCGGCCATATCACAGACAGTGGCCTGCACTTGCCAACCCTGCTGGCACAGGCTTTCAGCCGCCTCCTGCGCCTTTTGCAGTTGTAAATCGGCCATCACCACCTTGGCCCCCAAACGAGCAAAGGCGCTGACGATCGCCAGCCCAATGCCCTGCGCCCCGCCGGTCACCAGCACCACCTGCCCGGCAAACGCATCACTGGCATAGACCACCGTCATTGGCTCAGGCCTTAGGGTAATGCGTAGTGTTAAGGATCTGCGCGTGCGCGCCCACGGCAAAGTTGCTCAGGCTGCTGAAATCACTGCCCTGAAAGCCGAGGATCTTGCCATCGGTGCGCATCTCTTGCAGATCGATCATCACCACGCCCAGCGTCGGAATGATCTTCTCGCGCCAGACGAATAGGTACAGCTTCTCCGCCACTTTGACGTAATGACAGCGATCGACGTCCGCCAGCCCCTTCTCTACCCCGTCCAAGCACTGCCAGGCGTAGAAATTAGTGTTCAGATAAATATGCTCGTAGCGCTCCGTCGGGCTGTAGGTATACAGATTCCGCATGCCGATCAGTTCGTCGGTAAACTGCGGCAACGCTGCATCGCTATTGTCCAGACGGCCAAAGCGGAATTCAGCATTCACCGCCGTGAGCGGCAACCCCTGCTCTACCCGGCTAAAGGCGTCCAGCCGCGTCTGTGACTCATCCGGCAACTGGCCATAGACGGCGGTAAAGTTGCCCTGCTGACGATCGCACACCAGCGTAATACTGCCGTTGGCCCGCTGCGGATCGAGGAAATCGATAAACAGGATCCCCGGGCGAATACTGGTGGCCCGGTAATCAACCCGTTGATCTCCCCAGAGCAGGGTTTGATCGTCATTAAATTGGCACTGCACCGTTTCCCCTTCGGCAACATGGAACGCCAACGTGGTACCGGCCAAATCCTGCTGTGCCAGCGTATGGCTGTGCGGGGCGAAACCTTCCGCCAGTGCGCCAACCTGAATAAATACCGCTTCTGAACTCATGACATTCTCCTTACAGGGAAGTGAAAGCTAAGGTCGGCACATCAACAATGGTGGAGCCGCCATCGGCCACCAGCGTCGCGCCGGTAATAATTGATGCCTGCGTTGAGCAGAGAAAACGACACACTTGGGCGATTTCCTGCGCACTGGCCGGGCGGCGCAGCGGCACATCGCGACAGACATGTTGATAAGCTTGTGCAAGCGTTAAGTTATGCGCCGCCATCAACGGCTGCATCTCTTCATCTGCCATCGGCGTGGCCACCCAACCGGGGCAAACTGCGTTAGATCGCACGCCCTGTGGGCCATAATCACGAGCAATGGAACGCATCAGCCCAATCAACGCGTGCTTGGCAGTAACATAGCCGCACACCTCCGGCCCGGCGGCCAACGAGGCGATCGAAGCGACAAACAACAGATTGCCGCCGCTTTTCACCAGTTCCGCCAAACAGGCCCGGGCGCTGGCGAACGCGCTATTGAGGTTGCTGTCCAGCGCCTGTTGCCACTGAGCATCGGTGACTTCGGTAATGCGGCCCAGCCCCATCCCGCCAGCGCTGGCGATCAGACAATCGATTCGCCCTGCCTGCGCTAAAATCGTTGGCAGGATGTCTGCTTGCCAACTGGCTCCTCTGGCAGCATCCCCAACTACGGCATGCGCCCCAATTTCCGCGGCCAAGGCGTTCAACGGTTCACGGCGGCGGCCAACGATAAATACCCGGTCGCCCTCCTGCGTCAGCAAACGCGCACAAGCAGCGCCAATGCCGGTACCGCCGCCGGTGATCACTACCACTCTACTCATCGCATTGCTCCATCAACTGGCTGACCATCAGGAAACTGCTCAACAGCAAACGCCGCTGCTCGGCCTCCAACCGCAGATAGCGGCGGCTGGCAGGCAAACGGCTAACCACTTCGGAGGCAGCGAAATGCTCAATATCCAACTGCCAGCGCCCCTCGGTTATCGTGAGCGTGGCCCGGCGGAAATCAAGCTTGGCTAACGTGCCGCCAATTTGCGGGTATTGCCGCAACGCGGCGATCAACTGCTGAGCGCTATCATGTTTGGCCTTGGTGCGATAAATCACGCCATTACGGCGCAGCCAGCCACCGGTGATGATGTTGAGCACCAGCGGATCGGTAAAACGTGCGCAGCCCTGCAAGCAGAAACGGTGGGTGACGATGTGCGCCAGAAACAGCGACTGCACTCGCTCGGACACCTCGATCACTGGCCCCTGTGGCAGCGTGAGCCGTAACTGGCCCACGGCAACCCGTTCACAGGCGTAAGGCCGCAGGTTGTTCACCAATCGATCCAACGTCGTGCCTGGCCGATAGCCGGGGGGATCGCGATGCCAAAAACGATTAAGTGAGGGAAGTAAGCCGATCAAACTCCACCTCCGCAGCTTCTGCCTTGTTGAAGGCGCTCTCCAGCACCTCTTCGACCGGCACCGGTTTAAACGGATTGACCTTCTGCACGCACAGGGTCCAGAACAGCGCATAGGCGGAGGTCAGGCCGATCATGATGCCAAACGGAATGTAGACATCGCGCGGGTTCATCCCTGGCGGAGTGATGTAGAAAATCGCCAGCACGATACCGATGCTAGAGACAATCTGCGGCAACGGGAACCAAGGGGATTTATAGGCGCGTGGCAGATCCGGACGACGGATACGCAGGATCACCACCGAGCAGGTCACCAGCAGATAAGCCACGCCCCAGGCACAAACGGCAGCCAGTACCATTGGCATGATGCGATCCAGATCGCCCTGAATGGCGAAGGCATGAACGCAAGGGATCAAAACTGCAGCGGCAATCGCGACTACCGGAGTTTTAAAGCGTGGATGCAGATAGGCAAAGATGCGTGGCATAGCGCCGTCTAACACCATGCCGTAGATAATACGCGGCACCGCTGCCATCAGGGTGTTAATGGTGGCAGCCCCGGCGAGCAGCAGCCCAACGCCCAGCCAGTATTTACCGAAGTTACCCATAATCTGGCCAGCAAATGCCGGGATCGCCATTGGCGTATCCAGCAGATGCACGTTATTGGCCGCATCCACCACGACGTTTTCCACTTGATGGCTCAGTGCCGCACCGTATAACGCCATGCACAGCGCCACACCGCACAACCCCAGGGACATAGCTCGCGGGATCACGCGGTGAGAATGTTTAATCTCCGGGGCCATCGGCGTTACCAACTCGCAGCCGACGAACATAAACATCGCCATGCCGACCAGGCTGAACACCGCAAAGGGATCGTCGACATCCAGCGTGGTACCAAACCAGCCTTCTAGCGATACGGCATGTGGCAGTAACAATCCGGCAATCGAGAAGATCATCAGCGTGGTCCACATACAGAACGTCAGTACCACTTCGGCCTTACCGAAGGCTTCGATGCCAAACGCATTGAGAATACCGAAAATAATCACCAGACCCACGCCGATCATCCATGAACTGTTGTGGCTTTCCATCAGGGTGTTGAGGTGTTCGAAGTTCACCAGCGCCATAATGCCGGAAAGAATGGTTTCGGCAGTGCCCGCAAAGATATGCACGATCAGATAGGCAGACAGGGTGCCGGTAATGGCAAAAAAGCGCCCCATACCGCAGGAGATATAGTCATACACCGAGCCGGTAGTGGGCAGGATCGCCGCCGCTTCGGAGAAGGTGGTGAGCTGGGCTTGCATCATGATAAAGGCGATCAGCATCGCCAGCGCGAAGGTGTCACCGCCGATACCAAAACCGCTGGTAACGGTGAGGATCACCGGGCTGGCCATGATCACCCCAACCGAACTGGCTAAGGTGGTGGGGAACCCGACCTTGCCCCGTTCTAGCTGGGCACTGAGCCGCGACGACAGGTTCATGGTTATTTCCTCTTATAGTTGTTTTACCCGGTGTGTAGCCGCCAAAGGCAGCAATCTCACTATAGGAAGGAAAGGAAAAGGCTGGCTATCGTCCTTAAGGACGAGGGGGGTCAGACTGTTAATGGGAGAGTTGCGTTACGGGTTAAAAGCGCCATTAAAGAGAAATCACTTTAAATTCAGCAGTAACCGCCCGGTACTTTTCATTAATGTGTTAATGAAACCCCTACTCTATGCCAGGAGGATACCCCGAAAATCAGCATGGGAATGTTGTTATTAATGTATTTTATTGCAATCCGGCTCACGTTGTTAATATGTTTTCATTGTGTTGCATAATTGCTACACCTATGCTTGTATCGTTCACATATTGTCCAGATACCTTTGCAGGTGTCCTTCAGGGTACTGAGCGTTCAACGGAGGAAAATGCATTATGACCACCACATCATCCTTCATGCGTAACGACGCTTTTATCTCGAGCTGTCTGAATACCATTGCGCATCTGATCCCAGTTTCAGCCGGGGTTTTTTATCTGGTGGATCCGGACCTGCGGCCAGATCACTACATTCTTCATGGCATTAGCGATGATACGCATCAGCAATATCTGGACCATTTTCAACAGCTAGACCCGTTAAAACCGGCCAACTTCCACCAGCAAGACATTCAGATGGTGAACATGACGCCAGCGGCGATCGCCAATAATCGCCACTATTATCACGACTTTATGCTGCCCAATCGCATGCGTGACATGACGGAGATCTTTATCCGCCAGCGTAAGCGGATTATTGCCGGAGTTTCTCTGATCCGCGATACGCCGTTCACCGAATTGGAGCGCAGCCGCTTACGTGCGGTGCTGCCGTTGATCGAGCTGGCCACCCGCGATCTGCTGCCCGATACGCAAGATCCCTTGCTCACCGCCAAAGAGCAGGAGATCGTCAATATGGTGCGTGAAGGGGCCAGCAATAAGCGTATCGCCCTGAAGCTCGGCATTTCTCTATCGACGGTGAAAACCCATATGCGCAACATCTTTGCCAAAACCGCCGTGGTCAA
>NZ_JBKJYW010000030.1:0-4043 GCF_046715635.1 Serratia sp. (in: enterobacteria)
AACAATCAGAAAGTACCATACTAAAAACCATGGAAGAGGAGAATATAAAGAGAGATCAACAGACGGGAAAAAGGTTCAAAAAATCCCCGGCAAAAGTGCCGGGGATTTGTGTATAAGAGACAGCCCACAGGGAGAGGGAGCTGATAGCCCCTGCTCGTTTGGAGGTAAAGAGATAAACCGAGCGCCTCTTCTCCAAGGCGAATCACGACCGTTTCAAACACACTCGATCGGTCCCCTCTCCTGGGGGAGAGGGCTAGGGTGAGGGCGTCTGGATTACCAGCCGCTCAGAAAGCTGAAGACCATCCAGAACAGGCAGGTGACGGCGACGCCGGTCAGCAACAGCGTGAGGATTAGACGCCCACGTAGCACCATACTGAAGGTGATACCCAGCAGCACCGAGGCTGGCATCAGAGCCAGGAAAAACGGCCAGGTATAGAGAAGGAAAAACAAGGTGTTAGAACCGTAAACCATAAAAGGCACGGTAAACGCCAACCAATAGAAGACAAAGCCGCTGGTGCCGCCTAAAAAGGAGTATGAGGGTTCCTCTGGCTCGAGTTGGCTAACAATCACTAGTGGCGTGGCATTTTGCATAGTGTTCCCTGGTCTATTGGATCGCTCTGCGGCGACTTACTAGAGTAAAAAGCGCGTGGCTGGATCACGCCACGCGCTTTTTGCGAATTCAGGGTTTGATAATAGCCTGACCACGCAGCAGGTCTAACAATTGCGCGGTCAAATTTGTTACCAATTGTTCACCATTCAGACGCACATCGGCTCGTTCCGGCGCCTCATAAACCGAGTCGATACCGGTGAAATTACGCAGCTCACCAGCGCGGGCCTTTTTGTACAATCCTTTCGGATCGCGAACCTCACAAATTGCCAACGGGGTGTCGACAAACACTTCGATAAACTGCCCCTCGGCCAGCATTTCCCGCACCATCTGCCGTTCGGCACGGTGCGGTGAGATAAACGCCGTCAACACCACCAGCCCGGCATCCACCATCAGCTTGGCCACTTCGCCCACCCGGCGGATATTCTCGCGCCGATCGTCGTCAGAGAACCCCAAGTCGCGGCACAGGCCGTGGCGCACATTGTCACCATCCAGCAGATAGGTGCTGACGCCCAATTGATGCAGCGCCTGTTCCAGTGCCCCGGCCACGGTCGATTTACCCGAACCAGACAGGCCGGTAAACCATATCACCACGCCCTGATGGCCGTTCGCGGCTTCACGCTCCGCACGCGTTACCGCATGCGGGTGCCACACGACGTTTTCGTCTTTCACTAACTCAGCCTCGGACACGTTAATTCCCCTTCAGCAGGTCGCGCGCACCCCAGTGTGGGAAATGCTTGCGTACCAAGGCGTTCAGCTCCAGTTCAAAGGCGCTGAAATTGCCCGCCGCTGCCGAATTATCCTGCTGCAAGGCTTCGCGAATCAACCCCGCGCCAACCGTGACGTTAGTCAAACGATCGATAAAGATCAGGCCACCGGTATCATGATTCTGTTGGTAGCTGTCCAGCACCAGCGGTTCGTCGAAGGTCAGTTCCACCAACCCAATGCCGTTCAAAGGCAACACATCGGCCTGATGCTGCGCCAATGAGTTGATCTCCACCTGGTGGCGAATGCTCTCAACGCGGGCGCGGGTTTTCTTCCCGGCTACCTTGATGTCGTAGCTTTGGCCCGGCAACAGCGGCTGTTCTGCCATCCATACTACGTCCGCCAAGGCGCTTTGCGTGGCCTGCAAAGTTTCACTGGCATCCACCAGCAGGTCGCCCCGGCTGATGTCGACTTCATCTTTCAGGACCAGCGTGATGGCCTCACCCGGCCCCGCCTCCTGCAGATCGCCATCAAAGGTCACGATACGCGCTACGGTAGATTCAACGCCAGAAGGCAGCACCTTGATGCGCTGGCCCACGCGAACCACACCGGCAGATAACGTACCGGCATAACCACGGAAATCGAGGTTCGGGCGATTGACGTATTGCACCGGGAAGCGCAGCGGTTGGTGTTCACGCACGCTGATGACATCCACGCTTTCCAAGACTTCCAGCAGCGTCGGGCCGCTGTACCAAGGCATTTGGACGCTCTGGGTGGCGACATTGTCACCGTCCAACGCCGACAGCGGGACAAACTTGATTTCCAGGTCGTTGGGCAACTGCTCGGCGAAAGACAGGTAATCCTGCTTGAACTGCTCAAACACCGCCTGGCTGTATTCCACCAGATCCATTTTGTTTACCGCCACCACCAGATGGCGAATGCCGAGCAGCGTGGCGATAAAGCTGTGGCGACGGGTCTGATCCAGCACGCCCTTGCGCGCATCGATCAGCAGGATCGCCAAGTCGCAGGTCGAAGCACCGGTAGCCATATTACGGGTGTACTGCTCATGCCCCGGTGTATCGGCGATGATAAATTTGCGCTTTTCGGTCGAGAAATAGCGGTAAGCCACGTCGATGGTGATGCCCTGCTCACGTTCTGCCTGCAGGCCATCCACCAGCAAAGCCAAATCGAGCTTCTCCCCTTGGGTGCCGATACGTTTGCTGTCGGTATGCAGGGTTGAGAGCTGATCTTCGTAGATCTGGCGAGTATCGTGCAGCAAGCGGCCAATCAGGGTGCTTTTGCCGTCGTCTACGCTGCCGCAGGTCAGGAAGCGTAGCAGGCTCTTGTGCTGCTGCGCGTGCAGGTAGGCTTCTACACCGCCCTGTTCGGCGATTTGTTGTGCAATAACGTTGTTCATTCCGACGGCTCCTTAGAAATACCCTTGGCGCTTTTTCAGCTCCATCGAACCGGACTGATCGCGGTCGATCATGCGGCCCTGACGTTCGCTGGTGGTGGAGACCAGCATTTCCTCGATGATCTCCGGCAGCGTCTGCGCAGAAGAATCCACCGCGCCGGTCAACGGCCAGCAGCCGAGGGTACGGAACCGCACCATACGCTGGCTGATCACTTCACCCGGTTGCAGATCGATACGATCGTCATCCACCATCATCAGCATGCCGTCGCGTTCCACCACCGGGCGTGGCTTGGCCAGATAGAGCGGAACGATGTCGATCTTCTCCAGGAAGATATATTGCCAGATATCCAGCTCGGTCCAGTTCGACAGCGGGAACACGCGGATGCTCTCGCCCTTGTTAATCTGGCCGTTATAGTTGTGCCACAGCTCCGGGCGCTGGTTTTTCGGATCCCAGCGGTGGAACCGATCGCGGAAGGAGTAGATGCGCTCTTTGGCACGGGATTTCTCCTCGTCGCGCCGGGCGCCACCAAAGGCGGCGTCAAAGCCGTACTTGTTCAGCGCCTGCTTGAGGCCTTCGGTTTTCATGATATCGGTATGCTTGGCGCTGCCGTGGACAAACGGGTTAATCCCCATCGCCACCCCTTCCGGATTTTTGTGGATCAGCAGCTCGAAACCGTACTCTTTGGCGGTACGATCGCGGAATTGGTACATTTCGTTGAATTTCCAGCCGGTATCCACATGCAGCAGCGGGAACGGCAGCGTGCCTGGGTAGAACGCCTTGCGTGCCAGATGCAGCATCACCGAGGAGTCTTTACCGATGGAATAGAGCATCACCGGATTGCCGAATTCGGCGGCCACTTCACGGATGATATGGATGCTCTCCGCCTCCAATTGCCGTAAATGAGTGAGTCGTTTTTGGTCCATAACAGATCCTTTAAGCCAAATTCACGACGGCCGGGCGCGCTGCCACTGCCGTCTGCGATTGATGCCCAAACCAGGCGATTTGATGGTGTAATTCCACCACTTCACCGATCACCAGCAGCGCCGGTAACGGGGCCTGCCGAGTTAATTGTTCCAACTGTTGCAAGGTGCCAGTCTGCACCTGTTGATCGGCCCGCGTACCCCGGCTGATCACCGCGACTGGCGTATCCGCATCACGGCCATGGGCGATCAGGTTGCGGCTGATATCTGCCGCCTTCATGGTGCCCATGTAGATTGCCAACGTCTGACGTGCCCGCGCCAGAGCGGCCCAATCCAAACCGTCTTCATCGTCACGGCAATGACCGGTAATGAAGGTCACGCTTTGGGCGTGATCGC
>NZ_JBKJYW010000031.1:0-3112 GCF_046715635.1 Serratia sp. (in: enterobacteria)
TCAAACTCTTCAATTAAAAGCTTGATTTGCTGCAACTCGTGCAGCGATGCTCGAAAATTAACTTTCGTAATAATTCATTCGCATGAATTACTGCTTGGTCACTCTTCAAGACTTGATATTTTTTTGCCACCGAGGTGGCTGGATATCGTCTTGTGAGTGCCCACACAGATTGTCTGATAAATTGTTAAAGAGCGTTGGTTACCGACCGTCTTTCTCGGTAACGCGGGAGGTGCATATTACGCTTTCCCGCTGAAGAGTCAACCTTTATTCTCTTGCGAGAGCGGTGTTTTCACCGGGTTGCTGCTTCCTGGCTGGGCGACAATCTTCGTTATAAAGAAGTCGTTGTTCCCGGTCAGTGGAGGCGCATTATAGGGAGTTCTGAGAACGCCGCAACCCCTAAATTCAAAAAACCTTCCAAGCGCGGCTTTTTTCGGCAAAACGCTGCACAAGGCAGCATTTTTGTTACTTTTCGTACTGGATGCGGCTGAATTCCTGGGTAAAACGGTCCACCTGCTGCCAATCTGTATATTCCACTTCTTTACTGGTATCGGTCTCTCCCCCGGTCATTTTCATGATGAAGCGGATCATGACGCGATCGAACCAGCGATAACGCGGATAACGCAGCGCACCGGCGAACACGGCGCACTGCTTCGGCTGCCAAGGTGATGACAATAAGAACTTGCGGGTGTAGGCGTTGGTTTGTGGCGAACGCTTTTCCGGTTTGCGTGCCGTCAGGTTAACTGCGAAGAATGCGCTAGGCATCTGATTCAGCTGTTCAGCATGGCGCTTCACAAACCGGTGTAATGCCGTATTGAAATGCCCGTAGCGTATCGAAGCCCCTATCAATACCTGTTGGTACTGCCCAAGCTCGATATGGTCTGCCTGCTGCAAATCGATAACATCGCAGTTCAGGGTATCTTGCAACTTGTTAGCTATATAAGAAGCAATAGAGTGCGTTTGTCCGTCACGGCTCGAATAGAGAATCAGTGCCTTCATGGCGTTACCCCTTGTTATAGAATTACTCACGCCAGAAGGTCGGTGTGAAGAGAACCAGTAGCGTAAAGACTTCCAAACGACCAAACAGCATGGTCAAGACCAGCACCCACTTTGCCGGTGGTGGCATGGTGGTAAAGTTATCGGCGACAACGCCGAGGCCCGGCCCCAAGTTATTAAGCGTAGCCGTTACCGCGGCAAAGGCTGAGAACTCGTCCACGCCGGTGGCGATAATGGCCAGCATGCTGACGATAAATACCAATGCATAGGCGGAGAAGAACCCCCACACCGCTTCAAGAATACGTTCCGGCAAGGCGCGGTTGCCCAACTTGATGGTGTAAACCGCATTCGGGTGCACTAACCGTTTCAACTCACGCGAACCTTGCAGATACAGCAGCAGGATGCGGATCACTTTCAAGCCACCGCCGGTTGAACCCGCACAGCCACCGATAAAGGCAGAGCAGAGCAGGAGCATTGGCAGGAATAGTGGCCATTTGGCGATACTGTCGGTGGTGAAGCCTGCGGTGGTTGCCATCGACACGACCTGGAAGAAAGCCTGATTAAGCGTTTCCATACCGCTTCTATATATACCGTGCCACCACAGAACCACGGTACACACCGCCACCAAGGTGAACTGCACGGCGATAAACATGCGAAATTCTGGATCGCGCCAATATACTTTCAAGCTGCGCCCGCTGAGCAAGGCAAAGTGCAGACCGTAGTTACAACCCGAGATCAGTAAGAACACCGCGATGATGGTGTTGATGGCCGGGCTGGCGAAGTAACCCACGCTGGCATCATGTGTGGAGAAGCCCCCGATGGCGATAGTTGCAAAGCTATGGCCGATAGCATCGAATACCGACATTCCGGCTCCCCATAACGCCAGTGCACAGGCGATGGTCAGCAGTACGTAAATCAGCCACAGGGTCTTGGCCGTTTCGGCAATACGCGGACGCATTTTGTTGTCTTTCAATGGGCCGGGCATTTCCGCACGGTATAGCTGCATGCCCCCGACGCCGAGGATAGGCAGTATGGCGACGGCCAGCACGATGATCCCCATCCCCCCCATCCATTGCAGCATCTGGCGGTAGAATAAGATGGCTTTAGGCAAGGAGTCTAACCCAACCAGGGTGGTAGCACCGGTGGTGGTTAACCCCGAGAAGGATTCAAAAAAGGCGTCTGTCAGAGAGAGATTGGGCCGTTCGGAAAACAGGAAAGGCAATGCCCCCACGCTGCCCAGCACGGTCCAGAACAGCACCACAATCAGGAAGCCTTCACGCGGCTTTAATTCATGCTTTTGCTTACGGTTTGGCCACCATAGCATCAAGCCAATGGTCACGGCTACAAAGAAGGTCTGGCTGAATGCCCGCCCCGCTCCGTCGCGGTATATCAATGCCACCAGGCCAGGAATAAACATTGTCCCAGAAAACAGGATAACCAGCAGACCCACAATACGGGTTATGGCGCGAAAATGCATTTCAGCACGATCCTTAACAATTCAGTTGGTGGGAATTATTGCGATATAGGGACTAATTGCAAACTTCCGCGGCTGAGATCGCGTAATTTATTCCCGAATGCCTCAGTACCCGTGGCCGGTAGCGCCAGATGTAACACCACGGCAGCACCGTAATCCCCATGCACAATCCGCCCTTCACTAAGCTGTAGCAAATTCTCTACCATTGCCAGCTGAGCATAGTCGCACTGCAAAGTATATTCGAGCTGCGGCACTTTATAGCTGACAACCAACTGCTTGAGCGCCTGTTGTACACCGCTGCCGTATGCCCGCACCAGACCACCGGTACCGAGCTTGATCCCACCATAGTAACGTACTACCACCGCGGTTATTTCACCGATCCCACTGCCCATTAGCTGGCCCAGGATAGGCTTGCCCGCAGTGCCAGAGGGTTCACCGTCATCGGAAAACCCCAACTGCTGTGAATCATGCGGTGCCCCGGCAACAAAAGCCCAGCAATGGTGCCGGGCCGTTGGATGATCGTCACGCACCTGCTGGATAAAGGCTTTGGCCGCCTCAACCCCGCAGGTAGGTGCCAGCAGGGTGATGAAACGGCTTTTCTTTATCTCTTCACTGACGCTGATGACAGCGCCAGGAATGGGGTAA
>NZ_JBKJYW010000032.1:0-4958 GCF_046715635.1 Serratia sp. (in: enterobacteria)
CCTGAGGTGATTAAGCCGGGTGAAAACCTGACGATGACGGTGAAGACCGATGGTCCACAGCAGGTGGCACTGTTTGCCGTAGATGAAGGGATCTTGCAGGTAGCGCGTTATCGCCTGAAAGATCCGCTGGAGTACTTCTTCCGTAAGCGTGAACTGAGCGTGGAAAGCTCGCAGATCCTCGATCTGATCCTGCCGGAATTCAGCAAGCTGATGGCGCTTGCGGCGGCACCGGGCGGTGATGCGGGTGAAGGGCTGGATCTCAACCTGAACCCGTTCAAACGCAAACGCGACAAGCCGGTGGCCTATTGGTCTGGCATTACCGAAGTCAACGGCGAGAAGCAGTTTACCTATCCGGTGCCGGATTACTTCAACGGCAAGATCCGCGTGATGGCTATTTCGGTTACGCCAAGCAAAATCGGCAAAGCCCAAACCTCCGCGACGGTACGTGACAACTTCAACATGACGCCGAACGTCCCTTACATGGTGGCACCAGGGGATGAGTTTGATGTCAGCGTAGGGGTCAGCAATAACCTCGAAGGGTTGAACGGTAAACCTGTGGCGATCGCCGTGCAATTGACGCCGCCGCCGCAGTTGGAAGTGGTGGGTAAGGCCGAACAAAGCCTGTCATTGGCCCAGAAGCGCGAAGGTGTGATCAACTTCCGCCTACGCGCCAAGGCAGCACTGGGAGATGCCCCGCTAGTGTTTGATGCGCGTTATGGTGATAAAACCAGCCGCCGTACTATTAGCACCTCGGTGCGTCCGGCAATGCCTTACCACACCCAGACGGTGATGGGCCGGATGAGCGGCAGCAACCAGAATATTGATAATCTGCGGCAGATGTTTGATGCCTATGCACAGCGTAGTGCGGCCGTATCCCACTCACCGTTGGTGCTGACCAACGGTCTGGCGCAGTATCTGGCGGATTATCCGTATTACTGTTCTGAGCAGATCGTCAGCCGTTCCATTCCGCTGATCATGCAAAGCCAGCACCCGGAAATGAAAAGCAGCCTGAGCCAGGAGGAGGTCAGCAAGCAGCTGAAAAACCTGCTCGGCGTACTGCGTTCTCGCCAGAACGACAGCGGGGCCATCGGTGCCTGGCGTTCATCGCCGGAAACCGATCCTTTCGTCACGCCATACGTGGTGCAATACCTGCTGGAAGCCAAAGCGGCGGGTTATGCCTTGCCGGTGGGGATGCTGGAAGATGCCAACGGCGCGCTGCGTGAACTGGCAGCCAACCGTTATGATGATATGTATCATCTGCGTCTGCGTACCTGGGCGGTCTACCTGCTGACCTTGCAGGGCGAAATTACCACCAACTCGCTGGCCTCGGTGCAGGATACGTTGCAGAAACTGTATCCAGACAGCTGGAAAACCGATCTGAGTGCCCTGTATCTGGCATCGTCTTACCGTCTGTTGAAAATGGACGATGAGGCCAATGCCTTGCTGCAACCTAGCTGGAAGCAACTGAGCAAAGCCTATGACAAAGGCTGGTGGACGCAGAATTACTTCGATCCGCTGGTGCAGGACGCGACGCGTCTGTACCTGATCACTCGTCACTTCCCGGACAAGGTCTCTTCCATCCCTCCGCAGGTGTTGGAGAACATGGTCAAGGCGTTGAAAGAAGAGCGTTACACCACCTATTCTTCGGCGATGAGTATCCTGGCGCTGGAAAGCTATTCGGCTCAGGTGGCGGCGCAGGCCAATGCCACGGATTCGCTGACGATTGCGCAGCTCGGCAAGCAAGGTAACGCCGATCCGCAGGTGATTTCAGAGATGATAGGGTTGTTTGCCAAAGGCCAGTTTACTGCCGAGGCCAAGGCTATCCGCTTTACCAATAGCGCCGACGCTCCGGCCTGGTATGTGGTTACTCAGGCCGGTTACGATCTGGCTGCGCCACAGAAAGCGATTGCTCGCGGTTTGGAAATTACCCGTGATTACACCGATGAACAGGGTAAACCGGTCACTCAGGTAACGTTAGGGCAGAAGATTAACGTTCATCTGAAAATCCGCGCTAATTCGAAAGAAGGGCAGAACAATCTGGCGATTGTCGATCTGCTGCCTGGCGGATTTGAAGTGGTGCAGCAAACGGCACCAGAGCCAGAATCGACCGGCGAAGACGGTGAAGCCAGCGAGAATACGGACGCAGGCTGGCAGTCACCACTGGCTGCCTCTGGCTCCACTTGGGCGCCTGATTATAGCGATATCCGTGAAGACCGGGTGATCATCTATGGTAGCGCCAGCACCGATGTGCAGGAGTTTGTCTACCAGATTAAAGCGACCAACACCGGCAGCTTTGTGATCCCTCCGGCTTATGGCGAAGCCATGTACGATCGTGAAGTGCAGGCCATGTCGGCCAGTAGCGGTAAACTGGTGGTTGTACCGGCGGATAGTAAATAAGCCATCGCGATGCCCCGCAGCGTTGAGCTGCGGGGTTCGTGGGTTCTGAGACTCCATGAAAATCCTTCCTGTATCTGCTGTGGCAAAGCGCTGGCTGCAAAATATCTTGATGGCGGTATTTCTGCTGGCGCTGGGCTTGGTGGGGGCGCGGCTGTGGCCGCATCCTCCTCTTTCGCAGGGTATGCCTTTCTCCACGGTTTACTACGATCGCCACGGGACCCTGATGCGCCTCACGTTGGCCAATGACGATCGTTATCGCCTGTGGACGCCGTTGGAAAAGATCTCGCCGCTGGCGGTGCAGGGTATTTTGCTGCATGAAGATCGCTGGTTCTTTTACAACCCCGGATTTAACCCCGTCAGCCTGCTGCGTGGTTTTTGGCGCAGCTACGTAGCCGGCGGCAAAATGCAGGGCGGTTCGACCATTACCATGCAGCTGGCGCGCATGCATTGGCATCTGAATACCCGCACACCTGGCGGTAAACTAATGCAGGTAGTGCGGGCCGTTCAGCTGGAGCTTAGCTACTCCAAGCACGATATTTTGGAGGCCTATCTCAATTACGCCCCCTACGGCCGAAATATCGAAAGCATCGGTGCGGCCAGCTTGATCTATTTTGCCAAGGCACCGCAGGATCTGACCTTGCCGGAGGCGCTGACGCTCTCGGTGTTGCCACAGTCACCTAGCTATCGCATCGATCCTAAAACCGGCGTGCTGGGGCAAGCCCTGACGCAGGCCCGCAATCGCCTGTTTCAACGTTGGCAAAGTGTTTATAAAACCGACAGTAGCCAGCGTGCCTTGTTTCAACTCCCTTTGGCACTGCGCCAGCCAGAACGGATGCCGTATATTGCCCCGCACTTTATCGAACAGTTGCGCCAACAGACCCAGCAGTTAGTGCAACTGGATACCCGTGTGGACACCGAGCTGGACGCTGGGCTACAGCGGCTGATCGAAAGGCAGGTGAATGCATTTATCGTCCGCAACCAGAGCCGGGGGATCCATAATGCCGCGGTGCTGTTGGTGGACAGCCGTGATATGGGAATACGGGCGCTGGTGGGCTCAGCTGATTATTACAACCGCGAGATCCAGGGACAGGTGAACGGGACCAATGCCAAGCGTTCCCCAGGTTCTACCCTCAAGCCCTTTATTTATGCCTTGGGGATGGAGCAGGGCGTTCTGCATCCGATGACCATCCTGAAGGATGTGCCTTCGTCTTTTGGTGCCTATGCGCCAGAAAACTTTGACCGACGTTTCCTGGGGCCGGTAACGGCGACAGACGCGTTGAATTTCAGCCGTAATATTCCTGCGGTGTACGTGGCTTCACAGTTACGGCAGCCAACGTTTTATCAGTTTTTAAGCCTGTCCGGCATCGCCAACCTGGCCAGTGAGAACCATTATGGGCTTTCGTTGGTGTTGGGCGGTGGTGAAATCACCGCCCAGGAGCTGGCGAAGCTGTATGCGTTGTTGGCCAACCGGGGCGCATTGCGCCCATTACGGATGCAAAAGAGTGATGCCTATCCGCCCCCAGTCCGTTTGCTCAGCGAAGAAGCCAGCTTCACTACGCTGGATATGCTGCGTCAGCACCGTCGGCCGGGAGACACGCTGGCGCAACGCTCGTCATCGCTGCCGGTCTATTGGAAAACCGGGACCTCCTGGGGCTTCCGCGATGCCTGGAGCGTCGGGATCTTCGGGCCTTACGTGCTGGTGGTGTGGGAAGGGAATTTCGACAGCAGAGGCAACAATGTGTTTGTGGGTGCCGATGCGGCAGCCCCGCTATTTTTCAATATTATCGACAGCATTAACGCCAGCTATCCGGTCTTGCAGGAGCCGAAACATCCTTTCCCGAAACAGTTGAAACGGGTCGATATCTGCCTGGCCAGCGGCAACCTGCCGACGCAGTGGTGCCAGCAGAAAGGCAAAACCTGGTTTATCCCCGGCAAGTCGCCGATCAAGGTCGATACCGTCTATCGTCCGGTGCTGCTGGATATTCACAGCGGTGAGGTGGCCTGCCCGCCGTATGATGAAACGCAAACCCGCACCGAAGTGTTTGAGTTCTGGCCTTCCGATCTGGCTAACGTGTTTGCGCAGGCTGGATTACCCAAGCGGGCTCCGCCGGTAAACCATTGCAAAGATAATGCGGTGGCGATCGGTGGCAGCCCGCCGCGCATTACCTCGCCACTGAAAAATACCACCTATACCTTGCGGCAATCTCAGCAGGGGCGTGACAAAATCTCCTTCAATGCGGTGACGGACGCGGACAGTAAAACGGTGTATTGGTTTGTCGATGATATTTATCTTGGCAGCAGCGCCAGTAAAACCGCCATCGATTGGCGGCCGGTCAATAATGGTCAGTATCGCATCCGGGCGGTGGACGATCATGGTCGTGCCGATAGCCGCCTGATCACCATTGAGTTGGTGAACTAAGATGCCCCTCACCCTAACCCTTATGTCTTGATCTTCTCCGCCTTAGCGGAGAAGATCCCCGACTGATCATCGGGAGATAGCCGGTGAGCTCCCCCTAACCCTTGTGCCTTTGAGCCCGCGGGAGAGATTGTGCCCCGGCTGT
>NZ_JBKJYW010000033.1:0-49126 GCF_046715635.1 Serratia sp. (in: enterobacteria)
CCGAAGGTGCCAAAGTGGGGATCCTGGATGCGGACATTTATGGCCCGTCGATCCCCAACATGCTGGGTACTGAACATGAACGCCCAACATCGCCGGACGGCCAGCATATGGCTCCGATCGTGGCGCACGGTTTAGCGACCAACTCTATCGGCTATCTGGTGACAGACGACAACGCCATGGTATGGCGCGGGCCGATGGCCAGCAAGGCGCTGCTGCAACTGTTGCAGGATACACTGTGGCCGGATCTGGATTATCTGGTGCTGGATATGCCGCCAGGAACTGGGGATATCCAACTGACGCTGTCGCAGAATATCCCGGTGACCGGTGCGCTGGTGGTGACGACACCACAGGATATCGCCCTGCTTGATGCCGCCAAGGGCATTGTGATGTTCGAAAAGGTGCATGTGCCGGTATTGGGCATCGTTGAGAACATGAGCATGCATGTGTGCAGCAACTGTGGTCACCACGAGCCAATTTTCGGCACCGGTGGGGCAGAGAAGCTGGTGCAGAAATACCATAGCCGCCTGTTGGGGCAGATGCCGTTGCATATCTCGTTGCGTGAAGATCTGGATCGCGGACAACCGACCGTGGTCAGCCGCCCGGACAGCGAGTTTGCCGAGATGTACCGTCAACTGGCGGGGCGCGTCGCGGCTCAGATGTACTGGCAGGGGGAAGCGATCCCTACCGAGATCTCCTTCCGCGCGCTCTGATACGCCTCGAATTACGTGCCCGGTTTTCTCCATCGCTCCAGCCCTCTCCCCAAAAAGGAGAGGGTGTTGTACAGAGTGGCGATTGGCTACAGAGTTTGCTCTGTCGCTGTCTGGTCTGATAGTTGCGGTGTGGTGGGCTGGTGAAAAAGTCAAACTGCGGCGTGTTCCCGAGTCGCTGATTTACAGTAGCGTAAAAACTTAAATCCTCCGGTACAAAGAAAATCTGAGCGTAAATCTGGGGATTATCTCCCGTCTTACCGTCTAAACGCTGGCGCCAGGAGTACTAACTCCCTATAATTAGCGTGTTTTACACCCCCTTTCCCCACATTGAAATCAGGTCTTTAATTTTATGACTGACAAGTCGCATCAGTGCGTCATTATTGGTATAGCTGGCGCATCAGCCTCCGGAAAAAGCCTTATTGCCAGTACGTTATACCGCGAACTCCGCGATCAGGTTGGCGATCAACATATCGGTGTGATCCCGGAAGACAGTTACTACAAAGACCAGACGCACCTGACCATGGAAGAGCGGGTCAAAACCAACTATGACCACCCCAGCGCCATGGATCACAACCTGCTGTTCCAGCATCTGCAAATGCTGAAGTCCGGCCAGGCGATTGAGCTGCCGTTGTATAGCTACACCGAACATACGCGTAAGAAAGAGACGATTCATCTGGAGCCAAAGAAAGTGATCATCCTTGAGGGGATCCTGCTGTTGACGGATATCCGCCTGCGCCAGGAAATGAACTTCTCGATCTTTGTCGATACCCCGCTGGATATTTGCCTGATGCGCCGTATGAAGCGCGACGTGAATGAGCGTGGCCGCTCCATGGATTCCGTGATGGCGCAGTACCAGAAAACCGTCCGCCCAATGTTCCTGCAGTTTATTGAGCCTTCAAAGCAATACGCCGATATTATCGTGCCGCGCGGGGGTAAAAACCGCATCGCGATAGATATCCTGAAGGCAAAAATCAGCCAATTCTTTGAATAAGTCATTAGCAGGCCAGCATGTTTTGCTGGCCTTTAGCGAACTATTTGAGTCCTGACATAGATCTTGAGCCCGTTGTGTGGCAATTTTCGTATGAGTTTATGCGCCTTGATGGAATGGAGAAAATAATGAGACTGTGCGACCGCGATATAGAAGCCTGGCTGGATAACGGAAAACTGGTGATTTCACCGCGTCCTCCCATTGAGCGTATTAACGGGGCCACAGTGGATGTCCGCCTGGGCAATCAGTTCCGTGTTTTCCGTGGTCATACCGCTGCCTTTATCGATCTCAGTGGCCCAAAGGATGAAGTGAGTGCCGCCCTTGACCGCGTAATGAGCGATGAAATCGTGCTGCCGGAAGGCGAAGCCTTCTTCCTCCATCCGGGGGAACTGGCGCTGGCGGTGACGCTGGAATCGGTCACCATTCCTAACGATCTGGTCGGCTGGCTCGATGGCCGCTCTTCGTTAGCTCGCCTGGGGCTGATGGTGCACGTTACCGCACACCGTATCGATCCAGGTTGGCAAGGCTGTATTGTGCTGGAGTTCTATAATTCAGGTAAGCTGCCGTTGGCACTACGCCCTGGCATGTTGATCGGTGCGCTGAGTTTTGAACCGCTTTCCGGGCCTGCGGCACGGCCATACAACAGCCGCCAGGACGCGAAATACAGGGATCAGCAAGGGGCCGTGGCCAGTCGTATTGACAAGGATTAACAGCGAACCGGTATTGCGCTGACACGAGGATGGCATGAGAAGACTACTGACTGCTTTGGTGATTGTGCTGGTGGTGCTGGTGGCAGGAATGTCTGCCTTGGTGCTGTTGGTTAATCCGAATGATTTTCGCAGCTATATGATCAAGAAGGTTGAGCAGAGCAGCGGCTATCATCTGACGCTGGAAGGCGACCTTCGTTGGCATGTCTGGCCGCAGCTGAGCATTCTTGCCGGGCGAATGACGCTGACTGCGCCTGGCGCAGCGGCTCCTGCGGTTAGCGCAGATAATATGCGTCTGGATGTCAAACTGCTGCCACTGCTCTCCCACCAACTTTACGTTAAGCAGGTGATGCTGAAAAATGCCGTCATCCGTTTGACCCCCGACAGCGCAGAGCAAAACCAGCCCGATGCCCCTATCGCCCCCGGTGGTAACCCGGTGGATGATAGCTCAGGATCCCTGTGGAAATTTGATATCGACAACCTGCGGGTGGTGGACAGCCTGCTGATCTGGCAACGAGCCAACAACGAGCAGATCAACGTTCGCGATATCAATCTAACCCTGAAGCAGAATGACAAGCACCAGGCGCAGATAGATCTTTCCAGCCGGGTGAATCGCGATCAACGCGATCTGAGCTTTAACCTGGTGGCGAATCTCGATCTGCAACAGTTTCCCCGGCAGATAGGCGCGCAGGTCACGCAGTTTAGTTACCAGCTTGAGGGCGCAGATATTCTTGCTGGTGCCATCAAGGGGGAGGGGAGCGCACAGGCGGTTTATCAGCAGTCATCGCAGCAAATTGCCTTGAGCCAACTGATGCTCAGTGCTAATGATAGCCAACTGACGGGGAGTGCTAGCGTACAGTTGGGGCCAGTGCCGACTTACACCTTGGCTCTCAGCGCCACGCAGCTCAATCTGGATGCGCTCTCGGGCTGGCAGACAAAAGCCCCTGATGAGGCGAAACCGCCGCAGCCGGTGACTTCTTCCCCGGTGATCGCCAACCAGGCGGACGATCCACAACAGAATTTACAGGCGTTACGTGAGTTTAACGCACAGCTCAAGCTGCAGGCGGATCAGGTCACCTACCGAGGGATGTCGATTAACCAGTTGGCGGTGCAGGCAAACAACCAACAGGGATTAATGACGGTGGCTACGCTGTCTGGCAAGTTGGCCGGCGGTGATTTCTCCCTGCCTGGTTCGATGGATGCGCGAACTGATAAGCCGCTGATTAAACTGCAGCCGCAGTTACGGCACATTGAGCTGGGCGAGGTACTCAAGGCCTTCGACATGCCATCGGCGTTGACCGGTACGTTCAACATGCAGGGCGCTTTGAGTGGAGACCGCCTCAACGCCAAGGCTTTCGAACATCGCTGGCAAGGGACGGCGGAACTGTCCATGCAGAATGCGCAACTTCATGGTTTGAATATTCAACAGCTTATCCAGCAAGCCGTGGCACGTAATGACAGTAGCGTGCGTGGTGAGGATAACAACCAGCGCTACACCGCCGTGCAACAAATGAACGCCAAGGCCAGCTTGAGCAAGGGGCAGATCACGCTCAGCGAGCTACAGGCAGAGTCACCGGTGATGAGCCTGACCGGCAGCGGTACGCTAGATATGCCCGGAAAACAGTGCGATTTAACCATGAACGTACTGGTGACGGGAGGTTGGCAGGGCAACAATGCGCTGATTGCACAACTGCGCGAAACACCGATCCCGCTGCGCGTCTATGGCCCGTGGGATCAGCTCAATTATCAGCTGCAGGTCGATCAACTACTGCGTAAAAAGCTGCAGGATCGTGCCAAGGATGCCTTGAACAAATGGGCAGAGAAGAATAAAAGCTCTCAGGAAGGCGAGGATCTGAAAAAGCTGCTCGATAAGCTTTAAGCCTTATCAAACACTGCCCGCGCTCTCTTTAGGTTGGATGAGCGCGGGTTTGCCCCTTCTGCTTCTATACCCTATAGATTTCAAGCTGGCCGCTCATATTCATCTGGCATACTGCTGATGGCTTCCCTACAATAAGGGATCTGTTAATGAATAAAGCAAGGATTGACGGTGTCAAAAGCGAATTCTAATGCCACCATTGTGGATATTGCCCGCCGAGCCAACGTGACCAATATCACTGTCTCCCGTGCTTTTAATAAACCCGAACTGGTAAAGTCTGAAACGCTCAAGAAAATTCATGCTATTGCCAAAGAGCTTAATTATGTTCCCAACGCTTTCGCACAGGGATTAAAGAAAAGTAGCAGCCAAATTATCGGCATTGTTACCAGCAGCATGTATAACCCTTTTTACTCCAATCTGATCCAAACCGTATCGCGTATTGCTCGCATGCAGGGTTATCAGATTATGCTGTTTGATACCGACGGCAGTGAAGAGGCTGAAATGCAGGCGGTACAGGCGCTATTCGGTTATAAAGCGCGGGGCATTTTGCTCTCTGCCGTACGCGACGATCGGCACTATCAACCCGCCTATCTTGATCAGGCCGAACGCTATCACACTCCGCTCATTCTGATTGATAGAGACATTTATAATCAACAGCTTAGTGGTGTTTTTCTCAACAACCAAGAGATTGGCAAGCTGGCCGGGAAATATTTGGCCGCGCAGCCGGAAAGTAATATTCTGATCTTGGGCGGCCCTGCCGACTCGGAAATTACCCTGACGCGAACCCGGGGGATTATTGATGCTCTGGAGGAGAAGGGGAGTAAAATCACCATTATCAATGGCGACTATGATTTTATTTCGCAGGCGGCACGGGTGAAAGAATATCTTGCCGATGAACAGCATCAGCCGGATTATATCGTTGGCCTCAACGGTATTATCACGCTGGGTGCTATTTCGTTGTGCCATCAGTTGGATATTTATCATCGGGTGAAATTTTTCTCGATCGATGAACCGCCTAAGGCGCGGGATTATGGGCAACATATTGCCGGGGTTTATCACGATACGCAGGTGCTAGGGGAAATTGCGGCGGAGTTATTGTTTAATGCGATAAAAAATAATCACAGCGATCAACCTTTACGGCGGGAATTCTTTACCGGGATGCTACTTGTCGAGTGATGTGCTGCCCCTCACCCCAACCCTCTCCCACAGGGAGAGGGAGCTGATCCGGTGATGCTATTGGGTGCGAAAGCTAATCTGTGGCACTGCGAAAGGGGGCTGCATGCTACGCCTGTTTAATGTATTCAGTATTGAGGTCGGGTACTGAGGTTAATCCGTGCCACGTTCGGTCCCCTCTCCCTGTGGGAGAGGGTTAGGGGTAATTATCTGAATTATCAGGCTAATCCCATCCCATTACTGCCCATAGTACGCATTTTTACCGTGCTTGCGTAAAAAGTGCTTATCCAACAGCGCGGGTTGCATTGGCGGGATCGTCGGAGTCAATTGCCGCGTGGCCATCGCCATAGCCGCCACTTCCTCCATCACCACCGCATTATGCACCGCATCCGCCGCCGTTTTTCCCCAGGCGAACGGCCCGTGAGAATAGACCAGCACCCCAGGCACCTGTTGCGGATCGCGCTTCGCCTGTTGGAACGTCTCGATAATCACCTGGCCGGTTTCCCGCTCATAGTCGCCAGCAATCTCGTCCTCACGCATGGGGCGCGTGCAGGGAATGTCGCCATAAAAATAGTCGGCGTGTGTGGTGCCCAGAGCCGGGATCGCCTGGCCAGCCTGTGCCCAGATGGTGGCATTACGGCTGTGGGTATGGACGATGCCGCCGATAGTGGGAAAGGCACGATACAGTGCCAAATGGGTATCGGTATCCGAGGACGGTTTACGCTGCCCTTCTCGGATCACGCCGTCCAAATCCACCACCACCAGATCGTCGACCGTCATCACCTCATAGGCGATCCCCGAAGGTTTGATCACCACCAGCCCCTGCTGGCGATCGATCGCCGACACGTTGCCCCAGGTAAAGGTCACCAAACCATAACCCGGCAGGCTGAGATTGGCCGCCAACACCTGCTGCTTCAACTCGCTTAACATGTGATGCCTCCCTGTTTCATCTGCTGCTCGATCCAGCTTTTGGCCTGGGCGATATGTTGGATATCCTGGCCATCGTTGCGTGTCCACATTTCCAGCAGGAACGGGCCACGATAGTTGAGCCGGTTTAACACGGCAAACGTATGGGCAAAGTCGACGCAGCCGCTGCCGAAAGGCACATCGCGGAATTGCCCTGTGGTGCCCGGCAGTACCGGCAACGTATCTTTTAAATGGATGGCGGTGATCTTTTCGATGCCCTGTTCCAGCTCAAAAGCGACGTCATTGCCCCAGGCGCTGAGGTTGCCGATATCGGGATAAACCGTAAACCACGGGCTTTCAATCTGCCTGGCAAACTCGCGCCACTTGCTGATGCTGTTGATAAAGGTGGTATCCATAATCTCCACGGACAGCATCACTTGGGCTTTGGCTGCCAGCTCTACCGCCCATTGCAGGCCTTCGATAAAACGCTGGCGCGTATGGCGATCGGCAGTTTCGTAATAGACGTCATAACCTGCTAGCTGAATATTCCTGATCCCGACGTCGACGGCGAAAGCCAACGCCTTTTCCATCAAGGTGCGCGCCTGTTGGCGGATGGCGGCATCATTGCTGCCAAACGGATAACGACGATGGGCGGATAAGCACATGCTGGGCACCGTGATGCCGCTGTCAAAACGGGCGTTAATTAGCGCAAGCCGCTGCTGACGATCCCAGTCCAGACGCTGTTGGCGCTCCGGCTGCTCATCAATGGAGATCTCCATAAACTGGAAACCCAGCTCGCTGGCGATACCCAGGCGTTGTGCCCAATCAAGATCTGCTGGCAAGGCCTTCTCGTACAGCCCAAGAGAGACGTTATTAGTGGTTTGCATGCTGGTTGGCCTCATTTAATGCTTGGGCGATATTCAGGTAGCCCGTATAGCGATCGCGTAAGCGTCTGTTTGCTGCCGCGTCGGGATAATAGATATGCACTTCAGGCTGAATAACCTGTACGGCCTCGGTAAAGCTGCTGTACTCCCCGGCGCCAACGGCGGCACAGATCGCCGCGGCCCGGCAGCCACTTTGCTGGATATTCACCACTTCCAGCGGCAAATTACCGGCGTTGGCAAACATCTGCATCCAGACGTCGGACTGCGTAGGGCCGCCGGTCATGCGAATACGCTCTACGCGTGGATTCAGCGCGACCAGACGATCCTGATGAACCAGATGAGAGAACACGATGCCCTGATAGATCGCGTGCACGATATCGGCCATATCATGGTGCCCGCTCAGGCCAATCAGCCCGCCTGGCAGATGGCTACCGAGGTTGGAACCGAACAGATAAGGCAGGAATGTGATGTCGCTCGGCTGCTTGTTGCGTTCTTGCACCCAACGGTTGAACTGCGCATAGCGTTGATGATCGTTGTCGCAAAACTGACGTAGGAACCAGGCCAGATTGCTCGCTGAGGTTGGGCTACCCTCGTGGACAAAGTAGCGGTCCTCCATGCAATAACGCCCCCAGGCAAAGGGATGGGAGGAGGGGATCAGGTTTTCCGTGACGCAGGTAGCGATCGACCAGGTACCCGCCACCGCGCTCAGTGTGCGATCGTCGACGACACCCGAGCACAAGGCCGCACCAACCACATCAAACAGCCCACCATACACCGCCGTTCCTGCGGGTAATCCGCATTGGGCGGCGGCAGTGGCGGTCACTTGCCCGGCAAGCTCGGCGGAACCTAGCAGCGGCGCGGTTTTATCGGCCACTTCTTCAATGCCGAATGCTGCCATCAATACCGGGTCGTAGTCGGCTGTTTGCTGGTTAAACAGGTTGCTGCCAGAGATGTTGGTGATCTCTGCCGTCGCTTCACCCGTCAGGCGAAAACGCAGGTAGTCATGAGCCATCAGCACCCGATCAATCGCCTCATACTGCGCGGGTTCATGCTGTTTCAACCAACGTAGCAGTACTGCCGGATGGCTGTTCCAGATGGGTTGCAGGCTACGCGGGTAGGTGACGGCTTCGATGCCTTGCTGCTGTAACTCAACCACCATTGAACCGGCACGAGTATCGGAAGAAACGATGCCGTTGCGCACCGGGTGGCCTTTTTTATTAATGGCATATAGCCCTTTACCGTGAGACGAGAAGCTCACGCCGCGCACCCGATCGCCGGTTATTGCCGCGAGGCTGAGTACCTGGCGAATGGTCTGGCAAAGGTCGCGCCACAGGGGTTCCATCTCACGTTCCGAGAAGCCGGGCTGTGGGGAAACCGTTTCTCCATCACACTCCGCCACGGCAATTTCATCACCGTTAGCCCGATATAAGCCCGCCTTGATCAGCGTGCCGCCAATATCAATGCCCAGAAAATATTCCATATCGGTTCTCCCTGCTTATTTACGGCGGCTGGAACTGAGGTAGATAGCGGCGAGGATAATGCCACCCTTGACCACGTTCTGGATGTAAGGCGATACGCTCATCAGGTTGAGGCCGTTGTTCAGTACGCCAAGCATCATGGCCCCGACCAGCGTGCCGATAATGGCGCCCCTGCCACCGGAAATGGCGGCCCCACCAAGCACGACGGCGGCGATGGCATCCAGTTCAAAACCTTCACCGGCGTTGGGCTGCCCGCTCATCAGGCGTGAAGTGAGTACCAACCCTGCGAGTGCGGCGGTCGTTCCACTCACCACATACACCAGGACTTTGTAACGGGGTACGCGAATACCGCTCAGGCGCGCGGCCTCTTCATTACCGCCAATGGCGTAGACATAGCGGCCAAACGGCAGGTGGTTAAGCATCAGGTAGGCCAGGATATAAACGCCGACCATGATCAGCACCGGTACTTGAATACCCAGTACGGAACCGCGGCCGAAGAAGGAGAACATGTCTGGCAGGCCAGAAATCGGATAGCCGCCGGTGTACAGCAACGCCAAACCACGGGCGATCCCCATCGAGGCCAGGGTGACGATAATCGGCGGCATGCGCAGATAGGCAATGCAGGCACCATTCGCCAGGCCAAACAGGGCGCCGATCGCCAACGCGGCGACCATTGCCAGAGGAATAGGGATCCCTCCCAGCATCAAGCCAGCGGCAATTGAGCTAGACAGTGCCATCACCGGCCCGACCGAGAGATCGATTCCCCCGGTCAGGATTGCGCAGGTCATACCCACCGCAATAATGGCGTTGATCGACACCTGGCGTGCCACGTTGGTCAGGTTGTTGACCGTCAGGAAGCTGTCATTAAGCCCGCTCATTATCAGGAACAGAATGGCGAAGCCGATAAAAGGCAGCATCGCAGGGTGGTGCAGCAACTTCTCCCAGCGCTTGCCGAGGCTCTGCTTCTGGGGCGCGTGTGTAGGTGGGGATTGTTCAATTCCGATCATAATGCACTCCCGGTTGCATGAAGCATGATGTTATGAGATTCGATTTCATCACCTGCCAATTCGGCCACAATGTGGCCACCACGGAACACCAGCACGCGATCGCAAACGCCGATAATTTCCGGTAATTCGGATGAAATCATGATGATAGAAATGCCTTTCTGCGTGAGCTGTTGCATCAGCTGATAGATTTCGGATTTGGCGCCGACGTCAATGCCACGGGTAGGCTCATCAAAAATAAGGATGTTGCAGTCATTGTTTAACCAGCGGGCAATGACCACTTTCTGTTGGTTACCGCCGCTCAGGGTGCTGACGGCGGTATCCGCATCCGGGGTTTTCACCCCCACCGCGCGGATCAGGCGCTGAACGATATCGTCGTCCTTACGGGCGTTAACGAATATCTTGCCGAACCGCTCATGGCGGTTGAGGGTGATGTTCTGCGCCACGGAAAATGGCAGCACCAGCCCTTCGGTTTTACGGCTCTCCGGCAACAGACCAATGCCTTGCTTCAATGCCAAAGCCGGGTTACGCAGGGTGGTAGGCTGGCCACTAAGGCTGACTTGCTTGCGATAGCAGGCGCTGGCACCGATCAGCGCGGAGACCGTCTCGGTTCGGCCCGAGCCCACGAGTCCGGCAAATCCCAGGATCTCCCCTTTAAACAGGTGGAAGCGATCTTCCTGCTGATGTTTGGTGCGCTGAATGCTGGCTTCCAACAGGCGTACCGAAGTATCGACAGGATGCGACTTCACCGGGAAGGCATTTTCAATTTTGCGCCCGACCATCAGCTTCACCAGCTCATCCACGTTGGTATCGGCCGTGGGCAGCGTTTGCACATAGGTGCCGTCACGCAAGACGGTGATCTGATCGCAGATGGTGAAGATTTCATCCAGGTGGTGTGAGATGAAAATCATGCCGACGCCTAACAGTTTCAGGTCGTTCATTACGCTGAACAGATGGTCGGCTTCACCCGGCGTCAAGGTGGCGGTAGGTTCATCCAGCACCAGTACGCGGGCGTCCAATGATAACGCCTTGGCAATCTCGACAAACTGTTGCTGCGCTACGCTCAACTGTGCCACCGGGCAATCCAGATCGATATTCACCGTCAGCCGCTTGAAAATAGCCTCGGCTTTCTTGCGCATCGCTTTTCGATCTAATAATCCCCAGCGGTTCTTGATTTCCCGGTTGAGGAAAATATTGTCCAGGGCGTTCATGTAAGGAATAAGCGAGAACTCCTGAAATATGATCCCCACTCCGGCATTAATGGCTTGCCGATAATTATCAAACTGGCGGCTGGTGCCCTCCATGATTATTTCACCAGAGTCTGGTTGGTGAATGCCACACAGGATTTTCACCAGCGTCGATTTACCGGCTCCGTTTTCCCCTAGCAAGGCGTGTATTTGGCCGTGTTGAATGGTGAGGTCAATACCGTCCAACGCCTTCACGCCCGGAAAGGACTTCTTGATCTGTTTTAATTCTAATAACGCCGTCACGGTTAACTCCTTCGGGTTTTATACCCACCGTTGCGAAATCTATCGGGTACCAACCTCAACCGGCTCGTTGTGTTGTAGGGGCGCCGCATGCTGCGCCCGCTTACCTGAATGCAACGCCTACCTGGATAATCAATGCGTTGGTTTGGGGCAAACATAGGTTTGCCCCGCTACACATTCAGCAACCTTGCCGCTTTGTAATCGATCTCAAGGCTGGCGTTTACCAGCTAAAGCCTTTGGCGTTGCTGCTGTCGATCAGCTTCACTTTCACCGGAATGGTGCTAGGAACGTTGGCACCCCAATGGCGAGCCAAGGCAATCCCCAAGGCAATACGTGCCTGATCGCGTGGGAACTGTGCGGAGGTGGCGATAAACGGCGAGTTAGGCTTCAAGATCTCTTTAATCGCTTCTGGCTGGCCATCGACGCTGACCAATTTGACCTTGGCACCGTTACTCTCAATGGCTGCCAATGCGCCCAAGGCACCTACGTCGTTGACGCTGAAGATACCGGCCAGATCGGGAGTGGATTGCAGCATGTTTTCGGTTACGGTTAGCGCAGTATCACGCTCTTGTTTGCCGTTCTGCTTGGTGACAATCTGCATTTCCGGGTGTTTTTTAATGGCGTCCTCAAAGCCGCGTACGCGCTCCAGGATTGGCACCACCGGGATACCGTCCAGGATCGCCACTTTGCCTTTGTTGCCCAGAGATTTGGCCAGGTATTCACCTGCCTGGAAACCAGCATCATAGTTTTCCGAACCGACAAAGGAATCCAACGGGCCTTCGGCCTGGGCATCGATCGCCACGACAACCGCTCCGGCCTTGTGGGCCGAGATCACCGCCGACTGCACGCCAACCGAGTCTGTTGGGTTAATCAGTAAAATATCGACCTTCTTTTGCAGCATGTCTTCCACATCATTAATCTGCTTTGAGACGTCATGATGGGCATCTGCAATATACAGCTTGGCGCCAATATCACCGGCGGCCTGCTCTAATGCCTGTTTCATGGAGACGAAATAGTCGTTGTTCATTTCCTGGAAAGAAACGCCAATGGTGATCTGTTTGGCGAATGTCGATTGGCTGGCCAGCAGCATGCCGCCGGCGAGCATCACGGGTAAGGTTTTCTTGAGCAATGAAAACATAGTTTATTCTCCTGTTGTAGGGCGGTATTTTTCTTTCAGTGTTATTTATAATAATTAGGTCGTTATCGGCCAGGAATCGGCCTCGCCATTAAAGGGCGATATCATTGTTTGCTTAAAACTAATCACTCAAAATTAAGGAACCAAAATAACCTTGATGGAATCTGTTGAATCGGCCAGGGCGAAGGCCTGATCCCATTCGTTTAATGAATAACTGTGGGTCACCACGCCTTTGGAGGTCACCAGGCCGCGTTCGAAAAGATCGATGGCAATTTCATAGCTGTAAGGCGCCAGGTGCGCACCGCGAATATCCAACTCTTTGCGATCGCCGATGATTGACCAGTCTACGGTGGTTTCCTTGCCAAACACGCTGAACTCGACAAAGCGGCCAAGCTTACGGATCATCTGCAATCCTTGGGTAACCCCAATCGGTGCCCCGGTCGCTTCGATGTAAACATCACAACCGTAGCCGTCGGTTAATGCCTTGACGATTTTATCGGCATCTTCCTTGAGTGGGTTGATGACCACATCGGCACCGAACGCTTTTGCCAGTTCCAAACGTTCGTCAATAGCATCGATGACGATCAGTTTTTTGGGCGTTTTCAACTTGGCGACTTGCACCATACACAGGCCCAATGGCCCGGCACCGGCCAGCACCACGACGTCGTCTAGCTGGATGTCTCCACGGGCAACGGTGTGGATGGCGCAAGCCATTGGCTCGATCAGGACGGCATCTTCATGGCTGAGGCTTTCCGGGATCTTGTGTACGATGGCATTGGCGGAAAAACGCATATATTCCGACATTCCTCCCTCGGCCACATCCTTTTGGAAGCCGTAGATATTGTGTGTTTCACACATCCAATAGCTGCCGGACTTACAGTAACGGCATTCCCAGCAAGGTACGATCTGCTCGGCAATGACGCGCTCGCCGATCTTGTACTTCTGCTCTGTGCCTTCCCCCATGGCAACAATGCGACCATAAAATTCGTGGCCGGGCACGACCGGCGGTTTCACCCAAGGGTTTTCACCCCAAAACATTTGGGCACCGTTTTTACATTTACAATCGCCGGCACAGATCCCACAACCTTCAACCTTGATCACCAACTCCTTGGCTTTAGGCAGCGGGGTAGGGACTTGTTCAAACCGGTAATCCTGCGGGCCATGGCAAACCACCGCGCTCATTTTTTCGGGTAACTGACTCATTTTCCTCTCCATTATCATGCTAGATAGCGATACAAAATCAATGTTGACGTTGTCATTTTTATGAAAATAAAAAGGCTTATGGTTATTTAAGTTATTAATTTCATTAGGTTATACATAAACTTTTACGACTGATTAAAAATGACAACGTGAACATTGGCGATCATATAACCAAACTAGAGAAAACATTTGTTTGATCAAACTCACACATCGTTAACATCTGGTATAAAAATTCTACAAATTCAGATCATGATCACAATGTTATGTCGGCTGTATGTAAGATAGGGAAGTGGTGAGTCATTTAATTTATTGAAATTAATCAATTATTACCCTGCTTGAGGGTCAGTTTGCTTGCTCTGGGCTGTCTGGCTGCGGCCTCTGAAATCTACCCGCCATGAGGAAGGCTATCGCCGAAGCGACCGGGCTTGGAAATTCACTCTTTGTTGATAGTTTCCCCCCGCAACCTTGATGAATGTCATAATATCTTGTAGTGATTTTCGGCAGAGTGTGGCGTTATTCGGCTGCCATTGGGCGATGAGCTGAAATAAAATAATTAAATCGAGGAATAACAATGGAACTTCTGATTGGAGCCTTGGTGGCGGTGTTCGTTGGCCGTTACATCATCAAAGGCTATTCTGCCACCGGGGTGTTAATGGTTGGCGGCCTGGTGCTGCTGGCGGTGAGTGCATTTATGGGCAAAAATCTGCTGCCCGCCAGTGCGACTTCGACCGGCTGGCGCGCCACCGATATTTTCGAATATGTCAAAATCCTGCTGATGAGCCGCGGTGGCGATCTCGGCATGATGATCATGATGCTGTGCGGTTTCGCCGCTTATATGACGCACATTGGCGCCAATGACGTGGTGGTAAAGCTGGCCTCCCGCCCGCTGCAGATGATCAACTCCCCGTATTTGCTGATGATTGCGGCCTACTTTGTTGCCTGCCTGATGTCACTGGCCGTCTCTTCGGCGACAGGGCTAGGCGTGCTATTGATGGCAACGCTGTTCCCGCTGATGGTTAACGTGGGGATCAGCCGTGGTGCGGCGGCGGCTATCTGTGCTTCCCCAGCAGCCATTATCCTTTCGCCTACCTCGGGTGATGTGGTGCTGGCAGCCAAGGCGGCCGAAATGCCGCTGGTGGATTTCGCCTTCAAAACCACGCTGCCGATCTCCATCGCCGCCATTATCTGTATGGCGATTGCCCACTTCTTCTGGCAGCGCTATCTCGACCGCAAGGCCAACGAACAGCATCACATCATGGATGTGAGTGAAATCACCACCAATGCGCCTGGTTTTTACGTCATCTTGCCGTTTACCCCGATCCTGGGGGTGCTGGTCTTTGATGGTAAATGGGGGCCGGAGCTGCACATCATTACCGTATTGGTGATTTGCATGTTCTTGGCCGCGGTGATTGAGTTTCTCCGCAGTTTCAATGCCAAAACGGTGTTTACCGGTTTGGAAGTGGCCTACCGAGGCATGGCCGATGCATTCGCCAGCGTGGTGATGCTGTTGGTCGCGGCAGGGGTGTTTGCCCAAGGTTTGAGCACCGTTGGCTTCATCAGCGGCTTGATCAGCCTGGCGCAGTCGTTTGGCACCGGCGGCATTATCATGATGTTGGTGCTGGTGGTGATCACTATGCTGGCGGCGATGACAACCGGCTCGGGTAATGCGCCATTCTATGCGTTTGTTGAGCTGATCCCGAAACTGGCGACACAAATGGGGGTTAACCCGGCTTACCTGGTGATCCCGATGCTGCAAGCCTCCAACCTGGGCCGTACGCTCTCGCCGGTTTCTGGTGTGGTAGTGGCGGTTTCCGGTATGGCAAAAATCTCACCGTTCGAAGTGGTGAAACGCACTTCGGTACCGGTAATTGTCGGGCTGGTGGTGGTGATTGTGGCTACGGAGTTGCTGGTGCCAGTGCACCTTTAAGCAAAGCAGGTAGGGCGCTGCATTTAGATTACCGCTTTGACATCAATCTGAACTGGGCACCCCACGCGGGTGCCCAGCACCGGTTTACTCTTCGTCGTCTTCTTGCGGTTCCACTAACGGCGTGATCTTCACCTTCACGATACGGTGACTACTGATTTCCAGCGGTTCAAACAGATAGTCGCCAATCTTCAGTTGCTCACCTTCGCGTGGAATGCGCTGACAATGCTCCATCAGCAACCCTGCCAAGGTATGATATTCGCGCTTTTCCTCTATCGGCAGCGGTACATAGAGCACCAGATCTTCCAGCGGCATATGGCCATTGGCAATCCAGTAGCCTTCGGTGGTTTGCTGGATATCATGGCGCGCATCAACCTCTTCATCGGCCTCTGGCAGATTACCGGCGATGGTTTCCATCACGTCGGTTAAGGTCACCACCCCTTCGACCGAACCAAACTCATCCACCACAAACGCAAAGTGGGTTTTGGCCTGGCGGAACTGCTCCAGCGCAGACAACAACGTTAACTGCTCCGGGAAGATCAGCGGCTGGCGCACCAAGGCGCGAAGATCCAGCGGTGATTGCTGCAACTGCTGTTTCAGCACATCAATGGTGTGGATCACCCCTAATGGTTCATCGCTGGCGCTATTTTCGGTTACTACGATGCGCGTATGCTGGTTTTTCTCCAACAACTGCGTCAATTTATCCAGCGGGCCGTTAAGCCCAAGGTATTCCACATCGTGACGCGAAGTCATGATACTGCTGACGGTGCGCTGCGCCATGCCCAGCACCCGCTCAATCATATGGCGTTCCTGCTGGTTGAAGATTTCACCATTCTCGTTATAGCTGTCTGCCAGCAGATGCGCCGAATGGCTGTCGATCTCGGCTTCTTCATGCTTGCCGCTTAACATGCGCAATACGGCTTCTGCGGTACGCTCACGCAAAGGCCGCACCTTGGAAAGGAAACGGCGGCGGTTAAACTGAGCAAACTGGTTCAAGGCTTCGATCATGACTGAGAAACCGATCGCCGCGTAGAGATAGCCTTTCGGAATGGCATAGCCAAAGCCTTCGGCTACCAGGCTGAAACCAATCATCAGCAAGAAGCTGAGGCACAGAATAACAATGGTTGGATGAGCATTCACGAAGCGAGTGAGTGGCTTACTGGCCAGCAACATCAAACCAATGGCAATACACACCGCGATCATCATCACGGCCAGATGATCGACCATCCCGACTGCGGTGATCACCGAATCCAGTGAGAAGACGGCATCCAGCACCACAATCTGTGCGACCACCGGCCAGAAACGCGCTCCTTTGCGTGACCCATGGTGTTCTTCGTCTTTACCCTCCAGCCGCTCGTTCAGCTCCATGGTGGCTTTAAACAGCAGGAAAATACCACCGACCAGCATGATCAGATCGCGGCCACTGAAAGCGTGCCCCATAGCCACAAACAGCGGTTTGGTCAGGGTGGCTAACCAGGATATTGAGGCAAGCAGCACCAGGCGCATCACCAGCGCCAGTAAAAGACCGACAATGCGGGCTTTATCACGTTGTTTCTTGGGTAATTTCTCCGCCAAAATGGCGATAAAGATCAGGTTGTCAATGCCCAGTACGATTTCCAGTACAACCAGGGTGGCCAAGCCGGCCCAAATTGTTGGATCTGCGATCCATTCCATACGCCCACTTTCACCTTTTAGTTCGACGGCTTATGCCGCATTGAGAATGATGGACGCTGAGGGAGGGGAATTCAACTCTAAATCCGCACTGGGGGTGGGTAATCTATGTTAGTAGAATAATTAAACAGTGTGGGGATGTTGTCATTAGGGGGCTAACCAGAGAAAACCTAGAGCAAATAGCTGCTTATAAATCCTGCACTTAGATAATCATCATTATAATCAAATTGTTATAAAATAGTTAAGCGAGTAAAGTCTTAAAAATAGACTATCATTAGTAGTCTTATTCTGAAAAGGTCTTAATGAAGCCACTAAGACTTGTTTCACCGGGTCAATAGTATAAGAATCTTAGCATCCTATAAATGACAGCAAGACTGACCACTTGGCCAGTAAGGCACTGCCTTTTCCCTACTCTGCGACTTGCCTCTCATTAAATTCTGAACAGAACCTCAGGTTCATCTACAAGCGTGGAGTCGATTGCACGCTTGTCAGTTCAAACATTGTCTACAGTGCATTGGTAGCTGCAAGCCAAGGGCGGTAGCGTGCCTAAAACGTTATTTCATGATCTTAATCGATTGATTTTTAAAGTTAAAAATTCTTTGAGACGTTAGGTCAACCACTTTTCCTGGCTCTGTTACACTTACTTGTTATTTGTCGGTGGAAAAAATTTATGCAAAAAAGATTGAAGGCCGTTATCCCAGTAGCAGGTTTGGGCACGCGTATGCTGCCCGCAACCAAGGCGATCCCTAAAGAAATGCTGCCTGTGGTCGATAAGCCATTGATTCAGTACATCGTGAGCGAATGCGTTGCGGCTGGCATCAAGGATATCGTACTGGTTACGCACTCATCGAAAAACGCGATTGAAAACCACTTTGATACCTCCTTTGAGCTGGAGGCTGTGCTGGAGGCCCGTGTAAAACGTCAACTGCTTTGTGAAGTGCAGAGTATCTGCCCACCAGACGTGACGGTGATGCAAGTGCGCCAGGGGCAGGCCAAAGGGCTAGGTCATGCGGTGTTGTGCGCTCAGCCGATGATTGGGGATAACCCATTTGTGGTGCTGTTGCCGGACGTGTTATTGGATGATTCTACCGCCGATCTGCAGAAAGAAAACCTGGCCAAGATGATCCAGCGCTTCGAGCAAACTGGTTTTAGCCAGATTATGGTAGAGCCAGTGCCGGAAGAAGATGTTTCTAAATATGGTGTGGTCGATTGCGGTGGTGTGGCGTTAGCCTCCGGCGAAAGTACACCAATGACTGCCGTGGTAGAGAAACCCGCGCGTGAAGATGCGCCATCTAACCTGGCCGTAGTGGGCCGTTATGTCCTATCTGCAGATATCTGGCCGTTGCTGGAGAAAACGCCTCCGGGCGCTGGCGATGAGATCCAACTGACCGACGCGATTGCCATGCTGATGGAACAAGAAACGGTTGAAGCTTTCCATATGAGCGGCAAATCCCACGACTGCGGTGACAAACTGGGCTATATGAAGGCGTTTGTACAATATGGCCTGCGCCATGCTTCCGAGGGGGAAAACTTCACCCAGTGGATGAAACAGACCCTGAACAGCAAGTAATTGCCTTAGCCGGTTAGCACGACCACAAGATTTTAAGAGGTACACCATGTCGAAGAAGTTGAAAGCCGTCATTCCTGTTGCTGGTCTGGGTATGCGCATGTTGCCTGCGACCAAAGCCATCCCGAAAGAGATGCTGCCGATCGTTGATAAACCGTTAATCCAATATATCGTCAACGAGTGCGTGGCAGCCGGGATCAATGAAATCATTCTGGTTACCCACTCATCCAAGAACGCGATCGAAAACCATTTCGACACGTCTTATGAGCTTGAAGCCATGCTTGAAGCGCGCGTGAAGCGTCAGTTGCTGGATGAAGTGAAATCCATCACGCCGAAGGGGGTAACCCTGATGCACATCCGCCAGGGGCAACCTAAAGGGTTGGGGCATGCGGTACTGTGTGCTAAGCCACTGGTTGGTGATTCCCCGTTCGTAGTCGTGCTGCCAGACGTGTTGCTGGATGACGCCAAGGCCGATATGCACAAAGACAACCTGGCGCATATGATTGCTCGCTTCGAAGATACCGGGCTGAGCCAGGTTTTGGTGCAGGCTGCGGATGAAAAAGTGCTGTATGACTACTCGGTAGCTGAATGTGAGACTACTACCCTAAAACCAGGGGAAAGCTCACGCATGACTTCGATCATTGAGAAGCCAAGCCGTGAAGTACAGCTGAAATCCAATTATTCTGCGGTTGGCCGCTATGTGCTCACTGCCGACATTTGGCCGATTCTGGAAAAAACGCAGCCAGGCGCCTGGGGCCGAATTCAACTGACCGATGCGATTGCCGACCTGATGAAACAACAGACGGTAGAAGCGATGGAGCTGGTGGGGGAGTCGTTCAACTGCGGTGAAAAACTAGGCTATCTCCGCGCTTTTGTGACCTATGGCCTACGCCACCCAACACAGGGCAAAGCATTTCGTGAATGGGCACAGCAGTTGAAGCTTTAACGTTCATTCTGGCAATGCTGGAGAAGTAGACAGCGTATGAGGTTTTAGCGGTTTTTTCTCGGTAAGCGTTTGTTTTTAAAATTATTTTGAAAATTAACTTTGTTTGGGACGTTTGTCATTTTCTTCTCATCAACGCCAGCTAGCCTAGCGGTAGCCGTAAAATAGCTGGCGTATGGGGTGTTTGATTTCAAATGCTATGCATATTGTTGATTGCTGAGACTGATAGACAAGGCGATACCCTACGTTCTTTGCTGCCTCTCCCTAAGAAATTGCATTTCAAATTATTTTATCTTTCAAGGGAGTTTTCCCTGACTTTGAGAGGCTCTCTAGGACACTTCCCAGTCAACAATGTTGATTTTTTAAATGCAGATGTAGCGGGATAAACGAAAACTTTAAGAATTTACCTTGTCAAGTAATTGTATTAAAAATCAAATGGTTAATTAATTTTTGACGCTAAAAAAACTGAGCATTGCAACCTAACGAGTAGTCTTATTCTGAAAAGGATTTCACGACCTATCTAAGGCTTGTTTCGATCGGCTAATAGTATAAGAATCTTGTCATCATAATTTGACATTAGTAACGATTTTGTATGCTTGTGCTGAATTTTGAATCAGTGAAAGACAGGTTTGATAGGTAAGTATTGGTAACCCCCACAAGAAAATATGACGTAACGAAGTATGGCTGCGCCTTACTACAGTGCATTGGTAGCTGGTGAGCCAAGAGCGGTAGCGTAGCCGTATGACTCGAATTGGGTGTTGCAACTTCTTGATTATGGTGAAAATATGCAAGAGTTGATAGTGGTTTTCATAGGGGCATTTCTTGTACTGCTCGGTGCAAGGAAGTTAGCCTTTTCAGTTGGTTTAGTTGATAAGCCAAATGCGCGTAAAATGCATAACGGACATATTCCATTAGTCGGCGGGGTTTCTATCTACCTGGCTTTGTGGGTTCTTTATGCATTGCACCCACATTGGATGCCTCAGTTCACTTTGTACATGGTCTGTGCCACTATCCTGCTGGTGGTTGGTGTGTTAGATGACCGGTTTGATTTACCTGTGTTACCAAGGGTTGGCATTCAGGCTTTGGTGGCAGGGGTTATGATGTGGTCTGGCTTGTACTTGGCAAGCCTGGGTCATGTCATTGTAGGGAGTGAACTGGCATTGGGGGCGTTTGGCTATTTTGTCACCTTGTTTGCGGTTTGGGGGGCTATCAATGCGTTCAATATGGTTGACGGCATTGATGGTTTACTAGGCGCGCTGTCATGCGTTACTTTTGGTGCGCTTTCTGTGGTGTTTGAGCTGGGTGGTAACCCCGAGCTCTCAAAATGGTGCCTATGTTTGTTGGTAGCATCATTGCCCTATATCATGTTGAACCTTGGTATCCCTATGGGGAAACGCTTCAAAGTGTTCATGGGGGATGCGGGGAGTACGCTGATCGGTTTTACCGTTATCTGGCTGCTGGTTTTGGCTACCCAAGGTGATAAAGCTGTGATGCGACCGGTATCAGCACTGTGGGTGATTGCTGTACCATTGATGGACATGGCGACCATTATGGTGCGTAGGATCCGTAGGGGAGATAGCCCTTTCAAGCCAGACCGTGAGCACCTGCATCACATTTTGATGAGAGCAGGCCTAGGACCGCGCCAGACACTTTTCGCCATCGTTGCATTTGCATCGCTATTAGCGGCAATTGGGGTCATTGGTGATAGGTTAGGCGTTCCCGAACTGCTGATGCTAGGATTGTTTTTGGTTGTTTTTGCGGGCTATTTTTGGTCTATTACTCGGGTTTGGAAAATTTTGACCTGGATCCGAAAATCGAACCACAAGCCAGGGATGAGCGAAGCGGAAGGCTCACCATCAAACAAATGATTAATCGTTTGTTTTGTTGCTACTTTGGCTCATTATTGAGCCGTTTTCCGTTTATAATGTTCGCACATTAGGTTGGATAGCATTTCTCATAATAGTGAATAATTAGATGATAAAAGTTACATTTAAGCTGATACCGCTACTGATTTCTGCAAGTTTTATCAGTGGATGCACGGTGGTACCTGGCTCACATCTCTCGACTTCAGGCAAGGATGTTGTAGAGCAATCTGACGCAGATTTTAACATTGACAAGTTGGTCAATGTTCACCCAATGACGCCAAAGCTGATTGAAAAAATGCGGCCAAACCCGATTGTGGCGCAGGTAAACACGGCGTTGGAGACAGAACTTCAGAACTACGAGTATCGCATTGGTGTCGGTGACGTTCTGATGGTGACTGTGTGGGATCACCCAGAGCTAACGACCCCGGCAGGGCAGTACCGTAGCGCAAGTGATACCGGTAACTGGGTAAATTCGGATGGTACAATTTTCTATCCTTATATTGGCAAAGTGAAAGTTGCTGGTAAGACGATTGCTGAAATTCGTACCGTCATCATGTCCCGTTTAGCTCAGTATATTGAGTCACCACAGGTTGATATCAGCATTGCTGCTTTCCGTTCTCAGAAGGTCTATGTTACAGGAGAAGTTACAACCTCAGGTAAACAGGCCATCACAAACGTGCCACTAACCGTTCTGGACGCTATCAACAGTGCTGGCGGCTTAACTGAGAACGCCGACTGGCGCAATGTGGTCCTAACGCATAATGGCAAAGAGCAACGCATTTCTCTGCAAGCACTGATGCAAAACGGCGATCTTACCCAGAATCACCTGCTATATCCTGGCGATATCCTTTACATCCCGCGCAACGATGGTCTAAAAGTCTTTGTGATGGGTGAGGTTAAAAAACAGACAACCTTACGTATGGATCGCAGTGGCATGACGCTAACCGAGGCATTGGGCAATGCTGAGGGTATGGATCAAGCGATGTCTGATGCAACAGGTGTGTTTGTTATTCGCTCTCTACGTGGTAGTGAAGGCGATAAGCTGGCAAATATTTATCAACTTAATACCTCTGATGCTGCAGCATTAGTTATGGGTACAGAGTTCCAGCTTCAGCCCTATGACATAGTTTATGTGACTACTGCCCCTATTGTTCGCTGGAATCGGGTTGTCAGCCAATTAGTACCGACAATTTCTGGTATTAACAATATGACTGAATCTGTCCGTTGGATAAGGAATTGGCCTAACTGATATGTTTAATTCAATTTTAGTTGTTTGCGTTGGTAATATATGCCGCTCTCCGACAGGGGAACGGCTTTTGAAACAAGTATTACCAGATAAAAGAATCACATCCGCAGGGATAGGTGCTCTTGTTGGTAAAGCTGCTGATTCAACGGCAATTATGGTGGCAAATAAACATGATCTTTCATTAGAAGGGCATGTTGCCCAACAGCTAAATAGAGAGCTATGTAAACAACATGACTTAATATTAGTCATGGAAAAAGGACATATCGAGTCTGTTTGCAAGCTAGCGCCTGAAGTTCGAGGGAAAACGATGCTATTTGGTCATTGGCTTGAGCAGAAAGAAATAGCTGACCCTTATCGTCAAAGCCATGAGGCTTTTGAATTTGTTTATAATATGCTTGCTGAATCTGCCCAGAAATGGGCTAAAGCCTTAAAACGTTAGTCAGGGATACCGATGTCTGAGAAAAAGTCACTAACTATGTCTGCTGCAGAAAAGTCAGACGAAATAGATTTGAGCCGCTTTTGGGGCGCACTATTAGATAATAAATGGTTAATCATTGGAGTTACTTCAATTTTTACATTGATTGGGATAAGTTATTCAATATTTACGACTCCAATATATAAAGCTGATGCCCTTATCCAAGTAGAGCAAAGTGCCACAAGTAGTTTACTGAATGATCTTTCAGATGTCCTTCCTTCAGCGCAACCACGATCTGCGGCTGAAATTGAAATAATACAATCAAGGATGGTTTTAGGGAAAACAGTCAATGATTTATCCTTAGATACTGTTGTTAATATCAAGTATTTCCCAGTGTTTGGTGAGGGGATATCCAGATTATTGGGAACACCAAAGCCAAATATTGCTATCAGTCGGTTAGAAGTACCACGTCAGTTTTTGAATGATAGTTTTGAATTGAAAGTTGTCGATAAAAATAATTACATAATCACTCTGGCTAATGGCAGTGAGATCCCAGGGGTTGTAGGGAATATATTACAAAAAGACAACTTCACAATATTAGTAAGTGAAGTGTTAGCTAACTCTGGCACTGTATTCGAAATTAGTAAACAGTCCGAATTATCTACCATAAACCAAATACTTGATAACCTCACTGTTGCCGATAAGGGAAAAGATACAGGTGTATTATCCCTAAGCTTGGAAGGTGATAATCCAGAGGAAATTAAGAATGTACTGGATAGTATTAGCCAAAATTACTTACAGCAAAATGTTGAAAGAAAGTCTGAAGAAGCAGCTAAAAGTTTAGTCTTTTTGAATGAGCAATTACCTGCAGTAAGAAACTCCCTTGATATGTCGGAGGATAAGTTAAATAATTATAGACAGGTTAATGACTCGGTCGATTTGTCATTAGAGGCTAAGTCAGTATTAGATACTATGGTGTCTGTTGAAACTCAGTTAAATGAATCAACTTTTAAAGAAGCCGAAATATCAAAGTTATATACAAAAGAACATCCGGCTTATAAAGCACTACTTGAAAAAAGGAAAACACTTGAAGGTGAAAAAGAAAAGTTAAATAAACGAATTGCAGGAATGCCAAAGACGCAACAGGAAATATTAAGATTAACAAGAGATGTTCAGTCTGGGCAAGAAATATACATGCAGTTATTAAACAAACAACAGGAACTAAGTATTAATAAAGCTAGTACAGTGGGTAATGTAAGGATTATTGATAAAACTGTCACTCAACCTAAGCCGGTTAAACCCCGAAAGTTAATCATTATCATACTGTCCTTTTTACTAGGCGGAATAACCTCCGTTACTTGCGTAATTATCAAAACTGTTTTACATAGAGGTATTGATAATCCAGAAGAGTTAGAGGCTCTAGGAATCAATGTTTATTCTAATATACCACTTTCCGAATGGCAGCAAAAAAAGGATAGAGAGTTCTCTATTAGAAATAAACACAAACGAAATAATGTCAAGGCAGATGAGTTACTGGCAGTTGGAAATCCGGCAGACCTCGCTATTGAAGCTATTCGGAGTTTAAGGACAAGCTTACATTTTGCAATGATGGAAGCAAAAAACAATGTCTTAATGATATCAGGTGCTAGTCCAGCGATAGGTAAAACTTTCGTTAGTGCAAACTTGGCAGCAGTTATTGCACAGTCAGGACAAAGAGTTTTAATCATTGATGCCGATATGCGAAAAGGATACGCGCACGAATTGATGGGTACAACAGGAGATAAAGGCCTATCTGATATATTATCTAACCAAATTGACAAAGACGAGGCTATAAGGAAAACCAATATTGAGAACATGGATTTCCTTCCTCGAGGACAAATTCCACCAAATCCTTCTGAATTATTGATGCATAGCAGGCTCGCACAGTTTATTGAATGGGCCAGCAATACATATGATATTGTTTTGGTAGATACACCTCCTATTTTAGCCGTAACTGATGCTGCTATCATAAGTCGTCATGCTGGTACCTCACTTCTGGTTGCAAGGTTTGAAGTTAATACATTAAAAGAAGTAGAGGTTAGTATTCGCAGATTTGAACAAAATGGTGCTGAGATTAAAGGCGTAATACTAAATGCTGTAGTGAAAAAGGCCGCAAGTTACTATGGATATTATGCATATGAGTATAAGTCAGATGAATAAATAATCCTGAAAACTAGACTTATTCATTTAAAAATACCAAGTATAATTACTTGGTATTGACAATTCTGAGTTATAGCAAACCTAAATTTATATTGTTAATGGAAATATATTATGAGCTCAATACTATCATTAATAGGCAGAGAGAAAGAGTTATTTAGGGATGATATATTAAGTAATGAAAGAGTTTTAAAGGAAAAAGTATCTACATCTAGGTTTTTGGTATTAGGAGGGGCTGGTTCTATTGGCCAGTCTGTTGTTAAGGAGATTTTCCGGAGAAACCCACGGAAGTTGCATGTGGTCGATATAAGCGAGAATAATTTAGTTGAACTAGTCCGAGATATCCGCAGTTCATTTGGTTATATTTCAGGGGAGTTCAAAACTTTCGCATTAGATATTGGCTCGCTTGAATATGATGCATTTATAAAATCCGATGGAAAATATGATTATGTTTTGAATTTATCGGCATTAAAACATGTTAGAAGTGAGAAAGACCCATTTACATTGATGCGAATGATTGATGTTAATATATTTAATACAGATAAAACAATTCAACAATCAATAAAAGCTGGTGTGAAAAAATATTTCTGCGTCTCAACAGATAAAGCGGCCAACCCTGTAAATATGATGGGGGCATCGAAGCGAATAATGGAAATGTTTTTAGCAAGACGCAGTGCTGATATTAGTATATCTGCAGCAAGGTTTGCAAACGTTGCATTTTCAGATGGTTCATTATTGCATGGGTTTAATCAACGGATAACCAAAGGTCAACCGATAGTTGCACCAAATGATATTAAACGATACTTTGTAACTCCAAAGGAGTCGGGCGAACTTTGCTTAATGTCTTGCTTATTAGGTGAAAATGGCGATATATTTTTCCCTAAACTTAGCGAATCACTTCATTTGATTACTTTCGCAGAAATAGCTGAAAGATATTTACTTCAGCGTGGTTATCAACCTTTTGTGTGTAATAATGAAGAGGAAGCACGCAAACTTTCAACTACGATAACTAAGCAAGGTGAATGGCCGTGCCTTTTTACCAATAGCGATACAACAGGTGAAAAAGATTTCGAAGAGTTTTTTACAGATAGTGAAACTGTTGATAATGAACGTTTTTGTAATCTAGGCATAGTTAAAAGTATCGGAAAGAAAAATATAAAAGCAGTTGAGTTATTTGAAGATGAGATAGATAGATTGAAAAAAGAAGGAGCATGGACTAAGGAAGAAATTGTTGAGTTATTCTTTAAAATGATTCCAGACTTTGGACACAAGGAAACTGGTAAATACCTTGATAGCAAAATGTGAGGCAATGGACAATGAACGATAAACTGATAACTTTTATTAAAGATAAATATTCAACACAAGAGTTTATACCGCTTCATGTTCCAAGTTTTACAGCAAAAGAAAAGGAATATGTTTCGTCAACGATTGATAGTACTTTTGTATCTAGTGTTGGAAAGTTTGTTGATTTGTTTGAAAAAAAAATTGAGGGTTACACAAAAACACCTAAGGCAGTGGCCACAGTAAATGGTACCGCAGCATTACATACAGCACTCTACATGGCAGGAGTCAGGCATGGTGATTTAGTTATCACTCAAGCACTGACCTTTGTCGCGACTTGTAATGCGTTGTATCACATGGGTGCAAAACCAATATTTGTTGATATATCTATGGATAGTTTGGGACTATGTCCTATTGCATTGGAGGAGTATTTAGAAGAAAACGCCTATTTAGATATGGATGGGGTTTGCAAAAAGAAAGGAACAAATGAGTCGATTAAAGCTGTAGTTCCAATGCATACTTTTGGTCACCCTGTTGATCTTGATAAAATTTTGCGTATTTGTAGTGTATGGAATTTGACGCTAGTTGAAGATGCAGCAGAGAGTTTAGGATCTTTTTACAAGGGAATACATACGGGAACCATCGGTGAGTTTGGTGCACTTAGTTTTAATGGCAACAAAATTATCACTACGGGTGGTGGTGGAATGGTCCTTTGTGGTTCTGAATCAATTGGCGCACATACAAAACATGTCACCACAACAGCAAAAATTCCGCATCCATATGAGTTCTATCATGATGAGCCTGGATTTAATTTTAGGCTGCCGAATATAAATGCAGCACTAGGTTGCGCTCAGATGGAGTCTTTGGACACATTCTTAATCCAAAAGCGCAATTTAGCTAATGACTATGAAAGCTTTTTTAAAGGCAGTGATTATATTTTCGTAAAAGAGCCGAACTATGCAAAATCGAATTATTGGCTGAACGCTGTAATTTGCCCTTCGGTAGAGGCTAGAGAAACCATGCTTCAAGAGACAAATAATGCGAACGTTATGACTCGACCAGTTTGGAAATTAATGCATCGGCTCCCTATGTTTCAAAATTGTTATCGCGGCCATCTAAAAAATTCTGAGTGGATTGAAGCGCATTTGGTTAATTTACCAAGTACACCAATTGACAAGGTTTATGGTTCATGAAAAAAATAGCTGTTTTTACAGGGACGAGAGCTGAATATGGCCTTTTATATTGGCTACTTAAGGAAATAGAAGACGACCAAGAGTTTACGCTGCAACTCATAGTAACTGGAACCCATCTTTCTTCTGAGTTTGGTTGTACATATAAAAGCATTTTAGATGATGGATTTAAAATAAATGAAAGAATTGAAATTTTACTTTCATCAGATACTTCGGTTGGGGTCGCAAAAAGCATGGGATTGGGAATGTTATCCTATGCTGAGGCTTTGGAACGTCTTAAATCACATTGCATAATTATTTTAGGTGATCGCTACGAAGCCCTCGTTATGGCGCAAACTGCAATGGTAATGCATGTACCAGTTGTACATATACATGGAGGAGAAATAACTGAAGGTGCATATGATGATTCATTTAGGCATGCGATTACTAAGCTAAGTCACTTGCATTTCACCTCTACAGAAACTCATAGAAAGAGAGTGATTCAACTTGGTGAACAGCCTGGGAATGTACATAATGTAGGTGCTATAGGATTAGACCACATAACAAGAAGTACCTTAATGAGTAAAAAAGAATTATCACTATCTCTAGATTTTAATCTTTCTGATAAATTCTTTTTGGTTACATACCATCCTGTTACTTTAGCGGAAGAAAACCCCGAGCTTACTTTTAAAGAACTATTGAAAGCGTTAGATAATTTCAAAGAATATAAAATAATTATGACTTATCCTAACTCGGACAATGGAGGTAGGGAAATAATGAACTTGATGAACGAGTATGCAAAAGTACAACCCGAAAGAGTACTTATTGTTCCATCTCTTGGCCAAAAAAGATATTTGAGTGCTGTTCAGCATAGTTCTGTGGTTATAGGTAACTCTTCAAGTGGAATAATAGAAGTACCTTCATTTAAAGTACCGACTGTGAATATAGGGATGCGTCAAAAAGGTCGAGAGGCTGCAAAATCTGTTATACATTGCGAAACAGACGCAGTGAAGGTAACCGAAGCTATTCAGATTGCGATCAATTCTAGTGCTAATTTTCTGAATAAAGATGTTTGCAATCCATATGGAGTTGGAAATACAAGCGTTAAAATATTGAAAACATTAAAAACACATTCATTTGAAAAGACTAAAAAATTCTTTGATTTATAATTTAGAGGGTAAAAGTTGAACAGATCATGCATCATAGCTGAAGCAGGTGTCAATCACAATGGCAGTGAAGAATTGGCTTTTAAACTCATCGATGCAGCGCATGACGCTGGTGTTGATATTGTTAAGTTTCAAACATTTAAAGCTAAAAATCTTGTAACCAAGAATGCTAAACAAGCTGTTTACCAGCAAGAGAATACTGGGAAATCAGAGTCACAATTGTCAATGTTAAGTCGTTTAGAGTTAAGTTATGATGCTCATCATAGATTAATTAAGTACTGTAATAGTAAAGGCATCAATTTTCTTTCGACAGCGTTTGATAGCGAAAGTCTTGAGTTTTTAGTTAATGACTTGAAGTTGAAAAAACTGAAAATTCCTTCAGGAGAAATCACTAATGCCCCATTTGTTTTACAACATGCAAAAACTGGGGCTGATATTATTGTTTCAACAGGGATGGCGACCTTATCTGAAATTGAAAGGGTGCTAGGTGTTATTGCTTTTGGTTATATAGGCTCGAAAGAAAAAATCCCAACTGAGCAAGCCTTCCAAGAGGCGTATTTTTCTGCAGAAGGACGAAAGCTATTAGAGGATAAAGTTACAATATTACATTGCACAACTGAGTACCCTGCTCCTTTTACAGAAATAAATTTAAATGTATTGAATACTCTAAGACATGCATTTAATCTTCCGATTGGGTATTCAGACCACAGTAAAGGGATTACGATTCCTATCGCAGCAGTGGCTTTGGGGGCAACCGTAATTGAAAAACATTTTACGCTTGATAAGAATATGGAAGGACCAGACCATAAAGCATCTTTAAACCCAGACGAGTTGAAGCAGATGGTTATCTCTATTAGAGAAGTTGAATCTGCTATGGGGAATGGACTAAAAGGTCCAACAAGTTCAGAGGTGAAAAATAAAAATATCGCAAGGAAAAGCATAGTTGCTATAGATAAGATTCAACGCGGGCAAAGTTTTACTGAACAAAATATTGATATAAAAAGACCTGGTAGTGGGATGTCACCATACTCATGGTGGACTCTGATGGAAAAAAAAGCAACAAAAGATTATCAACCAGGAGATAATATTGACGAATAAACGTGTCGCTATTATAGGTGCAGGAGGTCATGCCTCGGCAATTCTTGATATTCTAGCAGTTTTAAATGTTGACATCACTTTAATTGTATCACCGGACCAAGTTATTGATAGGGCTGTTTTTAATGGTATTAGGATATTAAAAAGTGATGAGGAGTTATTAAGGTATAGAAATGAGGTGGATTCGCTGGTCAATGGTGTGGGTTTTGTTATAAATAGCAAAGCTCGAACTAACGTTCACAATGAATTTGTTAAACATGGTTTTGAATTTCTGACAGTAGTTTCTCCACATGCATATGTGTCTTGCCATGCTGTTATTGCCGATGGAGTTCAAGTTATGCATGGTGCAATAATCAATTGTGGGGTTAAGATTGGAAAGAATTCCATTATAAACACCGGAGCAATTCTTGAGCATGACACACTAGTCGGCTGTCATACGCATATAGCTCCTGGAGCAATAGTTTGCGGTGGTGTTAGCATCGGGAGTAATTCCTATATTGGGGCTGGCGCGACAGTGATTAATTCAATTAAAATTGGGGATAATGTCATCATTGGTGCTGGTGCAATTGTGACAAAAGATGTTATTACAAATAGCGTTGTTTATCCTGCTCGAGGAATGTCAAAAGGTTTAGGTGAGAAAAATGATTAGTAACTGGCATCAAATTAAACTCAGTGTAAATTCGACAGTGCTAGATGCTTTGGAAATTCTTAATAAGTATGCGTTGAGAATAGTATTAATTGTTAATGAACATGAGAAGCTATTAGGGGTTGTAACTGATGGTGATATTCGTAGAGGATTAGTACGTGGCATTGGCTTGCAATCTACTGTTGACAAAATAATGACAGTAAATCCGTATTATTTTTCACCAACTATTGATAGGGTTTCACGAAAAAAAATTCTTGCAGAAAAAAATATTTTAGCTGCACCACTGATACATAATGGAAAGGTTGTTGGAGTTGAAACAATACATGAAGGAAGTATTGTTCCCAGTTATGACAATCCGGTTTTTATTATGGCTGGGGGCTTTGGAACTAGATTAAGACCATTGACTAATTCCTGCCCGAAACCTATGCTCCAAATAGGTGGGAGGCCAATGTTAGAAATCATAATTGACCAATTTATAAAATTCGGCTTCAGTAACTTTTACATTTCAACCCACTTCATGCCTGAAGTAATTAGAGATTATTTTGGTAATGGTTCCAAATGGAATATTAATATTGAATATGTGCACGAAGAAAACCCCTTAGGAACAGGAGGTGCATTGGGATTATTACCAGAAGGAATATCAGAACTTCCATTGATCATGGTTAATGGGGATGTATTAACAACTATAAATTTTGAACGATTATTAAATTTCCATACTGAGAATAATGCTGCAGCTACAATGTGTGTCAGAGATTATCAATATACTATTCCATATGGTGTAATTGAAAGTGATGGTAGCAAGATTATTTCAATGGAAGAAAAACCTACAAAAAAGTTCTTTGTAAATGCTGGAATATATATCGTAAATAGCTCAGTGCGAATGGCTGTTAAAAAAAACCAACATATCGATATGCCTACACTACTTGAGCAAAAAATGAATGCAGGAAATGATGTTCTTATTTTTCCAATTCATGAGTATTGGTTGGATATTGGTAGGATGGATGATTTCAATAGAGCACAAGAAGATATTAAAATTTTGGATCTTTAAATAAATGATAAATTCAAAAAGAGTTTTAGCTATAATCCCTGCCCGAGGTGGAAGTAAACGACTTCCGAATAAGAATATGCTTCCTTTGGGAGGAAAACCACTAATCAAGTGGAGCATAGATTCTGCACTTAAGTCCAAATTTATCGACGCTGTATTAGTGACTAGTGATAGTGATGAAATACTTTCCTGCAGTGGGAGCGATAATAGATTGATAAAATTGAAAAGGAATGTAGAACTTTCAACAGACACTGCTAAGACAATAGATGTAGTTATAAATGCCATAGAGATATTAGCTGAGAAAGAAAACCATTTCGATATTGTCGTTTTGTTACAGCCTACATCACCATTACGCACCACTAGCCATATTGATGAGTCCCTTCAACTCTTTGATAAAGAGGATGCCCTGGGTGTTCAATCTGTATGTGAGTGTGCACATAGCCCTGTGTGGTGCAATGTTTTGGATGAAACGATGTCACTAAATAATTTTATAAAGAGTGACTACATAGGAGTTAGAAGTCAAGACTTAGAAACTTATTATAGAATAAATGGGGCCATTTACATCTATAATATCAAGGAATTAATAATACAAAATGCTATTTTCTTTTCACCTCGAGTTTATGCGTACAAAATGAATTCAATTGACTCTGTTGATATAGATAATAATATTGATTTTGAGTTCGCGGATTTTTTAGTAAAAAAACAGTAATAGGAATAAATGTGAAAAATATTTTATTGATCGGCGCTGGGAAGCTAGGGGTAAGGCATTTACAGGCGATCCAAAAAATTAAAATCCCAGTTAAAATTCAGGTGGTTGATAATTCTCTAAACTCTTTGCAGTTAGCCAAGGAAATATCTGGATCATCCGATATATCAAGTTCCATAAAAGCAATCACTTTCCTTCGCAATATCTCTGAAGTAGAGGGTGAAATAGATATTTGTATTATTGCCACCAGTGCTAATGTCCGCCTTCATATAATGAAGGAATTATTGAGCTTAACTAAAGTCAATAATTTTTTACTAGAAAAAGTAATGTTTCAATCTTTAACTCAACTACATGAGGCGATTAATCTTCTTAAAAGCAAGGGGGCGAAAGCATGGGTTAATTGTCCTCGTAGAATGTATGACTTTTATAAGGATTTAAAGGTGGTTTTAGATGGTGATGAGTTTGTATCGCTAAAAGTATGTGGCAGTGAGTGGGGCATGGCATGTAATAGCATCCACTTTATTGATTTATGGGCGTTTCTTTCAAAAGATGTGAAATATAATTTGAAATGTACGAAGCTTGAACCCGTTATTTATGAAAGCAAGCGCCCAGGTTTTATGGAGGTTTATGGGATTCTCACAGGTAACTCTAAAAATAGTTACTTTGAATTTATATGCACGCATGCAGATAAAGTATCTTTAGAGATAGAAATTGAAACAAACAACCATCATATTCTGATCAATGAAGTTCTTTCAAATATGAGAGTAATTGATAAAAGAAATGATAACTTTGTGGATGAAAAAATAATAGTTCCATTCCAGAGTAATCTTACTAATGTTTTTTGTGAAAATTTACTTTCTCAGCAGGAGCCCGAACTTGTGTGCTTTAGCGAATCAGCGTATCTGCATGAAAAATATTTGGAGAGTCTATTGCAATTCTTCCAAAGTATCGATTTAAAATTCAAAGAATGTCCAATAACTTAAATAGAATAGGTGAGTTAAATGATTTTGATTGTAGGTGCAGGGCCAATGGCACAAGAGTATTATAAAGTAGTGAAGGATTTGGATGGTTTAGAAAATGAAGAGGTCGTGATTATAGGACGGAATGAAAATTCCGCTCAAGAATTCTATAAAAATACAGGTAAAAAAGTTGTTACGGGGGGGGTTAATCAATATCTATTGGAAAATAAATGTGCACTCTCTATAAAAGAAGCCATCGTGGCCGTCGGTGTTGAGGCGTTATACGAAACAACAGTGGCTCTCATTCATTATGGTGTAAAAAAAATATTAGTAGAAAAACCAGCAGGGCTTGTACTGAATGAAATAAAACTCTTATCAGAGTTAGCGTCTAAGTCAAATTGTTCAATTTATGTTGCATATAACAGACGTTTCTTTAGTTCTGTATTAAAGGCAAGGGAGCTTATTGAGCAAGATGGTGGTCTTGAGTCTTTTGTTTTCGAGGTTACTGAGTGGGCATCTGTAATTGAAAAAATAAAGAAAGCTGATGGAGTAAAAGAAAACTGGTTTCTTGCAAATTCATCTCACATCGTTGACTTGGCATTCTTCTTAGGAGGTAAGCCAAATGAGATAGCGAGTTATGTATCGGGTCATACAACGTGGCACTCGAGGTCAGCTAACTTTGTCGGAGCAGGCAGAACCACAAACGATGTATTATTTAGCTATCATGGAAATTGGAACTCTCCAGGCCGTTGGAGTTTAGAATTAAGTACAGTTAAGAGTAAGTATATTTTTAGGCCTATTGAAAAACTTCAAATTCAGAAAATTAATAGTATTAACTCTGAGTTTGTAGAGGTTGATGATAGTTTAGATATTAAGTATAAGCCAGGCTTATATCTTCAGGTTAAGAGTTTCTTAAGCGATAACACTACAGATCTTTGCTGCATTGATGAACATTATAATAATTCAATCATATATTCAGAAATGGCAGGTTACAGCAAAAAAAGGGTGTGAAATGGATATTTATTATGTTGAATCTCCAGGGCAAATAATTAATGCGGCTGAAAGTATTTATGCCAGACGTGGAGATTATAAAATCATTATCAGATATAACAATAGTCATTATAATGACAGCCAAATAAAGAATGTGATTGATTTCTACATTAAGAATACTTGTCTTTTAGATGAGTCAGCAATTTATAGCTTCACTACAGGGCTTGGCTTTTTTAAAATAATATCATCTGTTTTTATGAGTCAAATAAGTCCCAAGATATTCATCGGATGTCATAAAAGCAAATACACAAAATTGTTAAAGGCTTTAAGAGTGAATTTAACTCTTATGGATGACGGAATTGCAACTCTAGTACACTTAAAGGAAGTTGGTAAGGATAACTTAATTAGCTGCATTCTAAATCGTAACTATATATTTCCATTATATACTTTTTTGTCTGTCAGTGATGGGAGAAGTATGATTTATAATGATTTCTCGTTACTGAAATCACTTTTTGAAAAGAGGGATTCGACAGGTGTAGTGTTTTTTGGTGCAAAATATGTCGAAATTGGGTTGATTGAAAAAAACAATTATTTAACCTTGTTATCTTCAGTGCTTAATTTTTTTAAAGGTGACCATGTGACATACATTCCTCACCGTGAAGAAAGTGATGAAAATTTAAAAGAATACTCTATGCTTGGATATTCTATAAAACGGTTAAGTAATCCTTCAGAAATTGCTTTAGTAAAGAATGAGATATGTCCACTTAAAGTTGCTGGTTTCTATAGTGCATCTATATTAACAAGTATTTTGATTGATGATAGTCTGGATGCTTATAGTTTTAAAATACCTGGCGATTATATCGATCAAGAGGTGAGCAATAGACTGAGTGATATATATAAGTATTTTGAAAAATATGTCCATGTTGTAGATACAGCGAAAATTTAAAATGTATAAAAAACTTTTTGGCTTTAGTGGTATAACTGTTTTTGCTTCGGTATTGGGATTTTTACTCCTTCCTCTTGTCACTAAAGTACTTCAGGTCGATGCTTTTGGTGAATATTCTCTATATTATTCAATTTCAGTTGTACTTGCGTCTGTTTTTTTATTTGGTACGCCATCTAGCTATTCACTAGTTTTTGCAGAAAAATCGGAAGAGCGGATAAAAAAAGTACAGGAAGTTTTTTCTTTTTTTATAACATGTAACATTGTTTCGTTTATATTACTACAGTTTCTGGTTATTATATTGGTTCTTTTTTATGATTTCAGCCCAGTTATTTTTTTTATACCATTATTGATAATATCTAGATCTATATATCAAGTTGTTTCTCAATACTTGAGGCTTGAAAATAAAGTTATTTATTTTGCTTTCTATCAATGTATTACTATTTCATTATCTTTCCTAGTTCCTCTTCTGACTGCTTACTTTTTCATTGTTACAGGCCTTCAATTTATAGCTGTCATGAGTTTTGTTTTTTTTATTTCTAGTATAATTGGGCTGTTCTATTTACATAATAAGGGGCAATCTTGTTACTTTGGTTTCTTCTCTATAAATTCATCTTTATTACATTTTGGCATTTTTTCAGCAGCACATGCCCTGACTGCTTCTATGGTTACAGTTTCGGATAGGTTTATTTTAGCTGGATATATGGAGAGAGAGGAATTTGCAATCTATTCATTGGCTGCTTTGTTAGCATCTACGTTATCTCTAGTATATTCCGCAATAAGTCAAAATCTGTCTCCTATTTTATATAAGAAACTAAAGGACGGGATGTCCTTTAAGTCATTATTGCTGACTTATGGTATTAAATATCTAAGCTTTGTTTTAGTCCTTTTTCTATTATATCAGCTTTTAATTAGTGTTGTTGTTTTACATTTTTTCCCTCATGCATATGCAGGTGCAATTAATATTTCTAGACTTTTGGTTGTTGGTGTATTATTTCAGGGGGGGTATTTTTTGTTTTCTTCTCTAATTATGTACCTTAGAGCGACAAATAAATTATTCATAATAACTTTAGCTTGTGGTTTATTTAATGTCACGTTTGGACTGCTAATGTGTAAATATTTTGGCCTTAAAGGTGTTGTACTATCATATTTATTAACATGGTTTATATTTATGCTTTCTACATTTTTTGTTTGTAAAAGGGGGTTTTATGCGGAATCTAATTAAAAAATTACGTGTATTTATATTTACCCTTATAGCAATTAGAAGGCTTGGGGCATATAAAGTAAAACCACGTGTTAGTGGTTTTACCTTGTTAACAAAGAAAACGTTTATAGGTCGGAATGTTAATTTCAATGGTTTTCGAATCTATGGTGAGGGGCGTGTAGATATCGGTGACAATTTTCACAGTGGTAGTGGATGCAAAATTATCACTCAAGTGCATAATTATAAGGGTAACGCTTTGCCATATGATGATACTTACATTATTAAGAATGTTAAAATTGGAGATAATGTTTGGTTTGGAATGGATGTGACTATTTTGTCTAATTGCGAAATAGGTGAAGGAGCCATTGTACAGGCAGGTTCTGTCATTGTTAGCGATATTCCAAAGTGTTCTATCGCGGGTGGTAACCCTGCGAAAGTATTTGCTATGAGAGATATAGAACATTATGAAGTGCTTAAAATTAAAGGGCAATTCCATTGATTATAAATCGTAATCTCATTTTCTTTTTGCTTTTTTATTCGTTTTTATTTCAGCAGTTTTGGATCGGTGGTATTTCCACTGCTATAAAACCATATATGATAATTACTCTTTTTTCTTTACCTTTTGTCTTTAAATTCTCCATTAATAATAAACTCAAATTACCATTATTTACTTTGGCGGTACTGATATTTTTTGCCTATATGATTTCTACAACTTTTTGGGCTGCCAATAGTCCATTGGCTTTAATAAGAACTACTGGCATATTATTGTTGATAATATGTTTCTTTTGCTTGTATGTTTTATCCGATAATATAGAACCGACCGAATTTGTTAATAAATTCTACATGTTTTCTAAATTTTTCATGCTGGCATCCTTTACTTACTTTTTCTTTGGTTTGTTCTCCTATTACATTCTCCATTTTCAGTTAGGAGATGAGCGTAAGCTTTACGGCCTTTATATGGAAGGTATATTACCTAGAATGCGTGGTTTTGCAGATAGCCCTAATAACTATGTGTTGATGGTACTTCCATTTTTCTTCTCTGCTTTACTTTTTGTCAAAAAAACAGATATAACTTTTTATTTTTTAAGTGTCATCACAGTATTATTAACTTACTCTATTACAGGGTATATCGCGTTTGCTTTACCCTTGTTATATCTTCTATTTGCTCGTGGAATAAAAACCACTGTGATAGTCCTTGGTTTCGGATGTGTTGTAGTTGTTACCATCATCGCGTTATACAATCATTATAGTGATTTTGCCGCAACCATTGATGCGAGAAGTGATAGAGTTACCACAGGAAGCGGTCGATTCGAGTTATTTTGGTATGCTATAAAGTTGATTGAAGATAGACCTGTTTTAGGTTACGGTCTTGCCCAGAGCAGGGTTTATTTGGAGGGTTTTCAAGGAAGGGATTTGCAAAGCATGCATAACTCTTTCTTGGAGGTTTATTTTGAGGGTGGTGTTATAGGTGTATTTTTGTTTATCTTTTGTTGGGTTTCTCTTCTTAGATATTTGAAACGCATTAATATAAATAGGAGGGAGAGAAATATACTATATTGCTATGTGCTTTCCCTTCTTGTCTTTTCATCAGCAAATATGATGGTATATGTTGAATTGATGGTTTTAAATATATTTTGCGTTTGTTTTTATGCTAACCTGTGTAAAAAGAATTTATATTGCAGAACGTTAATTTAAAACATTTATTTTATAACTGATTTGAGTGAAATACTATGCCTCTAGTTTCAATTATTACACCTTCATATAATTCATCAAAGTTTCTCCTGCAAACATATAACTCGATCAAGAGTCAGACACATGAAAATTGGGAATGGTTAGTTACAGATGATTGTTCTACAGATTCCACAATGGAGATACTTCAGGAAATAGCGATTAATGATTTTAGGGTAAGGATAGCATCGAATTCTAAAAATTCTGGTGCAGCAGTCGCAAGGAACAACTCTTTGGTAAGAGCTAAAGGTGATTTTATTGCTTTTGTCGATAGTGATGATATGTGGGATTGCGATAAGTTAAGAAAACAGATTTCGTTTATGGAAAACTGTGGAATAAATTTTTCATTTACTGCATTCAGACTTCTGAATGAGAATGGACATAGTTTAAATAAAAATATAGACATTAATAATAATGATTCTTTTGATTATAATGACATGTTAAGAAAAAAGGCGACCATTGGTTGCTCTACTGTAGTATTAAGAAGATGTGCTTTTGAAGAGATTTCAATGCCTTTAATTCGGACAGGGCAAGACTATGCATTATGGCTAAAATTACTGCGACAAAATCATCGAGCTTATCTATTGCCTGAGGCTCTTACTAGCTATCGTATCGTTTCTAACTCAATATCTAGAAATAAATTTAAAAAAGCAAAAAGGCAATGGGAAATTTATAGAAAAATTGAAAGATTATCACTACTTAGATCACTAGAGTGTTTCGCATATTACTCTATCAGGGCTGTACTTAGGTAATTTTTTAAGTGAGGTTATAGTGGATCGTCGCAGTTTGTTTAGTAAAGCTCTTCTTTCACTCTTCTCAATTACTTCTTTGAGTCTACTCTTCAATCGTAGCAACGCCAGTGAAAAAGAAGATGTAATTGCCACTCCAAACGATAATTTCAAAAGTGATCCTCTTAATTATGAGTTTGAAAGTAAGGCAAAGAATATTAAATCTATTAGAGATGCCATCGATAATAGTCAGTTCCAATATTCTATCTCTGTTCTAAAAAATGGAGGTATTAATGATAGGTTTTTTGATAACTCTGAACTCATTCAGAAATTAATAAACTCAATGGACAAGGGGATTATAACAATCGAAAATGGTTGTCTATGGCATGAAAAATCTATCCTGCTAAAGAATGATGTTCAATTGATCGATTTTTCTGGTTTTAATTCCGATTCTGGCCAATGGGGAGGGCAAATTAAATTTATACTTAAGACCTCACAGCCTGAAAAGAAAAATGCTAATGAAATTGTGATTAAAAGTAACCATCATCCGGCATTAGTTGTGGATAACTCGGGGGGCGGAATTGCGAGTCGATCTTCAGTAGTTTTTAGATATGAAGGTTCGACTCGTTGGGCTTTGGGACAAGGCATTTCAGATTCGGACCAAGACTTTCGGATTGCGGGTGGTAAATGGTCGCCGTTAGCCGGGCGATTTTATATTAGCTGGAATAGGGATACAATGTCTTGGAATGCTCCTTTACTGAATGATGTTAACTACCATTATGGGTGCCGGTCATGGTCTGGAAATATTATAACTAGGTATTCTGCAAGGAAATTTTATGGTACCGAGTTTCAATTCCATTCTAATGTAGGTCGTGATACATCTGTTCAATGCCAAAGGATTTGTTATAATTCTGATGGAACGATAGATTTCTATCAATTGGGAAATAAAACATTAAGTATCGGTGTTGGCGGTGAATTGTTTTCTAATCGTAAAAAGATAATTCATCAAACTTCTCTATGCTTCCTGAATGAATTTGACAGTAATGTCACTCATACAAATAAAGGAGGAAAAAAAACAGTGGTTTTTGTCCTTCCTAAAGCACAGGAGGGTTTGGTGTATACATTCCTTGTGGTTAACGAGTCTGGTATAATTGTTAAATTAAAAGCGGATGCAGTTTTTAGAGCGGCGGTTAACAAAGTTAAATTGGAATCCAAGGCTATTGGATCTTGTGTTACGATAATTTGCGTGGAAGATGGTGTTTGGGATATTTTATCTCAATATGGTAGCTGGCAGGGACTACATCATGATTCTATGTAACCGCCAAGTTACCTGACAGCGCATATATGGTGCCAGGCATATTGGAGGTTCTCGCTGAGAAGGACTGTGTATTTTGTCCAGACACATGCGTGATGTGGTGAGCCGATGATCCATGCGAAATGTCACTCACGCTAGGGTTTAAGACGCTTTTTCAGGCTCTTCGCAGAGGGCATGCCTGTTACCGCAACTGCGAACACTGGATTTATTGCCCGTTAAAACTGAATTTTCTTCGAAAGGGAATGCAGCGTATGCTGACTTACAATCCGGCTCCGCTTGCAGTGCCGGAAGCGCTGAACTAGAGCTGGTCCATCGTTTTTATGTATAATACGTTGGTTTGTAGACAGCATTTTCGGATTTTCAACGTTGTGAATGTTTTTAACAGCGAGCCCATGCGATAGAAATCGAACTGAATATCTCGGAGCTGCGTATCGTTCGGGGGCTGGTGTGGATATTGGTAAGCCGCGGTTATTCGTTGAAGATGCGGAAAGATAACGGGCCGGAACTGATATCACTTGCGCTGGCACAATGGGCGAGGAACATGACGTAATACTAAAATTTATAAACTAGGTAAGGCGATATAGATTGCTTTTATCGAACAATTTAACAGAACGTAACGGACAGAAATACTAGTTTTTTACCTATTCAAAACGCTGAATAAAGCGCGGTAGCTCATAGGTCGCTGATCGGGTGAAAACAATAGCGAACGGTCTTATGAATTCCTGAATAACCTAGCGCTGGAAGAATACCGGCAGATGCCTGAAAAACCAGGAATCTCAAAAGTACGTGGAATTAAAATTTGTGTGTTAACAAAACCATATTTCCCGATATGATAAATTCTGCGGCTATCATCCCAAAAGTAAAATGAAAACTCATTTCTAATAGCACTATTTTATGCTGCTTTGCTACCAGGGCGACTTCCCGTCTGATCAGATTGGAAGTCAGTTCACCTAAATACCCCCTGATACAGTGACTCCAACTTCCTGCTTATTGCTCTGTAGGCAACTTTTGATATTCCCGCACTCAATTTCGATATTCCACTAAGTCTAATAAAGCTCCGCTACTGCTTCCGCCGGGCAACTGTCCGATTGTAATGATGTCAATACAGTTTTCTCCATAGCATCAAGTTTATAACTTGGCAGGGTAGCCGTTGAAGATTTCAAGAGTACAATAGTCACCTACTGACTTAGCATTCTCCACATCATTTGCATACTTAAGGGGTAACAATGGCAATTCTAGTCACCGGTGGTGCCGGCTACATCGGTTCCCACACCGTTCTGGCCCTGCTGGAGCGAGGAGAGGAGGTCGTCGTCCTAGACAACCTATCGAACTCATCCGAAGAGTCACTGCACCGTGTGGAACAGCTAACGGGTAAAGCAGCCATCTTCTATCAGGGTGACATCCAAGATACAGAGTGTCTGAACCGTATCTTTGGTGGTCACCGAATCTCCTCCGTGATCCACTTTGCTGGCCTCAAAGCAGTAGGGGAGTCAACCCGCAAACCGTTAGAGTATTATCATAACAACGTCTCTGGCACTCTGGTGCTACTGGATGAGATGCGTCGTGCCGGAGTTCACCAGTTTATCTTCAGTTCCTCGGCCACTGTCTATGGTGCTAACTCTCCAGTGCCTTACGTTGAAACCACACCTATTGGTGGTACGACTAGCCCGTACGGCACATCCAAACTGATGGTTGAGCAGATCCTGCAGGACTTCGCTAAGGCTGAGCCGCAATTCTCGATTATCGCTTTACGCTACTTCAACCCAGTTGGTGCTCATGAGTCTGGTCTGATTGGCGAAGATCCCAATGGCATCCCTAATAACCTGTTGCCTTACATCTCGCAGGTTGCTATCGGCAAGCTAGAGAAGCTGGGTATTTTCGGCGGCGATTATCCAACCGAAGATGGTACCGGCGTGCGTGACTACATTCATGTGATGGATCTGGCGGAAGGCCACCTGATGGCCATGGATCATCTGAAGAAGGTTGAAGGATTCAAAGCTTACAACCTGGGAGCTGGCGTTGGATTCTCCGTACTGGAAATGGTGAATGCTTTTGAGAAAGCTTCAGGCGTAGCTATTCCTTATCAGATTTTGCCGCGTCGCGATGGCGATTTACCTGCATTCTGGGCCGACGCCAACCTGGCGCGCCAAGAGCTGGGCTGGGAGGTTAGCCGTGGCATTGATGAGATGATGCGTGACACCTGGAACTGGCAGAAGAACAACCCGCAGGGATATGGCAGTAAATACTGAAGTAAGTTCCAGCAGATTATCCGATTTTAAAAAGCCCATTTGTGGGCTTTTTTTTCGCCTTCATAATCAGAAGCCTGCTATCAATATGCTGCCTTAATTATAAAATTATTAATCTAATGTGTCTTAATTATATGATATTAAATGAGTTTACTTATTACACAAGGAATTAGCTCAATAAAGCAGCGAACGTTATCAGATAAACCTGAAAGAGTGGATAATGTACAGGTGTTTTACAGCTTCGGTGATAGCATACGCTTCAAAAATCTCAATTATCAGACGTTAGCACTCGGTCGGAGTACGGTTGAGTATCTGTTTAGGCTGGGTAGCTCAATGTAGGCGTTGGGAATAACTTAAAATTTATATTTTATTTCAGTCGGTTGGTAGCTGTTAAGCCAAGGGCGGTAGCGTGTTTTTTTTAATCTGGCAGTGAGTGGAACTTGTTTTTGATTATTTTCTGACCGCGTATCTACGACATATCATTATACTTCATAGTGTAACAAAATATGACATTCCTAGACAAAATCAGAATAATGACCTACTGGTTTGCCAGAAGATTAAAGTGAGATATTACTGGAAGAACGCTGGTGAAATCCGTGATTAGTGTGCTTTTTTTAAGCTATTGTATTAATTTAAAATTTATAAACTGGCGCAATGGGTAGGAATGTTACTAACCATAATATAAGTGGTTTCTGATGGCTAATAACGGTGAGTTCTTGTATTATGTCGCGCTTATTTAGTATGGTTAACAGCGCAACATGTTGATTTTAAGGTGATTATTTATTCTGTTGATATTGAGCAGATGACTACAGAGTAACCTGTGGTGAATGTTAAATCATCGATGCTTGTGTGTTTGCCAAAAGTCTCACCGTGCTGTTTAGAAGGTTATATGAAAACCGATGAAGTCTACGGTGAGTTGCATGGTACCGATGAGCGGTTCACTGTAACCATGCATGCACCAAGTAACCTTTACTCAGCCTCGAAATCCTCAAGCGACCTTAGAGTATGAAAATGAAAGGTATTGTTTTAGCTGGCGGGTCAGGTACACGTCTTTACCCCATTACTCGTGGGGTTTCAAAGCAACTGCTGCCTATCTATGATAAACCGATGATTTATTACCCGCTGTCAGTATTGATGCTGGCAGGGATCCGCGAAATTTTGATAATTTCGACACCAGAAGATGTGCCGTCATTCAAACGGTTACTGGGTGATGGGAGCCGTTTTGGGATTTCTTTAAGTTATGCTATCCAACCCAGTCCAGACGGGTTGGCGCAAGCGTTTCTGATAGGTGAAGAGTTCATCAATGGTGAAAGCTGCGCGCTGGTATTAGGCGACAATATTTTCTTTGGCCAAAGTTTTGGCAAAAAGCTTGCTTCAGTGGTTGAACGTGATCTGGGAGCAACAGTGTTTGGCTACCAGGTGATGGATCCTGAGCGGTTTGGCGTGGTCGAGTTTGATGACAATTTTCGCGCCTTGTCTTTGGAGGAAAAGCCGACAAAGCCAAAATCGAACTGGGCTGTTACTGGGCTTTACTTCTATGATCATGATGTTGTTGAGTTGGCCAAGCAGGTTAAACCATCATCGCGTGGCGAATTAGAGATCACAACGCTCAATCAGATGTACTTAGAGAAGGGAAAGCTCAACGTGGAACTGTTCGGCCGCGGTTTTGCATGGCTGGACACTGGCACGCATGACAGCCTAATCGAAGCTTCACAGTTTATTCATACTATTGAAAAGCGCCAAGGCTTCAAAGTAGCCTGCCTGGAAGAGATCGCCTACCGTAAAGGGTGGCTGAGCCGTGAGCAGGTCGCTGCAGAAGCCAAATTGCTTTGCAAGACCCTTTATGGGCAATACTTATCGCAACTGATCGTGGAGAATTAAGATGCAAGTCACAGATACCAAAATCCGTGGTGTGAAGATTATTCAGCCAAAGGTATTTGGGGATGCGCGCGGCTTCTTCCTGGAAACATTTGAAAAGAAACGTTATCAGGAATTGTTGGATATTGAGCTGGATTTTGTACAAGACAACCATTCACGTTCTTCACGCGGTGTACTGCGTGGCCTGCATTTTCAAATGATAAATCCTCAAGGGAAGTTAGTACGAGTCGTTCGGGGGGAAGTTTTCGATGTCGTTGTTGATATCCGCCCTGATTCACCAACTTACGGTGCCTGGGAAGGGGTCACCCTGTCGGAAGAGAATAAGATCCAATTCTGGATCCCGCCAGGTTTGGCGCACGGTTTTGTCGTGTTATCCGACACGGCGGATTTTGAATATAAATGCACCGACTACTACAATCCTGCTCATGAGGGTTGCCTGCTGTGGAACGATCCGGACGTTGGGGGTGAATGGCCCATTGCCAACCCACTTTTATCTGATAAGGATAAACTCGGCAAGTTGCTGAAGGAATTAGGTCAATGAAAGTGTTACTTACCGGGGCCAAAGGTCAACTAGGCCAGTGCTTCTGCGATCGGCTGCCAACTGGGTGGGGCATGTTGGCTACCGATTCAAATACTCTTGATATTACCGATCTTGAAAAGGTTAAGAACATTGCTGCTGCGTATCAACCCGACTTTATAGTTAACGCTGCAGCATATACTGCTGTAGATAAAGCAGAATTTGAATGCGAAACTGCCGCACTAATCAATGAGATCGGGCCGAAAAATCTGGCTATGGTCGCAAGTGAAATTGGTGCGCGGTTGGTCCATATTTCAACGGATTATGTGTTTGATGGTGATGCCACAACACCTTACAGTGAAGTCGCTGACACCAATCCGTTGGGAGTTTATGGCCATACTAAATTGCAAGGTGAACTTGCGGTAAGCCAAATTCAACCCGAAGCGTTGATTATTCGTACTGCATGGGTTTTTAGTGAGTATGGGAATAATTTTGTGAAAACAATGCTGCGTCTGGCTCAGGGACGGGATAGGTTAGGTATTGTTGCCGATCAGCGTGGCTGCCCGACTTATGCTGGTGATATAGCCCAGGCGGTAATCACTTTGCTACAGAAAGAAGCCCCAGGTGGTATTTATCATTTCTGCGGTAATAGCGAAGTGGCATGGAACGAGTTTGCTGAGATCATTTTCTCTTCAGCACTACAACAAGGAATTCTGGAACAGGTTCCTGTTGTTAATGGCATCACCACTGAACAATATCCGACCCCAGCTAAACGACCTAAGTACTCGGTTTTGAACTGCGAAAAGATTCAAAACGTAGGAGTCAAACTTTCCCCTTGGAAAGAGCGTGTTGAGTTCGTTGTTGCCAACTGTCAGAAGTTGTAACCTCTTTCTCATACAGGCTCGCTATTCGAGCCTGTATGCTTGCCCCGTCTTCCAGCCAAAACGATTGCTTCCTTCACGGAAACTCACCTGCACCTTTTGCACATAAATGAAAGTTAGATTGCTCGGTTTTTCCTGATTGAACACCCTTTTTAACCATGAAAGCCGTATTTATAATGAGAGCGGCGATTAATAGGTTGGCTTGTTTTGTCACGCGCCAAGCATCATCTGAAACCTGCCTGCTTAATAAATACACATCCGTGATTGTTGTTTTTACAAAAAATATCAATAAATAACATGTTGTTACCACTTTTGTTTGCCTTGAAATCCAACTGATTAAGCGCAGTATTTTTTGGGCTTGGTGTCGGATATTTTGATTATTTGTGCTACCCTCCGGTACTTTCCTTAGAGGGTGAAAACCCAATAGTTAACGTCTAATTTGTTTACTATTGATTCAAAAATAAGCGGACCAGTTAGCGTAAGGTATGTTCTAAGGTGCCTGTCCTGCAAGCTGTTATCGGTTTTACGCGGGAGGGGCTTTACCAGCGGTTTGTCTAAGGGCGTGATTGATAAGTCAGTCGCTGATGTAGAGTTAAAAGCGCGAAAGGCGGGCATTCCTGCTCAAAATGTGCGGAAAACAGTGACCCCGGCTGTAATCATATGGGTTATGAGGAAACGGCTTGGTGGCAACCTATCCGGGAGTAACAAACCTGGCTCAGGTAGCTGGTTTGATCCGCCCTCATTTAGGGGAATATGATGCTGTTTTCGGGGTAGTACATCTTCAACTGGATGAAATCAAAGGGATAGGGTTGTCCCCCTTTGGCGTTTTACTCATTGAGTTATCATTTTTTATTCGACATTGGTGAATGATAAGCGCAACACACACCTGGCACTGCTTGGTAGTGTGCCACTGTCAGAATGATGGATCCAGGAACTTCATACGGCATGTCTTTAGAATCAGAAAAGTACCAAATTGTTGCGTCAATCGTCTTGTACAACCATAGCTACGCCCAGTTGGAGGATACGTTGTCTTCCTTGCTCAGTGAGGCATGCGTTGAAAAGATAGTGTTGGTCGATAACGGTGGCTCAGCCTGGGCTGCTTCCCTGAACAATCCGCGTATCACCTACATTGCGGCTGTGAAGAACAAAGGATTCGGCTATGGCCATAATCTTGCGATGGGGCAGTTTTTAGATAAGTGTGATTACTTTTTGATTTGTAACCCTGATGTCAGTTTTACTCAGGGGGAGCTTGAGAGTCTTTACCATTTTGCGCGTGATGGTAGACACCAGTTTGTTTCGCCTCGTATTTACTATACCGATGGGCGCTTACAGTACAGTTGCCGCTTGCTACCTACGCCCGCCAATTTATTTCTTCGCCGCTTTATCCCTCGTTGGGGGGCAAAGCTGGACGTCACGTATGAAATCCAATCTGCTGATTTTACCCAAGCTTTTTCTGTGCCGTCAGTTACCGGCTGTTTCATGCTGATGGATTCAACACTGCTAAAAAAACTGGGTGGATTTGACGAGCGCTACTTCATGTACCTCGAGGATGTGGACCTCTGCAGGCGAGCATTGGTTTTGACCGACATTGTGTTTTATCCCGGCGCCACGATAACTCATGTCTTCGGAAAGGGGTCATATAAGAATTTGAATTTATTGGGTTATCATGTGAAATCGGCGATTTCTTACTTTAACAAGTGGGGGTGGTTTTGTGACAGTGAGCGAGTCATCGCCAATCAGAAGTGTTTAAAGACGATTCCCATGACTTCTCCTGCAAAGAAGCGGTAAAATAGCCGATTGGCAAAGGTAGTGCTTTTGTGGGCCTAATTAAATTTAAGGTATTGCTAATGTTATTTTTGACTGAGTGTGATTCTGAGCTGCAACGTACGGTATGTATGATGGGGGCGGCTGATGAGCAATCCGCATAAAACGTTGCCTCTGTCACCGTTGGCCTTGATTCGCAATATTTGGGGATTCAAATCTCTTATTCTACAGATGACGAAGCGTGAGGTTGTTGGCCGCTACAAGGGCTCTACCATGGGGCTGGCATGGTCATTCTTGAATCCGCTGTTTATGCTGATAGTTTATACATTTGTTTTTTCAGTGGTTTTCAAGGCTCGTTGGTCTGTTGGTGGTGATGAAAGCCGCACTCAGTTTGCTGTCATTTTGTTTGTAGGCATGATCGTTCACGGCTTTTTTGCCGAGGTCGTCAACCGGGCACCTCAAATTATTCTGGGTAATACCAACTATGTGAAGAAAGTCGTTTTCCCTTTGGAGACCCTGCCGGTGATCGGTCTTTGTGCTGCAATGTTCCATACGCTGATCAGTCTTGTTGTACTTCTTTGTGCCTTCTTCTTGTTTAATGGATTTTTGCATTGGACGATCATTTTTTTGCCGCTGGTTTTCTTGCCTCTGGTGGTTTTTTGCCTCGGTTTGGCGTGGATCCTGGCATCATTAGGGGTGTTTATCCGGGATGTAGGCCAAACAACGGTCATTATCACCACTGTAATGATGTTCTTGTCACCCGTTTTTTTCCCCATTACAGCTTTACCAGAGAAATACAGGATTTGGATCATGTTGAATCCTCTCACTTTTATCATTGAGCAATCTCGTAATGTGTTGATCTGGGGGCGTATCCCTGATTGGCTAGGCTTGGGGGTCTATACCCTGGCCGCAGCGGTTGTAGCCTGGCTGGGCTTTGTCTTTTTCCAGAAAACCAGAAAGGGGTTTGCTGATGTCCTCTAACGAGATAGCAATAGAAGTCACAGGATTGAGCAAATGTTATCAGATCTACGATCGTCCACGTGATCGTCTGAAACAGTTCTTTGCCCCCAAACTGCAACGTGCGATCCGTCGTGAGTCAAGACGCTATTTCCGTGAGTTTTGGGCACTGAGAAATGTTTCTTTTAGTATTAAAAAGGGCGAGACCGTTGGCATTATTGGCCGTAATGGAGCAGGTAAATCCACTCTATTGCAGATGATCTGCGGAACGTTGACTCCCACAGAGGGGGATATTCAGGTTCACGGTAGAATTGCAGCTTTGCTAGAGCTAGGGGCGGGTTTTAATCCTGAATTTACCGGCCGGGATAATGTTTACCTTAACGGCGCTGTGCTTGGGTTCACGCGGGAGCAGGTTGACTCTCGTTTCCAAGAGATTATTGACTTTGCTGATATTGGTGAATTTATTGACCAACCGGTTAAAACCTATTCAAGCGGCATGTACGTCCGCCTGGCGTTTGCCGTCCAGGCATGTG